>QHMY01000101.1 GCA_003218305.1 Verrucomicrobiota bacterium
CGCGGTGGCGAGTTTGTTTTTTTCGTCCGTGTTGGTGAGAAAACCGCCTTCCACCAGGACGGCCGGGTGGCGCACGTTCGCGATGACAAAAAATTGTTGCGAGGCGGTGCCGCGATTCACCGCCTGGGTATGGGCAACCAGAGCCTCCTGGATTCGGTCGGCCAGGCTCTGACTTTCCGCGTTGGCCGTGTCCGCAGCAGTCCGTTGGAGAAAAGGCAACCAAGCTACCGGGTTTATCTTCGAAATCTGCCGGGCGGCGAAATAGGTTTCCACGCCGGTGGCGGCTGACTTGTTAGCGTCGTCAAAATGAATGCTGACGAAAACGCATTTGGATTGCGCGTTGGCCACTGCGGCGCGCTCCGCCAGCGAAACATGGGTGTCGCCGGTGCGCGTGAGGACGGTGACAAAACCTTGAGCTTGCAGGAGCCGTTGTGCCCGCTGGGCGACATCCAGGGTCAGCTCCTTTTCCAGCAGGCCGGCCTTTATTGTTCCGGAATCCTGGCCGCCGTGCCCCGGGTCAAGGACGACGACCGCGAACGGACCTTCCGAAGCTGGCACCTCGACTTCGACTTGCGGCTTCCGAGGGGGCGACAGGAGTTGCAACCAAACGAACGCTGCGACCATGACGAGCAGGCCGCTCCAAGCCAGGAGCGGCCGTCCTGCCCTCTGCTCCCCCGCGACTCTCCCGAACATGCTCTGAAAAACTAATCGCCGAGGGCAGAGTGAATCTCGTCCTCGGTCAACGCGCGATACCGGATGGCGATTTTGCCGTCGCGCTCCAGGATCGCTGCCTCGATCCCCGCCGCGCGTAACCGTTCCTTCCTCTCGGCGACCATCTTGTCCCGCGCAGGAAGTTCCTTTATCCCACCATCGCCCAGCGCGAGGTGGCCCACCGTCCAGGCATCGAGCGCAACCTTCAGTGCTCGTTCAAAAGTCGAGCCGGCGGAATGTTCGGCGCGCAAATACGCCTCCATTAGTTCCGTCGATTGCCGGGTTCCGCTAATCGCGCCGAAATCCTGCCGCGCCTGGGCCACGCCGGCCTGGTTGGTCGCGATGGCGCCGTCGTACTCCAGACGAAGGAACAGATCTGCCTCCTGTTTCGCCCCAATCTCCGCGAAAAGAAGGCGCGCCAGATAAGGGGCGCCGTAGACTTGTTCGAACGCCGTCTTCAGGACTGGGCTCAGCGAATAATGCGCCAGCCGTCGCAGCGAAACGTCAGCCGCCGAACGAGTGAATCCCTCCGCGCTGGCCAGTTCGATCGCAGCCATCCGCAAACGCTCGATATCGCCCGGGTGCCCAATCGCTCCCAGGCCGATCCGGTCGTAGATCTCGAAAAGCTTCTGCCGGTTGCGGCCAAGGGTCAGGAACAGGATTCCGTCGCGATAGCCCACCGCGGCGATCGGGCTGCCGGTGGCGAGCTGCGTCTCGATGTATTCGCCGCGATTCGCGATCGCTTCGACCCAGCGGTAGGGCTCTTCGATCATGCGACGCTCCGTTTGAAAAGCGCGGCGATCCGCTTTTCCGGCAATGTCGTGATGCCGTCGCGCGAGACGATCTTGATCACCGGGAAGATCTTCGCGTTTCGATCGACCCCGCCAGTTGCCGTGTCCGATTCCGCGGCGGTGTCGAGCGCGCGCAAGGCCACGGTTACCGCTTCCTCCTGATTCAGTTTGGCCAGCGGCTTCTTGCCCCAGGTGTTCTCGTAATAAAGAATCCCGCGCACGGCGGGAGATCCCGAGCCGGTGGCGGCGTAGTCGGTCACTTCAAATTGCGCGCCCATCGCATCGTAGAAGTAAAGCCGGGCCGAGGGATCGGCGCCTGCATCGTAGGTGGCGAAAATCGGCACGACCACGCCCACGCCTTGCAGGACGAACCCAAAATTGTCCCGCAGCAATTTCGAAAGCGCGCGCACTTTTCCATCCACGCTCATTTCCTGCAGCTGGGTGCGCCGAAAAAATTGAAAGGAATGCTCGAGCACCCGCGCCATTTCCCAGGCCGTGGCCGGAACTCCCGCGATCGCCATGATCGAGTGCCGGTCGATCTCCAGCACTTTGTCCGCGCGATCGTAGACGACGGTGTTGCCCGAGGTGGCCCGGCGATCTCCGGCCACGAGGACGCCGCCCTGAAATTTGAAGGCGAGAATGGTGGTGGCCTGCGTGGGGATCCAGGCGGGATTTGCGACCGGAGCCGTTTGCGCCGGCACCGGAGCCAGAAGTCCCCGGCGGCGGAGCAACGCCGGAAAATCATTGCCGATGCCAGAAAAATTCTGGTCGGACCCCAGTGTGACCGGGTCCATCACTCACCCGTTCGCTGGCGATAGCGCTTGGACTGGTTCGGATCGACTTTGCGCATCTTTTTCAGGAGCTCCCTGGTGTCCGGTCGTGAAATGTCCGGGGATCGGGGCCCGTCACCGTCGCCCTGCTTGGGCCCCCAGGGAAGCGGAGGCTTTTGGATGCGCTCAGGCATGCAAAAAGGCTAGAAGATAAACCGACGAAAGGCAAGCCGGCCCGCCTGTTGGCATTGGCTCAATTTGATTTCGCCTTCTGAAAATAGCCCAGGGTTTTAACCCTGAGCTTCCTGCTAGCAGAGTCCGAAGTCCCCTTAGGGACGGCAGAACCGTTCTCTTACCCAGTACTCCTGTCGTCCCTAAAGGGACTCAATCTCTTGAATTAACCGATTTTCCCAGCGTTAAAACGCTGGGCTATTTTCAGGGAACGGCGAGGCCAATACGCCTATATGTCTCCAGGAGTTTTCAAATGAGCCAATACCGGCCGGGTGCGCTCTGGTCAGCTGGGGCGCGGCTCACCGGGGAGACTTGCCACCCAGTTCCCTCTCTGCCAAGGTGACCGACATGATGCGTTTGGCCTTTTGTTGTTTTTCCCTCCTGCTTGGGGCAATGACTTTCACGAGTTCGGCGCAGACCCCCTCGGAAGAGAAGGCGGACGCGGTGACACTCGACGCGTTAAGCAAGAAGATCGACCTGCAGAACGCCAAGATCGACGCGCTCTCCCAGCAGATTCTGAAACTCGACCAGCGGGTTTCCGCGATCCGGCCCGGCGTGACCATCGGCGAGACGCCCGCGCCGGCACCGGCCGCGACCGAGGCGCCCAAGCCACCTCAGACAGGTAACAGCCACGTCGTAGCTAAAGGGGAGACGCTCACTTCCATCGCCAAGATGCACAAAGTGACCGTGGAAGAATTACAGAAGCTCAACCACATCGAGAACGAGCGAAAACTCCAGATCGGCCAGACGATCCTGATCCCCGGGCCGTCTGCCGCCCCGTCGGCGACCCCCAACGGATAACAAGAGCAAGCCGGGCTCCGGGAGCTGAATGACTGCGAAAGGCCACGTCTACACCCTCGGTATCGAGGAAGAATTTGCGATCGTCGATCCGGAGACGCGCGAATTGCGCTCGCACATCCAGGAAATTCTTGAGGGCGGGAAGGTAACCCTCAAGGAGCAGATCAAGCCGGAGATGCACCAATCAGTGGTCGAGCTCGGCACCGAGATTTGCCAATCGATCGTCGACGCGCGCCATCACGTGATCGATTTGCGCAGCAAATTAGGCGACCTGGCCGGGGCGCGCGGGTTGAAGATCGCGTCGGCCGGCACGCATCCCTTTTCGCACTGGCACGATCAACTCATCACCGAAGGCGAGCGTTATGAAACCATCGTCAAGGACATGGGACTTCTGGCCCGGGCCAATCTCATTTTCGGGCTGCACGTTCACGTCGGGATTCCGGAACGCGAAACCGCCATCCAGGTGATGAACCAGGCGCGTTACTTTTTGCCTCACATCTATGCGCTCTCGGTCAACTCTCCCTTCTGGGTCGGGCGCAATACCGGCTTGAAAGGTTACCGCCTCAAAGTCTTCGAACGCTTTCCGCGCACCGGCATTCCCGACGCGTTCGAAAGCCTTTCCGAGTACGAAGACTACTGCAAATTGCTGGTCAAGACCGGCTGTGTCGACAACGCCAAGAAGATCTGGTGGGACATTCGCCTTCATCCGTTTTTCGACACGCTCGAGTTACGAGTCTGCGACGCTCAATCGCGGGTCGAGGATACCCTGGCGATCGCGGCCTTGATCCAGGCGATCGTGGCCAAGCTCTACAAATTGCTTCGCCAGAATACCACTTTCCGCGTCTATCGGCGGCGGTTGCTGGACGAGAATCGCTGGCGCGCCATCCGTTACGGACTCGATGGAAAACTGATCGACTTCGGCCGGGAAACCGCGGTCGAGACCCGCAGCCTGATCAATGAATTGCTGCAGTTTGTTTCCACGGAGATCGACGAACTGGGGAGCGGGCGTGAGATGGCGCACATCGAGAGAATTTTGCGCGAGGGAACAGGCGCCGATCGGCAACTGGCCGTCTTTCAAAAAACGAACGACATGAAGGCCGTCGTTGACCAAATCGTGGCGGAGACGTACGAAGGTTTGGTGATGCGAGAGCCGGGAGTTGGACCCGCGGGCCAGGGCCCCAAGTAGCAGCAGCTCAAAAAATTCGCGTCAGGCTGATTGGGCGCGATCCCAGATTGCCCTCGCCCGTTTTTCGCGTAATGCTGACCGCTCTTTCGCCATTATGCCCGACCGCGCCCACACCCTGGTAATCGACGAGGAACTCCAACCCGGGGCGCGCAACGCCATCCGCGATTGTTTGCGCCTGAAGCCGGACGAGCGAATCACAATCATTACCGACGAAGTCACGCGAGAAATCGCGGCCGCGCTTCAGAAAGAGGTCGAAGAGTTGGGAGCGGAACACGCGGTCTTCGTTCTCGAAGAATACGCCGAACGACCCCTGAACGACATGCCCGAGGTTGTGCTGGAAGATCTGGCGCAATCGCAGGTCAGTATTTTTTGCGCCCAATCGCAGCGGGGCGAACTCCGCTCCCGAATGCAGATGAGCGACGTCGTGAACCGCCACCGCATTCGTCACGGCCACATGGTCAACATCACGCGGCAGATCATGCTCGAAGGAATGCGCGCCGACTTTCTCGCGGTTGACGCGCTCAGCCAGCGGCTGATCGAACGGGCGCGGGCGGCCACCCGCATTTCCTGCCGGACGCCGGCCGGAACTGATTACGAAGCGGAATTCTCGCCGGAACTGAAATGGCTCAAGACCAGCGGCATCATCACGCCCGACAAATGGGGCAACCTGCCCGGGGGTGAAATTTTCACTTCACCCGCCAATTCCCGCGGCATCTTCGTGGTCGATGGCGTGGTGGGCGACTACCTCTGCCAAAAGTACGGCGACATCCAGGAGACGCCGCTCACGATCGAAGTGGAAAACAACCGCATCCGCGAACTGCGTTGCGAAAACCAGGAGCTGCGCGAAGAGTTTCGCGCTTATACCAGCACGGACGAAAACAGCGATCGCGTGGGCGAATTTGCGGTCGGGACGAACACGGCCTGCACTCACGTGATTGGTAACATTTTGCAGGACGAAAAGATTCCCGGCATTCACATCGCCTTCGGCCATCCCTACGCCGAACACACCGGACAAACGTGGGTTTCGAAAACGCACATCGATTGTGTGGGGCGTGACTTCGATATCTGGTTCGACGGCGAGCAAGTGATGGCAGGTGGAAAGTTCCTCATCTGATTGATGGATCCGGAGCTTCGTTCGCGGTTCAACGCCGATTTTACCCAGGACAAATACGAAGCGCTCCTGCGCTGCGTAAATGAAACCGAGAAATGGCCGGCGGATTTCCGGGTTTCGGAAACTCCGATATTTCTGACCGCTGCGTTCACGGACGAACTTACCGTCGCGGCGACGACCATCGCGGATCGTGTCCGGACGCCGGAGTTCGCCCGCCACGCCGCGAATGCGATCCCGGCCGGACTCGAAGTGCCCAATGAGACCGCGCATCCGAATTTTCTGGTGGTCGATTTCGGCGTTTGCGAGATCGAGGGCCGGTTGACCCCGCGACTGATCGAGTTACAGGCGTTCCCCAGTCTCTACGCTTTCCAGCTCTTTTTCCTAAGCTGCCTGCGCAAGACATTTCCCGCCATCCCACGCAACTGGACGTCGTCGTTCGGCGGACTGAAGGACGAGGCTTATCTCGAGTTATTGCGGAGCGTGATTGTGGGAGATTCGAAGCCGGAGAACGTCATCCTGCTCGAGATCGAACCGGAAAAACAAAAAACCCGGATCGATTTTGCCTGCACGGAAACGCTCCTGGGCGTGCGGCCGGTTTGCCTGACGAAGATTCGCAAGCGCGGCGCGCAGCTCTTTTATGACTGCGACGGACGCGAGGTGCGGATCGAGCGCATTTACAACCGGGTGATTTTCGACGAGCTGATCCGCCGGCCGGACCTCAGCCCCGCGTTTCGATTCCAGGATGAACTCGACGTGAAATGGGTCGGGCACCCGAACTGGTATTTTCGAATCAGCAAACATTCGCTGCCGTTTCTGAAGACGGAACACACCGCGCCCGCGTTCTTCGCGAGTGAATTCCCCGCCGGGGAATCGCTCGACGCCTATGTCCTCAAGCCGCTCTATTCCTTCGCAGGCCTCGGAGTGGACATGGAGCCGACGCCAGAGAAATTGGGCGCGCTGGAAAAACCCGACGAATGGATTTTGCAGCAGAAAGTGAATTACGCGGAATTCGTCCGGACCGTGGACGGCCGAAAATCGAAAGCGGAAATCCGGATGATGTTCATCTGGCCGGATGGCGGCGAACCCGTGCTGGTGAACAACCTGGTGCGCATGAGTCAGGGCAAAATGATGGGAGTCGACTTCAACAAGGAAAAGACCTGGGTCGGCTCGAACATCGCGTTACACGCGAATTAATTTTTGTCATCCCGAGGCTGGCGAAGCACGCCGAGGGACCCCGCAGTCGTGGAAATCGCTTTCGCGAAGATCGCGCGTGTCGCGCCGTTAACGCGAGATGCTGTGCGGTAGCGCACACGCGGTTGGGAGGTCCCTCGGCGCGCTGCGCCGGCCTCGGGATGACATCCATTGCGGCACGCTTTCTCCACGGGGTCCTTCGACTCCGCTGCGCTCCGGTCAGGATAACAACCCTATTGCTTCAACTCTTCGTTCGTCTCCGCGAAGGCGTTGACGGCAAACTCCAGATCTTCGCGCGAATGTGCGGCTGAAACCTGGGTGCGAACTCGCGCGGTTCCGTGCGGGACGACGGGATAGAAAAACCCGATGACGTAAACTCCCTTCTCCAGCATCCGCGCGGCGAATTTCTGCGAGAGCGCCGCGGCGCCGAGCATGATGGGGACAATGGGGTGTGTGCCCGGCTTGATCGTCAGGCCGCGTTGCGTGAGAGCCCCGCGGAAGAATTTCGTGTTCTCCTCCAGTTTGTCCCGCAACTCGGTTGAGCCGCTCAGCAGCTCGAGGGCTTTGATCGATGCCGCCACGATCGGCGGTGCCACCGTGTTGGAGAAAAGGTAGGGACGCGATCGCTGGCGGAGCAATTCGACGATCCGCTTCCGGCCGCTGGTGAAACCGCCGCTCGCGCCGCCGAGCGCTTTCCCAAGAGTGCCCGTAATGATGTCGATCTTGCCCATGACGCCGCGATATTCGTGGGTCCCGCGCCCGGTCTTGCCGAGAAAGCCGGAGGCATGAGCATCGTCGATCATGGTGAGCGCCTGGTATTTTTCAGCGAGATCGCAGATCGCGCCGAGGTCGGCGATGGTGCCGTCCATCGAGAAGCAGCCGTCGGTGGCGATCAGCCGGACCCGGGCGCCGCTGGTTTCGCGGAGGCGCGCTTCGAGGTCGGCCATGTCGTTGTGCTTGTAACGAAACCGCTGCGCCTTGCAGAGACGAATGCCGTCGATGATCGAGGCGTGATTCAACTCGTCGGAGATAATCGCATCTTCGGCGCCGAGCAGAGTCTCGAACAAACCGCCATTGGCGTCGAAAGCCGAGGGATAGAGAATCGTGTCTTCCGTCCCCAGAAACTTCGTCAACGCACCTTCGAGCTCCTGATGAATATCTTGCGTGCCGCAGATGAAGCGGACGCTGGCCATTCCAAAACCGTGGGTGTCGAGCGCTTCTTTCGCGGCCGCGATGAGCGCGGGGTGATCGGCCAGGCCGAGGTAATTGTTCGCGCACATATTGAGGACGCGGCGACCGCCGGTGATCTCGATCTTCGCGTCCTGTGCGCTGGTGATGACCCGTTCGGTTTTGTAGAGACCTTGCGATCTGATTTCGGCCAGCGTGTTGGCAAGCTGTTGATCGAATTCGGCGAGCATGGCGAACCTTCGAACAAAGTGGGCGCGATGCAAAAGAGATCGAGCGGGTAAGGTGGCAGCTCATGAACCGCTCCATATTGTTTCCGGCGAGCGGGGATTGGCCAAAAAATACTCTTGCAGGGGGTTGTGAATAACTGTTAATAACTTTCTCCCGTGCGTAAACAGAACTGTTTTTCTCTCTTCTGTGTCGCGATTACGGCGCTTTTTCTCTGCGCGTGCGGCACCACCTCAACCACCAGCAGGACCTCGCCCTTGCCCAAATACGAAACGCCGCTGGTAAAGCGGGATTTCCAAAATGTCCGGACGACGGCTTACACGCACACCGAGTCGGATCACCGCCAATTTACCAATCACAACGCCCTCGGCGGCAAATTGCAGGCGGCGACGGGCGCGATCCATCGGGCGGAATACACGCCGCGTGCGTTGCCGGTTAGTGCCGATGCGCAATCAGATTATCGACGAGCGTCCTATACGCCCGCGGCTCCGGAACCGTTCTCCCTGGAGCCGACTCGCACGACGAAAGTAGTGAAGACGAAACACGGGAAAAAGCGTGTTACCGTGGTGTCGAAACCACAAATCGGCAGTGCGGCGGCGGATTGGTCGCGCTGGCCGGCTGGGACGGTCTTTCGCCTCCTCTCCACCGGACAGGTCTACAAGGTTGACGACTACGGCTGGGCCCTGGCCGGTCGTAACACGATCGATCTCTACATGCCGACCCGCGGCGCCATGAATTCGTGGGGAGCGCGCGAAGAGGGGATTCAGATCTTGCGCTGGGGTGATGCGAACGAAAGTCTGCGCCTGCTCCAAGGCCATCAGGGTTATCGCCACATTCGGCGGATGGTGCTCGAGCTGCAGGGGCAGGACGCGGCGGCCGCCAGTTTGGAATAGCTTCGCTCCTCCCCAATCTGTCATCCCGAGCCGCATCGACGGCGAGGGACCTCACAAGCGTCCGAAGCAGCGATGATTTTCGGGAAGCGTGTGCCGTCGGGAACGCCAATGATAGAGGACGCGATAAACCGAGTGTGAGGTCCCTCGGCGTCTGCGCGCCTCGGGATGACAGCTCGTTCCTACGCCGTCCAATCGAGAACGATTTTTCCCGACTGCCCGTACTTCATGAGTTCGAAGCCTTCATGGAAGTCGCGATACGAAAAACGGTGGGTAATGATCGGCGAAATATCGAGACCGCTTTGGATGAGCGCCGTCATCTTGTACCAGGTTTCGAACATCTCCCGGCCGTAGATGCCCTTAATCGTCAGGCCATGGAAGACCACGAGGTTCCAGTCGATCGCGGCGCTCCCCGGCATGATGCCCAGCATCGCGATCCGGCCGCCATTCACCATTACGTCGAGCATGTCGGTGAAAGCCTTGGGATTGCCGGACATTTCCAGACCGACGTCGAACCCCTCCCGCATCCCGAGTTCCTGCATGGCGTCGTGCAAATTGCGTTCGCGGACATCGATCGCCAGGGTCGCGCCCATCCGGCGTGCCAGATCGAGTCGGTACGGATTAACGTCGGTAATCACGACTTTGCGGGCGCCGGCCATTTTTGCGATCGGGATAGCCATGCAGCCGATGGGACCCGCGCCGGTGATGAGCACATCTTCGCCGACCAGGTCGAACGACAGGGCGGTGTGCACCGCGTTGCCGAGCGGGTCGGAACAGGAAATAATGTCGAGCGGGATCTTTGGATCGCAGCGCCAAAGATTGGAGTTTGGCACCGAGACGTACTCGGCGAACCCGCCGGGGCGATTGACGCCGATGCCCTTGGTGTTGGGGCAGAGATGTCGCCGGCCGGCCAGGCAGTTCCGGCAATGACCGCACACGATATGTCCTTCCGTCGTGACCGTTTCGCCCGGAACGAAATCCTGCACCGCGCTGCCGACCTGGTCGATCACGCCCACGAATTCATGGCCGATCACCATTGGCACGGGGATCGTTTTTTGGGCCCAGGCGTCCCAGTTATAAATATGGACGTCGGTTCCGCAGATTGAAGCCTTCTGCACGCGGATGAGGACGTCGTTAGGCCCCACTTCCGGAATGGGAGCCTCCTCTAAATCGAGCCCGGGCTCGGGCCGGCGTTTTACGAGCGCTTGCATTGTCTTGCTCACAACGTTGAGAATAGTTGGGCGCGCGAGCCGCGCAATCCTCTTCTGGCTTTCCGCGCCGCCCTGCCTGTCATCCCGAGCGCAGTCGAGGGACCCCGTCGAACGTCGCTCGACTGATGGCGAGATCCCTCGACTCCGCTTCGCTTCGCTCGGAATGACAGCATGGTTTACCGCATCCAAGTGGGATTTTTTCTGACTGCGCCGGCGGCATTAATTCGACGCACGGAAAACCCGGTGGGCCTTCTGGCTTGCCTTTGGTGAAATCATTTCGGATTGTGACGCGAAATGGCCGGGACGCTTGAGCGCGTCGCTGCACCAAAGCCGTCAACGCCGCGCTCTGTTTTTGTTTTTCGTTTCGCCAGCACGCTTGTCCTCTGGTCGATCGCGCTGGGCATTATCTTTTCCGGGTACGAGTACGCTTTCTTCGCCCTGATCGGAACCCTCGGCCTTCTCTCGCTCTGGGAGTTTTATGGCATGCTCGATCACAAGGGCCTGCCGAATTTCAAGGTGACGGCCATGATCTGCGGGACGGTCATGCTCTGCGGCAGCTTCTATTATTTCTCGAACTTCGGTCCCGGCCATTCCTACGACTTCGAGATGGCGGTGTTGCTCTTCTTTTTGCTGACGGTTTTCACCCGGCAAATGTTCAGCGGCTTGCGCGACGATGCGCCGTTGCGGACGATGGCCTACACGATCTTTGGACTGCTCTACGTCCTTTGGCTTTACAACTTTATTACCAAGATCGTTTACGTGGTGCCGCGCTCCCCGACCGGCGCTGTGACGGGCCAATTTTATGTCCTCTATCTGGTCGCCATCACGAAGTTCAGCGATATGGGCGCGTATCTGACCGGCAGCCTGATTGGGCGTCATCAGCTCATTCCGCACATCAGCCCGAAGAAAACCTGGGAAGGTTTTTTCGGAGCGCTCGCCTTCTCGCTTCTCGCCAGCTGGGGCATGTTCAAGCTGATGCCCGTTCATCTCTCGGTCCTAAACCGGACGCATGCGACGGTGCTTGGCTTGCTGCTCGGGTTCGCCGCGGTCATCGGCGATCTTGCGGAATCGATTGTGAAACGGAGCACCGGGGTGAAGGATTCCGGAAACCTTCTGCCGGGCATCGGCGGCGCCCTCGACCTGGTGGACAGTCTGCTTTTCACAGCACCGCTTCTTTTCTTTTACCTGCGTCTCGTTATTCGCCTCGACTAAAGGCGGAACGATTCGATTCTCTTTCTGATGAGACGCAAAAGGATTGTCGTTCTCGGCGCGACCGGTTCGATCGGAGAAAGCGCGCTGAAAGTGGCTCACGATATTCCGGAGCGGATGGAGATCGTCGGCCTCGCCGCGAACAGCAACGTGAAAAAACTGGCCGCGCAGGCCAACGTCGTCCGGCCGAAAGCACTTTGTTTGGTGGATGAATCGAAAGCGAGCGAACTGCCGGGCTTGCTCGATTACCAGCCGCAGATTTTCACCGGCGAAAAGGGATTGGTCGAGATCGCGTGCCTGGAAGAGGCGGAAATGGTGCTGGTTGCGGTGGTGGGCACCGGAGGCTTGCGGCCGGCGCTGGCGGCGATCGAGGCGGGGAAAGATCTGGCGGTGGCGAGCAAGGAGATTCTGGTGATGGCAGGGGAGACTGTGATGCGGGAAGCGGCGACGAAGGGAGTGATGGTTTTGCCCGTCGATAGTGAACACAACGCGATCTTTCAGTGCCTTGATGGCCAAAGAAAACGCCCAACGCCCAACGCCCAACGCCCAACGTCCAACGAAGAGGTAAGAAGGCTAATTCTCACCGCTTCAGGAGGACCGTTCCGGGAGACACCGGCGAGTGAATTCGAAGAAATCACGCTTGAGCGTGCGCTCCGTCATCCGACCTGGAACATGGGGCCGAAGATCACGATCGATTCCGCCACGCTTTTCAACAAGGGCCTCGAAATGATCGAGGCGCACTGGCTTTTCGGCGTCGAGATGAAGCGGGTGGAAGTGGTGATCCATCCCCAGAGCATTGTTCACTCGATGGTGGAATTTGCCGACGGCTCGGTCCTGGCGCAGCTCAGCCACTCGGACATGTGTTTCCCGATCCAATACGCGGTCACCTGGCCGGAACGCGTCCCGAATTCGCTGCCGCCTCTCGATTTTGGGAAACTGTCGAAGCTGGAGTTCGTCACGCCGCGCTACGATGATTTTCCGGCGTTGAACCTGGCGCGGCAGGCGGGGGAGACCGGAGGGACGCTGCCGGCAGTGTTAAATGCAGCTAACGAAGTCGCGGTCTCAGCTTTTCTGGCTCGCCAGATTTCCTTTCCCCGCATCTGGCAACTGGTCGAGCAGGTCATGAATCGGCACACCAGCGTTGCGCACCCCGATCTCGATGCAATATTGCGGGCCGATCAGTGGGGTCGCACCGAAGCGACCGCCGCGGTCGGGCCAATCAGCCAGGTTTAAAACGAGCATCCGCCAATGTTATCTCGCGTCCTTCACGTCGTTTTCATTCTCCTCGAGGTCGTCGTCCTCTTTAATCTGCTGATCGTCGTTCACGAGCTCGGCCATTTTCTGGCGGCGCGCTGGCGCGGTCTTTACATCGAGAAATTCGGGATCTGGTTCGGGAAGCCGCTTTGGAAGAAAACGATCAACGGGGTGCAATACTCCCTGGGCTCGATTCCCTTCGGCGGTTTTGTCGCGCTGCCCCAGCTCGCCCCGATGGATCTGATCGAAGGCAAGGCCGATTTGGACCGGGCGCGGTTACCGAAGATTTCCGCGCTCGACAAGATCATTGTCGCGATCGCGGGTCCGCTTTTCAGTTTGCTCCTGGCCCTGTTTTTCGCCTGTGTCGTTTGGGCGGTTGGTCACCCGGTCAGCGAATCCGATCTGACCACGGTGATCGGCTACGTGCACCAGGATTCGCCCGCGGCCCGCGCCGGGTTGCGCCCGGGCGACAAGATTATCGAGGTCGATGGCCAGCGGGTCTCGCGTTTCTTTGGGATGAACGACAGCGTCGTCTGGAACGTAGTCCGCAGCGAAGGCCCCAGCATTCCGTTCAAGGTCGAGCGCGACGGGAAAATCCTGAGCATGGACGTTGTTCCCCAGATCGACGAGACGAGCGGTTGGCGAAGGAAAGGCACGCGGAAGGTCATGATTCAGCCGGCGGTTACGCCGCTGGTCGACAAGGTGGAAAAGGACTCGCCTGCGGCCGCAGCGGGGATCAAAGCGGGCGATATCATCACGGGGCTGAACGGCGCCCGAATGTACAATGCGCTCTCCTTGGTCGACCAAATCGAGCTGCACCCGACGGATGAACTGACCCTCGACGTGCGGCGTGCCGCGGAACAACTGCAAGTCAGCCTGCGTCCCGCCTTGCTTGAGACGGAAGGCGTGAAGAAGCCGCGGATCGGTATTCAATGGGATTCAAGCGGCCAGATGTCTCTCTCGCATCCCGATCCGGCTGAGCAGGTTTATCACAGCATCACGAGCACGCTTCAGACGATCGGGGCGGTCGCTTCGCCCAGCTCGGACGTGAAGCTTCAGCACATGAGCGGACCGATCATGATCGTGCGCATTTATTATATGCTCTTCGAAAGTGAGAACGGCTGGAAGCTGGCGCTCTGGTTCAGCGTCGTCCTCAACGTCAACCTGGCCATCCTGAATATGCTGCCGATTCCGGTCCTGGATGGCGGCCATATTGTCCTGGCCATCATTGAGGGGGTGCGCCGGAAGCCGGTGAACATGAAGATTCTGGAGTGGGTGCAAACAGCCTGCGCGACCCTCATCATCGGCTACATGCTCTACATCAGCTTCTTCGATATCGGCGATTTGTTTGAAAAAAATGCCGGCCCGAAATCGACGCGGAAAGAAACGCCGGCTGTTGAGAAAACGACGCCAGCTCCCTAAAGCCTCAAGGAGCGGCGATTTTCAATCGCCGTTGCTTCTCGCTGGTAGGGCGACGCTCTGCGGAGCCGCAGCTCGATCGACTTTGAAAGCTCGGCGCTCGCCCCGTGACTGCAGGCTGCGTTCCGGCGTCCTGCCAAACGGCGCGGCTCGACTGAGTCTCGCCCTACCAAATCAGAAGCCGCCGGGCATCATTATGGCAGTGCACTGCGCCTGAGTTGCATGTAATTTCCGGTCATGAATCCAGCCATGACGACCACGACGTTCACCCTCGAGGGTTATCGCGTGGTGAAGAATTTCGGAGTCGTTCGCGGAATCATTGTCCGGTCCCGTTCCATCTTCGGAACCATTGGCGCCGGCCTGCAAACTCTCGTGGGCGGCAATATCTCGATCTTTACTGATTTGTGCGAACAGACCCGGCAGGATGCGCTCGCTCGCATGCTCGAGCATGCCGGTGCCCTGGGCGCGAACGCCGTCATCGGTTTGCGCTACGATGCCACGGAAGTCATGCAGGGCGTGACGGAAGTTCTTTGCTACGGGACCGCCGTGCTCGTCGAGCCGGTGGCGACGACGTGATGCGGTCTGGCGAATTCCCATTTGCTTCCGGACGCCGGGTCACGCGTGAAGTGATGGTCGGCCGGGTCGGCGTAGGCGGCGCAAATCCGATCCGCGTCCAGTCGATGATCACTTGCGACACGATGGACACCGAGGCGTCGATCGCGCAGACGATGGAGCTGGCGGCGGTCGGTTGTGAAATCGTGCGCATCACCGCGCCGACGGTGAAGGATGCCGCGAACCTGGAACATATTGTTCGAGGCTTGCGCGAGCGCGGGTGCGACGTGCCCATCGTGGCCGACATCCATTTCAAACCGGAAGCGGCCATGGAAGCTGCGCGGTGGGTCGAGAAAGTCCGGATCAATCCAGGGAATTACGCCGATTCCAAGAAGTTCAAAATCGTCGAGTACACCGACGAACAATACGCGGCCGAGTTGGAACGGATTCGGGAACGGTTTACCCCCCTCGTCCGGCTCAGCCGGGAGCGCGGCATCGCCATGCGGATCGGCACAAACCATGGCTCGCTTTCCGACCGCATCATGAACCGCTACGGGGATACCCCCCTCGGGATGGTCGAAAGCGCGCTCGAATTCGCCCGAATTGCGCGCGACCTCGATTATCACGCTTTCGTTTTTTCGATGAAGTCGAGCAACCCCAAGGTGATGATCAACGCCTATCGCTTATTAGCGGCTCGGCTGGCCGAGGAAGGAGCCGATTGGAACTACCCGATCCACCTCGGTGTGACCGAGGCCGGGGAAGGGGAGGACGCCCGGATCAAGAGCGCGATCGGAATAGGCTCCCTTCTGCACGACGGCATCGGAGACACGATTCGCGTCTCGCTGACCGAGGACAGCGTCCACGAAATCCCGGTTGCGCGCGCGTTGGCGGAAATTGCAGGGCATGCGGTCGCCGCGGCGACCTTGCCGAACGAGGAAACACCCCAGGCGGAACGCTTGCCCTACAACCCCTTTGAGTACGAGCGGCGGGGATCGAAGACGATCGAGTGCGGCGGGGTCAGGCTGGGCGGCGAAGAATTGATTCGCGTCGTGGTCCGCCAATCAAGTTTCGACAAGGTCGCGCACAAGCTGGATCGCCTGGGCGATTACCAGCCGGAGATCGTTTTTGAGAAAGCCGGGATCGTGGAAATCGATCCACGCGATGAAGCGGCGGTGGAACGACTGAATCAATTGGCAACACCGGTATTCGTCACGGTGCGGGACGATGTGCCAATGCCGGTCATCACGGCCTTCCGGCTGCTGGCGGCCAGGGTGGCCCCACACCATCCGATCCTGCTAAAGGATGTGTTTCTCGGTCATCCCGAGCGGAGGGAAGCGAAGCGGAACGCAGTCGAGGGACCCCGTGATGAAACCGTGCAGGCAACGCCTCGGGATCCCTCGACTGCGCTCGGGATGACGGCGGCGGGCAACTTTCTTCAAACGCTGCTCACGGCCGCGACGAACGTGGGGTCATTGCTCTGCGATGGAATAGGGGACGCCGTCCTGATCCGGGGCGAAGAAGCACCGGGGCAGGCTTTGCGGTTGAGTTACAACATCCTGCAGGCGGCCGGCTCGCGCATTTTCAAGACGGATTACGTGGCGTGTCCCTCCTGCGGCCGGACTTTGTTCAATCTCCAAACCACGACGGCGCGGATCAAGGCGGCGACGTCGCATCTGAAGGGGGTAAAGATTGCGATCATGGGATGCATCGTGAATGGCCCGGGGGAGATGGCCGATGCGGACTTCGGTTACGTGGGGGGCGCTCCCGGGAAGGTGAATCTTTATGTCGGCAAGACCGCCGTGAAATTCAACATTCCCGAAGCCGATGCGGTCGACCGTTTACAGGACCTGATCCGGGAGCACGGCAAGTGGGTGGAACCGGCTGGCGGGGCCGTGCTGGTCTAGAGTTTTACCCACTCAGGCTGAAAAGATTCTGCGAATATTATCCGGCCAAGGCCGGTCTAAATACGAAATAAGGAAAACCACTATGAAACATAAACTTGCTCTTCTTTTGGGCGCCCTTCTTTTCGTGGGGGGCGTTATTGCTCCGACGCCGGCCCAAGCGGCGGGAATTTCGATCGAAATCGGCGACCGGCCGTATTATTCCCATGGACCCTATTACTGGGAGCATGGCGTTCGCTGGTATTGGGTGCCGGGTCATTGGAGATGGCACCACGGTCGCAAGGTCTTTGTTCACGGCCATTATACCCATGGGTATGCCCATCGGTAGGTTGGGTCGGGGCAAAAATTAAGGGACGCGCCGCACTCAACCAACAGTGCGGCGCGCTCGTCTTTCACGGTTGCCTCTTCCGTGAGGGCGATGTAGCAGTGGAGGCGCCGTCGACAAAATCGCAGTTATATTGCCTATGAAAACGATCCTCACCGTCATCTTACTGGCGTGCGCCTTCTCGCTGGGCGCATGTTCCCGCTCGGATCAACCCGACAGCACGACGCAAACGACGCCCAATCCGAATTTGAAGACGGACGCCGAGCGCCTCCAAATGGCGACGTCCAAAGCCGCCGAACTAAGAAAACGGGAAGCGCCCAAGCCCAGCGCCACTCCCTAATCCGGATCTCTCTTCGGGGCCTGGTGGCAACCGCGTTGAGCGTGTCATAAAACTGAGCGTTTTCGCGCGTTCGTTTCGAATGGTGCCGTCTCGGGGGCATTGCCCAACTGGCAGATTGCTGCATTCGGCCTAACGAATGCCTTCCCGGAATTCTCGGTCGCCCATAATTGCGCCGGGATTCCGGGTGTCTGCGGTTTGGAGTGAATGCTGTTGGCTGATTCCCGGCCAACCGAGAATTATCGCGGGCTCGGTTCACGTTCCATTTTTTGTTAATGAGGGCGAAAATGCTGGGCGCGTCCGACTTGCGAAAAGGGTCAGATTGCACGGGAAATTTCGTTTGAGTTTTTTTGTTTTTTTTTATTGACCGTATCTAATCGGTTTCATAGCCTGCGCGTCCCAGCTTATTCTGGGGACGGGATTCCATCTCAATCAGTGTTCATCAAATAGGGAAAAAAAATGAAAAAAAAGCCTGCCTCTAAATCCGCCTTTTTCACTCCACGCGTCTTAATCACCTTTGCCTTTTGCGCCATCGGCGTCCTCGCGGCACTCGGTGTCGCCTGGTCGGCCTCCAGTGTGGCGCCACCGGCTGTGCCCGGTTCCGTCGCGCAAACGACGGTTCCCGCGCGTACGTATAATATCCAACTTGCCGCGGCCAACAGTGGGCAGGTCCAAGCCGCGCAACCTAGCAAACTTAAAATCCTTTATAGCCAGACCGACCATCCCGCCACGACTGCGAACGGCTCTGGAAACTCGGACACGGTGAATGCCGCATTCAACAAATTGGCGGCTGATGACTTCGTCGTCCCGGCTGGCCAAACCTGGACCATTCAACAGCTTACCGTCCAAGGGCTTTATTCCAAGAGCACGGGAGCGGCCACCTCGGTCAATGTAAATTTCTACTATGACGCCGCCGGCATGCCGGGAGCGCCTGTCTCAGGGGGCACCTACACAAATGTGGCGATGACCGACGCGGCAGGCAATTTCACGATTGCGTTGCCCTCGAACTGCGTCCTGACGCAGGGCACTTACTGGGTTTCGGTCCGGGCTAACATGGATCTCAACCGGGGTGCCGATTGGGCGTGGCTGGACCGGACCGTGCAATCCAACTCGGGCGCGGCCGCGCAGAATTCCGCCGGCGGTGTGACGAGCTGGGAAAGAAAGAGCAACGACAATATTTTCCAAATCGGGGGCACACAGGTTCCCGATGCTGTCCTTTACGATCAGCTTAACAATCCAGGTGCAAACGCCACAAATTCTCAGGACTTTGAGGCCGCGAACGCTGCATTTACCAATCAAACGGCTGATGACTTCGTTGTGCCAGCCGGTCAGACATGGACTATCCAAAGTGTCGACGTCCAGGGGCTTTATTTTAACGGCACAGGGCCGGCGGCTTCTTTTAATGTCTACTTCTTCAACAATTCTGGCGTCCTCCCTTCAGGTGCTGCCATCGCGACCCGCCTGGCCCAGCCGTATGTAAACAACGCCGGCGTTTTTACCGTTACGCTAAGTTCGAACGTCGTCCTTACCGCCGGGACTTATTGGGTTTCTGTCCAGGCCAGAATGGATTTCACCCCTGGCGGTCAATGGGGTTGGACGAACCGAACAGTCGTAGCTAACTCGCCCGGTGCCTGGCAGAATCCGGGCGGCGGGTTCGCCGCTCCAGCGAGCTGCCCAGCTGCCGGCTGCCCAGTCCCTTGTGTTGCCTGCCCGTCTTGGGGACGCAGGGAATGCTGCACCGGTACCGCAGCGGGCCAGGCTGACCAGATGTTCCGGCTGAACGGCACGGTCGGCGGCGCATCAAGCCCGACCCCAACTCCAAGCGTATCTCCCTCAGCAACCCCGCCTGTCCCGACCCCCACTGCATCGCCCTCCGCGTCACCTTCGGCGACGGCTGGCGGTGGGCTGACATTTGCCGGCACGGGGACTGGTGCGATTGCCGATGGGACCGGTGGAGCGCAGACCTGTAACGCGGCGCCTCGGGTGATTAACTTCGCGGTCTCAGGAGTTACCTCAAATCTGACCGCGGCCAGCGTTAACATGACCTTGACGCACACCTTTGTGGGAGACCTCAACGTGGTCCTGGCGGCCCCGGGCGGCGCACCCAGTTTGATAATTTACAAGTTCACCGGCGCCACGACGGCGACCAGCTTCGGCTTCGCGAGCGACCTGGTGGGCACGGCTCCGTATAATTTTGCCGATAGTGCGTCAACGAATTGGTGGACGGCGGCAGCGGTCAATCCGGTAGCCACGGGCAATTATCGCACGACCCAGTCGGGCGGGGCGGGCCAGGTTATCCCGGCACCGGTCACGAGTCTGAACACGACCTTCGGCGGTCTGACTCCGGCTCAAGCCAACGGAACCTGGACGCTGACCTTCCTGGACTGCGGCGCGGGCGACACCGGAACGGTCACGGCTGCTAATCTGACCCTGACGACAGGGGCTGGTGGCAGCACGCCAACGCCAAGTCCGTCAGGGACTCCTGCGTCGCCAACCCCGAGCCCGTCGACTACTCCGGGCACGATCAACTGCGACACGCAGCCGGGCATCATCATCCACGACGACAACACGGAGGAGAACGGCTACAGCGGCAACGCGACCACGATCGCGACGTTCAACGCGGTGGATAAATTCACGCCTACCACTTATCCCTCGACCTTCACGTCGGTGTGCGCGGCGTTTATTACGATCGCGGGAACGCCCACCACGCTCAATTACAGCGTGATTGTGTATGACGATGACGGTCCGGGCGGAGCGCCTGGAACCCAGCTTGGAGAAATCGCCGATGTGGCAGTAGCCATACCGGGAGGCCTGGGAGTGCCGGTGTGGCAGACGACCGATATATCCTCATTGGGAGTCACGCTCACTTCGGGCAGCGTGTATATCGGGGTGAAATATGCGCCGATGACGACCAACGTGTTTATCGCGGCCGACGAGTCCACCACGCGACCGGTCGGGTTTGCGGGTGGGTTCGCGCGCTTCGACCCAATTGCAGGAGGAACGGGCACGTGGGGAACCATCCAGACCTCGTTCCCGGCTTACCGGTCGTTGTTCGTGCGAGCGGTGCAAACCGGAGCGATCGTGTCACCGACACCATCGCCCTCACCGTCGGCTTCGCCGACGCCTTGCAACCAGACCACGTTCACCAACGCGACTGCGATCACCATTCCTGATAGCGGCGCAGGCGCGCCGTATCCGTCGAACATCACGGTAGCGGGCCTGAGTGGAACGGTGACCAAGGTAGTGGTGAGGCTCAAGAATCTGACCCACACCTTCCCGTCCGATATTGATATCCTGCTGGTGGGACCTGGAGGCCAGAACGCCA
>QHMY01000238.1 GCA_003218305.1 Verrucomicrobiota bacterium
AAACCAGGAGGGCGTTCCGAATTCAATGCTCGAAGCGATGGCGACCGGACTCGCGGTGTTCGCGACACGGCATGGCGGAATTCCGGAAGCGATCGAGCATGGCCGGAGCGGAATTCTGGTCGCGGAAGGCGACGGCGAAGCACTCGGCACCGCTTTATTGGAAGCGGCCGCGAATCCGGAGCAGCTCACGGCGATGGCGCGGAATGGTGCGGAGACGGTGCGTCGCGAGTTTGAGCAAACGGCGCAAACCCGGAAGCTCGAGGATTATTATTTCGAAGCGATGGGGTAGCCGCTTCCAAGGAAGGGCGCTTTGAAATCGCCGATTTCTGTAGCCGCTTCGCTGTGCGAAGCGCAGATCGCATTCTGTTGTCGCGCGGAACTCACGCCGCCCGCAGGGCGGCGGCTACAGGGCAGATGTGCGAAAACGCCACCAAGGAGGGGCGCTTTCCAAACCGCCCCCAACGGCGGACTGGAGACCGCCGCTCCTTGATGCCTGTAGCCGCTTCACTGTGCGAAGCGCAGAGCGCATTCTGTTGTCGCGCGGAACTCACGCCGCCCACAGGGCGGCGGCTACAACAGATGAAATTACGCCCCGAAAAACGTTTTCAATTCTTCGGCGACGATATTGAACGAAAGACGTCGCGCCGCCGCGCCTTCGATGCCGGCGACCGTCTCCTGGTAATGCGCTCGATCGGTCAGCAAACGCAGCCCGATTTTTCCAAGATCGTCAATCGAGCGGGCGAAGCCGCAGCTGTCCGGGAAACCGAGACGATCGATGGCGCCATTCCCGCCCACGCACGGGATGCGGCAGAGCAACGCGTCGCCCGCGACCTGCCCCGGAACAAAACTGGTGTCGAGTTGGAAGACGATCTTATTCCGGGCGACTTCGCGGAGGTAATTGGGATAGGAAAGTCTTCGATCCAGCACGCGCAGTTTGTCCGCGGCGAACCCGATTCCGGCCAGCTGGCGCGCGCCTTTCCGGCCATCAAGATTGAAGACGGTGACCGGTTCACCAGTTTGGCCGCTCAATTCGCGGACGGCCCAGAGCGCGGCGAGGTGATTGCGCGAGAGTACGCTCCACTCGCGCGTTCCCACGAATATCCCCGAGCGTTCCGCGATCGGCCGGGAAAAATCCCAGCGCCGGTCGTCGATCGGGTAGGGGGTGGGGATGAAAGCGACCCGATCCGAGCTGCCCCGAATCGTCCGATAAAAATCCGCGGCTTCCGGGGTGGGAGCGATGCAACCATCCGCGCGGCGCACGATGCCAACAAGGCGCGCCAGTCTGGCCGGATCGCGCAATTGATCGGCGATCTGGTGAAGTCCCGTCTCCTTCAATGAAACCGCCACGGAGCGTTTCTCTTTTTGGAGGGCGGCCAGCGCGCGTTCCGACGCTCTGAAATCGCCGCGGAGCAGAAGCAGGACCGGCGTTGCCGCGGCGATGGCGTCCTTGTTTTCGCGGTGAAAACTGCCGCGGGTGCAGGCGGCGTAAGCGTGAAAGTTAATTGGGGCGTGCGGGTGCGACGTCTCGCCCGCGGCGTCAGGAAAGTGCTGTTCGGGGTCGCGTCCGCCCGGGCTGAGCACCGTTAATCGAAATTGAGGCGATGCATTCTGGGCCATTGGGTGGTCACGGTATCAGATGAAGTCGAACGCTGCGAAGGGGATAGTGCGGCGACTTTTAGGCCTGGCAGTTTTGGTAGGACGAGATCGTCCTCGTCCGTCGTTCTCGATCTTTTCTTTTCCAGAACGAGGACGAGGGACGAGTACGAGCAGTTTTGGTAGGGCGAGACTCAGTCGAGCCGATCGCGGACAAACAAACCGGCGGCTCGACAGAGTCTCGCCCTACCAAAGAAAACTGACTCCCCCCGCGTCAGCGAACCCCCCAACGGCGGTTTGTAAACCGCCGCTCCTTGTTTCCCCCTAATCGCCGAAATCGGATGCCGGTGGCGGCGATGGTTTAATGAGCTGGTCGTCCGGAATGGTATCGGAAGGCCGCACCGGTTCCGCGCGGCGAATCTCTTTTGGTTGCGGGGATGGATCGACCGGTTTCGCTTTCATAATAGGCTTGGTCGGATCCAGCTCGCCCGGTTCCGCTTTCACGGTTGGTTTGTTTGGATCAGGGTCGGCCGGCTGCGCCTTCAAGATCGGCTTCGTCGGATCGGGCATGCTCTCTTCCGGGTTGGAATTGGGCGGCGGCTTGGGCTTGGTGGTCGAGTTCACCGCGCCGTAGGGATCGTTTTCCGCAAGGAGAACCGGCCCCTTCACCGCGACGGGCGACACCTGCGCTGGATCGACCGCCAGCGAAGCGCGCGGAAATCCGGAAGCCGGCAGATCGCGCACGAGACGGGCCCGCGCTTCGCCATGGATATTACATGATTCCGTCGGCACCTGCGCGGAAGTCCCGATCTCCATGTAAGTGGTGCGACGGCGGACGGTTTCTCCGTCCGCCGATTTCACGGAGTCGTAACACTTGTCCGTGGCGAGCAATCCGGACCTGGAACAAATCTCGAACTTCTGCATGTCGGCCGGCGGGGGAATCTCCTTCGCTGGCGACCGTTGATTCGCGGCATTCATGACATCGACCCAGATGGGCAGCGCGATCTCGCCGCCAAAGGCTCCCCGATAAATTTTCTGCGGCTTATCGAAGCCCGCCCAGACCGCGCAGGTGATCGAGTTAGTGTATCCGGCAAAAAGCGCGTCGGTAAAATCGTAGGCCGTGCCGGTCTTCCCGGCGGCTGGGAATTTCTTGAGGCCGAATTTTTCCCGCGCCTCCCGGCCCGTGCCGGACTCGAGGGCGTCCACCAGGCAGGAGTGCACTTCATAAGCGGTCTCTGCCTTTACGACTTTCTGCCGCGTTCGGTCCTCCGGCGCTTCCCAGACGACGGTGCCGTCCTTTTCCTCGATGCGATCGAGAATGTGTGGCGCGGTCGCCCGGGACCCGCCGTTCGGGAAAATCGTGTAGGCAAGGGCGAGTTCCGCCAGGGTGATTTCGCTGCTGCCGAGGAAGGTGGCCGGGAACTGACGAAGCGGCGATTTGATGCCGGCGTTGCGGCAGAGCTGAATGACGGGGTCGACGCCGACTGTCATTCCGATCCGGACCGTGGCGCCGTTCTTCGATTTCACCAGGGCCTGGCGCGCGGTCATCGGCCCTTCGTAACGGTTGTTCTCGGTTTCGGGGCCCCATTCGCCGAGGATCCCGGTCGTTCCGCCGATCATGACGGCGCGATTATCGAGCGCTGAATCTTCCACGATCGAACCGGGGTAGAGCCCGTTCTCGAAGGCAGCCGCGTAGACGAAGGGCTTGATCGCGGTCCCGGCCGGGCGCCGGGCCTGCAACGCCCGATCGAATTGGTTGTGCTCGAAATCGCGACCGCCGATGAGCACCAGGATGCCGGCGGTCTGATTATCGAGCGCAATCAGAGCGCCCTGCAAGTAATCGGGCGCGGTAGTCAGATTCGGCACCGCGAGCTGCTTCGCGTTTTTGTAACGCGTGGCATAGGCTTCGTAGGTCGGGTGGGTGTAATCCTTCTGGTGCTCCACTTCGGTGAGATGCGTCTTCAGCGAAGCTTCCGCGACCTTTTGCAGCTCGGAGTCGATCGTGGTGTGGATGCGGTACCCTTCGTTCATGGCCCGGTCCCAGCCGACCGCGGCAATGACCTGCTGACGGATATAATCGACCGCATACGTCTGGCCTTGCGCGCTTTGCCGGCTGCCGATCGCGATGTCTTCCGCCTGTGCTGCCTCACATTGCGCCCGCGTGATGAACCCGAGATCGCGCATGCGGCTGAGCGCGACGTTGCGCGCATCGCGCGACGCTGTTTTGTCGCCCCACGGTGAAAGCTTGTTCGGGCTCTTGATCAGGCCGGCCAGGGTGGCGCATTCCGCGAGGGTCATGGCCCGCGCCGGTTTTCCAAAATAACCGCGGGAAGCCGCCTCCGCCCCGTACAAGCCGCCGCCGAAATAGATGCGGTTGAGATACAGCTCCATGATCTTCTGCTTGCCGAACCGCTCCTCGATCCGCTTGGAGAGAAAAATTTCGAGCAGCTTGCGCCGGAACGTTCTTTCCTTGAGCGCAAAACTGTTGCGCGCCAGCTGCTGGGTGATCGTGCTCGCTCCCTGCCGCACGTGGCCGGCGGTGAAATTCTTCAGGGCCGCGCGCACGATGCCCATGAGATCGTAGCCGCCGTGCTGGTAGAACTTGTTGTCTTCCATGGAAACCACGGCGTTGACGAGATCACGCGGGATCTGGTCGTACGGGATGGTCTCCCGGTTCTCGACGTAGATCTGGCCAAAGATCTTGTCATTGTGATCCAGGATGACGCTGGCCGATTCCATTTGTTCGAGCTGCGAGAGGTCGAACGTTGTGGCTTCTTCGCGGAGGCTGGCAGCCATCGACCAAAAATAGATGCCGAACCCGAGCCCGGCCACGATGGCGCCGCAGATCGGGAGGTAGTATTTCGGTTTGGAAAACCAGCGGCGGCGGTCGAAATGATCAACCGAAGAGCGCGTGTATTGGGAAACTGGCATGCGAGACGGTTGAGCGTTAGAAGGTTACAGAGTTACAACGTGAAAATGGTTAGCAACGTCTTCTCATTTTGACCATGTAACCTTTTGGCTTTGTTAACAAACCCGATGCTCACCGGCGATCAAGCCCTGACCGACCTCATTCGCCAGAAGATTCGCCGTGACGGGCCGGTCTCCTTCGCCTGGTTCGTGGAGCAGGCGCTCTATCATCCCGAACTCGGTTACTACAGTTCCGGGCGGTGCGTGATTGGACGAAAGGGCGATTATTTTACCAACGTCAGCGTCGGTCCGCTTTTCGGCCGGATCCTGGCGGCGCAATTCGCCGAGATGTGGGAAGCGCTGGGCCGGCCGGAAGATTTTGTCATTGTCGAACAAGGAGCGCACCAGGGTGATTTCGCCCGGGATGTTCTGGGAGCGGTGCGCGAGCGCAGGCCGGATTTCTTCGCTGCGCTTCGGTATTGGATCGTCGAGCCGTTTCCCATTCTGTCGGAGCGCCAGAAGGAAACGTTGTGGGATTTCAGCGGAATGGTGGCCTGGAAGAAATCGCTGGCCGAGCTCGAGCCGTTCTGCGGCGTCCATTTCTCGAACGAGCTGCTCGATGCGATGCCGGTGCGGTTAATCAGCAAAGGAGCGGACGCAGACTGGGAAGAACGGCGGGTTGCCGAATCGGGCGATGGGTTCGGCTTTGTCACGGCGCCGATCACCTGCGAGGAGTTAC
>QHMY01000239.1 GCA_003218305.1 Verrucomicrobiota bacterium
CGAACGCCTTTGCCTCGGGCTACCGCCAGCATTTCCGGCGAAAAATCGGCGGCGATAATTTTTGAGTCGGGCAAGCGGCCCTGAAGGGCCAACGCGAGGTCCCCGCTGCCAGCGGCCAGATCCAGCACGCGCGCCGGCCGCCATTGCGCCACGATTTTCGCCGCACGCCTCCGCCACCAGAAATCGGCACCCCCGCTTAGCAAATGGTTCGCGATATCGTAGCGCGGCGCAATTCGGCCGAACATGGCCCGAACCGCGTCCGGATTGCGGGAAACGGTTTGGAGTGACTTCGCCTCCAGCTTCATTACGAGAAATGTAGAGGGGCTTGGGCCAGGCGCCTAACCGAAACAACAGGCGTTCGCCGCGGCGAACGCCTCTACCTTACTCCAGCGGCAGCTCTACGCGCTCTTCTTCGCGCGGGACGAGTTTGTTTTGCATGATGATGCGCGCGCAAGTGTTCCAGCGCAGCAACGCGTCATCGTTCCCGGCCGGACGGATAGCCTCCGCCTTTTCAAACCAGCTCATGGCTTCCCGAAAGCCATCGTAAGCGTAAAACCGGGAGCCGGGAGTCCCTTGCGCCAGCTTCGCCTTGGCCCGGCGCTCAGCCAGGATGCCGGAATAATAGGTGCGTTCGTATTCGCTCGTTACTCGAGCCAGAAATTCCTTCGCCTGGGTGTCGCTGACGCCATACCCCTTTCCAAAGCGATCGCTCACGGCGAGCAGGAGCGTGATCAACGCTCGCTGGTTTTCCGGATCGGCCTTCAACACATCCCGGCAGATGCTCTCCGCCTCCGCGGGTTCGTTGAGGAGACGATAGCGTTCGGCCTTCTCCAGCGCCGCCGGAATGGCGCTGGCCGAGAGTGATTTTAATTCAAACATGGAAACCTTTAACGATCTCCTTTCAATTTTTGCCAAATCCAGCCCAGCGGATCAAAATACCGATCCACTACGCGCTCCTTCAGGGGAATGATCGCGTTGTCGGTAATCTGAATGTTCTCCGGACAAACTTTCGTGCAACATTTCGTTATATTGCAGTAGCCGATCCCCTGCGCGGCTTTCAGATCCGGCAGGCGGTCTTCGGTGTCGAGCGGATGCATTTCCAGCGCAGCGACGTAGATCAGGAACCGCGGCCCGATGAACTCATCATGTTTCCGGTGATCGCGCAAAACGTGGCAAACGTCCTGGCAAAGGAAGCATTCGATACATTTCCGGAACTCCTGGACGCGATCGATGTCTTCCTGCGCCATCCGCCAGGTGCCGTCGGCGGCATCCGGCGCGCGCGGTTTGAATTTCTTGATCTTTTTCTTTACCCGAAAATTCCAGGAGACGTCTGTGATCAGGTCCTTCAGGAGCGGGAACGCCTTGATCGGCTCGATTGTGATCGGTTTGTCCAAGGGGAGATCGTTCAGCCGTGACATGCACATGAGTTTCGGCATGCCATTGACCTCGGCCGAACACGAACCGCATTTTCCCGCTTTGCAGTTCCAGCGGCAGGCGAGGTCGTTCGCCTGCTTCGCCTGGATGTCGTGCACGGCATCGAGCACGACCATCCCCTCGGATACTTCAGTGGCGTAATCCTCGAAGGCACCACCGTTAGTATCGCCACGCCAGATCCTGAAGGTCGCGGTGCTCACTTCATCTCCTCGATCACTTGCTTTAGGTAATCCGGCATTTCGGGAAGCGGTTCCCATCGAATTTGCATCGAGCCATCCGCCGCTTTGAAAATCATCGTGTTTCTTTTGGAGAACCGATCGTCCTTTTCCGGACAATCATCCCGGAACTGCGCTCCCCGGCTTTCTTTGCGCTCAAGAGCGGCGCGCGTGATTGCCTCGGAAATCGTGAGCAGCGGTTTCAAGTCGAGCGCCGTATGCCAGCCGGGATTGAATTCGCGGTGGCCGGTCACACCGGCCCGGTTCGCCCGCTCCCAAAAACCCTTCAGTTTCTCCAGAGCCGTCACCATTTCCTGCTCAATTCGAACGATGCCCACCAGCTCCTGCATTGCTTCCTGGAGATCGCGTTGCACGGTATAAGGATTTTCGCCGGCGGCCCGCTCAAAGGGCGCGACAGCTTCCGCAGCAGCACGGTCGATCTGATCGCTATCGATTCCCCCAAATTGGTTCTCCTTCGCGAATTTCGCCGCGTATTCCCCCGCGCGTTTCCCGAAAACCACGATATCGGAGAGCGAATTGCCGCCCAACCGATTGGCGCCGTTGATGCCGGCTGCGCACTCGCCAGCCGCAAACAGCCCGGGGATGCGCGACATTTGCGTGTCTGGATGGACATGGATCCCACCCATCGCGTAATGCGTAGTCGGCCCAACTTCCATCGGCTGCTCGGTGATGTCGATATCCGCCAGTTGTTTGAACTGGTGATACATGCTCGGCAGCTTCTTTTTGATGTGCTCGGCCGAGTTCGACAATTTTTGTTTGATCCAGGCGATATCGAGATAGACCCCGCCATGCGGCGATCCCCTGCCCTCTTTTATCTCGCGAACAATGCAACGGGCCACGTGATCACGCGTAAGTAACTCTGGTGGCCGGCGCGCGTTCTTGTCGCCCTGGCAATATCGCCAGCCCTCTTCCTCGTTATCAGCGGTCTGCGCCCGATAGTTCTCCGGGATCGACTCGAACATGAACCGCTTCCCATCCTTGTTCGTGAGAATTCCGCCTTCACCGCGCACGCCCTCGGTCACCAGAATTCCCATCACACTCGGCGGCCAAATCATCCCGGTGGGATGAAATTGCACAAACTCCATGTCGATTAATTCCGCGCCAGCCTCGTAAGCCAGGGAGAGGCCGTCACCGGTCGACTCCCAACTGTTGCTCGTAATTTTGTAGGCGCGTCCAAGCCCGCCGGTGGCCAGCACAATCGCCTTGGCGCGAAAAATCTTGAAGCGGCCGCGCTCGCGCTCGTAGCTAAAAGCGCCGACCACCCGTTCGCCCTCTTTCAATAAGGCGAGCACCGTGTGTTCCATGTAAACCTCGATGCCCTGATGAATGCCGTGATCCTGCAAGGTGCGAATCATCTCCAGACCGGTGCGATCTCCCACGTGCGCGAGGCGCGGGTACCTGTGGCCGCCAAAATTTCTTTGCAGAATGCGCCCGTCCTTTGTCCGATCGAACACCGCACCCCAGGCCTCGAGTTCGCGCACGCGATCGGGCGCTTCCTTGGCGTGGAGCTCGGCCATGCGCCATTGATTTACATACTGGCCGCCGCGCATCGTGTCGGCGAAATGCACCTTCCAATTGTCGCGATCATCCACATTGCCCAGCGCGGCCGCGATGCCGCCTTCGGCCATGACGGTGTGCGCTTTGCCAAGGAGCGATTTGCAAACAAGCCCCACCGAAACCCCGGCCGCCGATGCTTCAATCGCAGCGCGCAATCCCGCACCACCTGCCCCGATCACGAGCACGTCGTGCTCGATTGTTTGATAATCAGGCATCGACTCAGAAAACCCTCAGGTCATGCCAGACACCCATCGAGCATAATCGTACGTAGAGATCGGAGAACCCCACCCAGAACAAACTCAGCCACGCCCAAAGCATATGACGGCGGTTGAAGCAACTCACGCAGGCATACGCGCGAAAGGACGCGGGCGATTTCGAAAGTCGATCGCGGAATCCGCCGATCAAGTGCCGTAGCGCGTGGCAGCCAAAGGTAAACCCACCCAGCAAAACGACATTCAAAGTCAGAACCAATGTGCCAACGCCAAGACCGAAGGAGGTTTTCCCGGTGGCGGGATCGACGAACCAGAGCGCCTTCCACACATCCATGCTTAACACGAAAATAAAAAGGATCGCGAGGTAGAGAAAATAGCGATGCACGTTCTGCATGATCAGGGGAAAAGAACGCTCGCCGAGATAAGTTTTTCTCGGCTCACCGACCGTGCAGGCCGGCGGGTCCGCCCAAAACGCCTTGTAATAGGCGCCTCGATAATAATAGCAGGTCAGCCGCAGCCCACCCGGCGCCCAAAGAATCAGCAGTGCGGGTGAAAACAAAAGCCAGCCGGGCCACCAGGACGGTTTCGGGCCAAACCAGCTGTGAGGCGAGGCGCCAAAAATTTCCGGCGAGTAAAACGGCGAAAGGTACGGGCCGAAAAAGTAATGCTCTCCCTGAAAGGCCGCCCAGGTTGAGTACACAATAAAAGTCGTCAAACCGAGGAAGATCAACAACGGCTGGCTCCACCACGCGTCCGGACGCATGGTTTGACCAAACGTCCGCGGCGGAATTGTCATTTCTGCGTGAGCCATTGATAAAAGCGCTTCCGAGCCGCCGCTTAAATAGCGACGCGGCATCCGCATATCAAGAAAATCCCCGCGGTCCCGGGCGATGCTTGGTGATTTCCTGAGCGGACCGCCCAGCGCGGCGCCCCTACCGCAAACTATTCCGTGATCGGTTCGAAGCCGGCGAACATCGATTCGGCTTCGGGCACCGTCTTCAAAGGCACGCAATCGCAGACCGCAAAGAACTGATTCCACATCGCCAGGACGCGAGGATTCTTGTGCGCCTCTTCAATCGCTTCCGGCGATTTCCATTCCGAAACCTCGATGATTGTGCCGTCTTTCGCCCGCATCATTACGGGCACGCGATCGGTCACGAGACCTTCTTTGCGCAGAGTAGGCACGCGAGCGCGCACAATTTCCAGCAGCTCCTTCTCCCGGCCAGGTTTCGGGCGGTAGGCAACGATGACAATAACGCCGGTCACAGGACTTGCAGCTTACGCTTCCGCGTCTTGCGACTCGACAAAAAGTTTTGCGATCTCGTAAGCTCGCGGCCAACCCACCGAGGCATCTCCATGGCTTCCAAAGATCCCAGAATCGACGCTTACATTGCCAAATCAGCCGATTTTGCGAAACCGATTCTAAAACATCTTCGCAAAGTCGTGCACGCCGGCTGCCCAGGCGTGGAAGAAACCGTGAAGTGGTCCATGCCCCATTTCGACTACAAGGGCGTGATGTGCGGGATGGCGGCCTTCAAACAGCATTGTGTTTTCGGTTTCTGGAAAGAAGCGTTGATTTTCGACCGCGACAAAGCGGTCGAGAAGACGGCGATGGGAAGCTTCGGGTGCATCAAGTCCCTAGCCGATCTGCCCAGCGAGAAGACGCTCATCCA
>QHMY01000240.1 GCA_003218305.1 Verrucomicrobiota bacterium
TCAACTCCTGGATTTCCTGCATGGCTTTGCTCTTAATCACAGGCGCCAGTCGCGTCTCGGCAATTTCGAGCCTCTTTTCCAGCTGGTGCGCCTTCTCCCGAAGCTGTTCCGTTTCGCGAACAAGCGATTGCTTCTCGAGCGCTTTCTCAATAAGGCTGAGCAACTCCTCTGGTGCGTACGGCTTGCTGATAAAATGATAGGCGCCGCGTTTGATCGACTCGATCGCGTTGCTGAGCGAGTCGTGTGCGGTCAAAATGATGACCTGCGTCCCGGGATGTTCCTGCTTGATTTGCTCGAGCATTTGCAACCCGTCCGCGTCCGGCAGTTGCAGATCGAGCAACACCACGGCCGGTGGATTACTTTTCAGCACCTTGAGTCCATACGAGGCGGTGGCAGCGGTCTCAGGCTGATAACCGTGCCGGCCCAGCAGCGCCTCCAACGTGAGCAGAATGGGCCGCTCATCGTCAATGATCAGGATGCGTCGGTTTTCAGCGGCCATTATTCGTTATCAATCGCCGGCCCAGAATACCGGAAGAGGAGGTAGTACTGACGTTGCCAGCCTGTTTTCATTCGATGGAATCGCGCTAATGTCGCTCGTCGAAGAATCCCGTTAGCCGGCCTCTTCGCCCAATGGAAGCACCACGGTGGTGATAAGAGAGGATGCGGCTGAATCATATCGGGCGTCGAGTTGGCCCTCGTGCGCCTCGATGATAGCCCTCGACCGATGAAGTCCAAGACCATAATGACCTTGGCCGACGGTTCTAAACGGCTCGCGTCCCCACTGTTCGGTCGAACGGTCGAAACTCCGCTTTGGTTCCCGGAGGGTGAAGATAAAGCGCTTATCCTCAATCCGGGCGTCGACCGATACCGCTCCTTCCGCGCGTTCGTGTCGAAATGCGTTCGCGATCAGTTCGGTCAACGCCGGCTGCAATGATTGCGGATCGATCTCCAGGGTGGCGTCCCCCACATCGACATTCCATTCGATTTGGCGGCTTTCATCGGGGGAGGTGGAGGCCAGCTTCTGCCGAAGGTCGTCCACGAAATCGGCCGCTCCATATGGCATCCGCGTTAATCTGGGTCCCGCAAGGGCAGAGGTGACGCGTTGCAGGCTTGAGCCCACTTCTGAAATCATCGCGCGCAAACGCTTGACCTCTTCCTGCAGTTCGGGATCTGTCGCGATCTCGGTGATGTAAGCCGATTGCAGTTCGACGGCGTTCAGGTGATTGCGAAGATCGTGCCCGAGTTGCCGGACAAACTTAACCACATCGGACATCGGAATCTGGAGGTCCGGGCCTGGCGCTGGTTTTGAGGCAGGAGAAGTGGACATGGCGAGATAGAGCGTAAACCCTAGCGCAGTCGGCGTTTCACGCCAGCGGCGGCTCCTACCTTGAATACTTCTGCGAGCCAATGGCGTCCCCGCCAGTGACGCGAATCGCAGGATCGTTGGCGGCCAGATGCCGCAGAATATGGAAAACATCTTCCGGGTCGGCTCCAAGCGATCCGGCGATTTCATCCGCGGTTTTCCCCGGCTCGGCCCCCAAAGCTTCTTCAACTCGTTTCTGGAGCTCGAGCACGCGAGTCGCGGCCTTCTTCCCCGCTTCCACTCCCGGCTGATGGTAGGCGTTGATGTTCACAAGTGAGGCGTAAAACCCGACCGCGCGTTCATACAAGGCGATAAGCACGCCGACGTTGAAAGCGTTCACTTCCGGGATGGTGATCGTGATCGATTCACGCTCGCTTTCGTAGAGAGCGGCGCGGGTGCCGCGCAAGAACCCCTGAAGATAATCGCCGCTCGTGACGCCTTCCTCGACCTCAAACGGTGCCGTTGCTCGGTCTTTGCGCACCTCGACAAAGGTCACGAAGAAATTCAAGACGCCGTCGCGCAGCTGCTGCACATACGCATGCTGGTCCGTCGATCCCTTGTTCCCGTAAACGGCGATACCTTGATGGACGATATTGCCCTCGAGATCCTTCTCTTTGCCTAGAGATTCCATCACCAGTTGCTGAAGGTATTTGCTGAACAACATCAGGCGATCTTTGTAGGGCAGGATCACCATGTCTTTTTCCCCACGGCCGTTGCCGGCGTAAAACCACATCAACGCCAGTAGCATCGCCGCGTTTTGCGGTGCGCTGGCGGTGCGAGTCTTCGCGTCCATCGCCGCGGCGCCCGCCAGGAAACGGTCGATGTCGAAACCTTGCAACGCTGCCGGCACGAGGCCGACCGCGCTCATGACCGAGGTCCGGCCGCCTACCCAATCGTGCATGGGGAAGCGAGTCAGCCATCCGTCCTTCTCCGCATATTTATCCAGCTCACTGCCAACTCCGGTGACTGCGATCGCATGCTTGCCGAAATTCAGGCCTGCCTGTTGATAACGCGCGGCTGCTTCCAGCATCCCGTTGCGCGTCTCTTTTGTGCCTCCCGACTTCGAAATCACCACGGTGAGAGTCCGGGCGAGTCGGTCGCCGATCTTGTGGAAGACGCGATCAAAACCGTCGGGGTCCGTGTTATCGAGGAAATAAATGTCAAGCGGGTCGGTGGCATGGCCGAGCGCATCGGCTATGAATTGCGGCCCGAGGGCGGAACCGCCAATGCCGACCAGGAGGACGTGCTCGAAGCGATCGCCATTCTGCGCGGCGACCTTTCCGCTGTGGACATCGGCAGCGAATTTCTTGATGCGCGCATTGGTCTCATCAATGTCCGCGCGGAGTTCGGGAGTGGGGGCCAGTTTGGAGTCGCGCAGCCAGTAATGGCCGACCATTCGGCCTTCATCCGGGTTCGCGAGCGCGCCAGCCTCGAGATCGCGCATGGCGGCAAATGCCTTTTCGACGCGCGACTGCATTCTGGCGAAGAAGTCGTCCGGACATCGCATTCGGCTGATGTCGATCGAGACGTCGAGATCATCGTAGCGCAGAAAATACTTCTGAAACCGCGGCCAGAGAGAGATCGAAGCCATTCACCTTCTTACCGAAACATCCTCTCCATTGGAACACGATTGTTCCGACGGCCTCAAAGACGTTACCGCGAATATTACATTTCGGTCATTCACACATCCATTCCCGCCCGCTGATTTCGAACCCCAGTATGCGCGTGTTTCTTTGCCACCCCGTCTGGGAACAGATCGCTCCTAACGAGTCCAAAGGTTGCGGTCGCGTTTGAGGAAAGGACATTTTATGCAAGATAATCCTGAGTCAGGTTTCTTTAATCCGCGGGTTCTCTTATCCTTCGCTCTTTGTTCTGCGGCAATAACCTTGGCTCTGCTCGGTTTTGCCGCGTCCCCGCCACCGTCCGGGCAAAATGCGGGGGAGACGCCTCTTATCCCGACCGTGGCGCGATCGACCCTGAATGGGCTGTCGCTCGCGTTGCGAGATTTGCCGACCGGCGCGCGGACGGCTCCGCGAACACTGGAAGAAGATCTGCCTCGGGTCCGCCCCAATCGACCGGTGCTCTCAAGTTTTATCGACCCGGTGGTGCAGAAGGCGGCCCCGGCCCCGCTCTTAATGCCGGTGCCTCTCGTTACCTTTGAGGGACAAACCGCGGCAGATTCCGGCTGCGGTTGCATCCCGCCGGACACCAATGGTGCAGTCGGGCCTACGCAGTACGTCCAGATGGTAAATTCGGCAGTTTCCGTTTATTCCAAAACGGGCACGCGCCTGAGCGGCCCGACGCAAATCAACAGCTTGTTTGCGGGACTGCCTGGCAGTGCGTGCGCCAACAATAACAACGGCGATCCCGTAGTGATTTACGATCGCATCGCCGACCGATGGGTCGTGACCCAATTCGCCGTGCCGGGGGGCGCGGACGGCTATCACGAGTGCATCGCGGTGTCGACCACTCCCAGCGCCACGGGAACGTATTACCTCTACGACTATTTTCTGAGCCCAACGCTCTTCCAGGACTATCCGCACTTTGGATTGTGGCCGGACGCCTACTACATGAGCACGCATCAATTTGATTCCACCAACGGCGACGCCTACGCCGGTGCAGGTGTGTTTGCCTTCGAACGCAGCAAGATGCTGGCAGGTCAGCCGGCGCAGATGGTTTACTTTAACCTTCAGCCAGCCAATCCGGCTTTCGGCGGGCACCTTCCCGCGAACGTCGATGGCCCGACCATGCCGCCGATCGGGGCGCCTAACTATTTTGCAGAAGTGGATACCGCCACGGACCTCCCGCCTGCTTCGGCGCTGCGGATTTGGAAATTTCACGTGGATTGGTCCTACCCGGGCGCCACTACCTTCGGGCTCAACGGGCAGCCCAACAGCATTACCCCCGTCGCCGATTTTGCCCGGCCCAACTGCGTCAACTACACCGCGGGTTGTATCCCGCAGAAGGGCGATTCATTTCAGCTGGACCCGATTGGCGATCGTTTAATGGCCCGTTTGGTCTATCGCAACTTCGGCGACCACGAAGCACTCGTCTTGACCCATACGGTCGTTGCCAGCGGAGCCACCATGCAAATAGGACCACGCTGGTACGAAGTGCGAAACCCCGGCGGCACACCGGTGATTTTCCAGCAAAGCACCTGGGGCCCCACCGGTGTGACCGATCTGCTTTATCGCTGGATGGGGAGCATCGCCATGGATGCAAACGGCAACATCGCGATTGGCTACAGCACTTCTTCCAGCGCCGACTATCCATCGATTGCTTATGCCGGCCGACTCGTGAGCGATCCACCGAACACGCTCGGTCAGGGAGAATCCCAAATGTTTGCCGGTCTCGGGCCGCAGCATGGGCAGGCCTTTGCTCCGCAGTTTGGGCGTTGGGGCGACTATAGCGGCTTGACCGTCGATCCCACCGACGACTGCACATTCTGGTACACGACCGAATACTACGCGTCGCCCAACGAGGTGCTCGGTGGCTGGCACACGCGAATCGGCAGTTTCAAGTTCCCGAGCTGTGTCGCGCCGCCCGTTCCAACGCCGACGCCCACTCCGAGCCCCTCGGGTACTCCTTCACCCACGCCTTCTCCGCCGACCAGTCCCACGCCGACACCGTCGCCAACACTGACACCCGCGCCGAGCTGCATTCCATCAGGCAATTTTATCGACGACCTCGAGCCCACTCAGGAGCCCGGCTGGACCTTCCAGACCGCACAGAACAATCTCCCCAGTCCAACGTGGGCTCTGGTCGTCGATCCAAACGCCCACAGCGCAACTCATTCCTTCATGACCGATGCGACCGTTCCCGACATCAAGGACGACCGGCTCATCGCGCCGCCTCAGAACCTCTCCTCAACCAGTCACTTGATCTTCTGGCACAAATTCATCACCGAAGACGGGTTTGACGGTGGCGTCCTGGAGGTGAGCCGAAACGGCGGAGCCACGTGGGTGGATGTGCTGGCCGGTGGTGGATCGTTTATCTCCGGCGGTTATACGGGGACCATTAGCGGGACATTTATGAGTCCGATCGCAAACCGGCAGGCGTGGACCGGTCAGTCTGCGTCGATTCCCAACATGGACCGCGTCGAGGTCAACCTGGGGGCTTTTGCCGGTTCCAATGTTCTGGTGCGTTGGCGCTTGGGCCTCGATAACGGCGTGCTCGTTCCCGGCGCTGGCTGGTGGGTGGACGATATCGCCTTCACCAGTACCTGCAGTTCAGGATCGACCCCTACGCCAACGGCCACGGGAACACCCACTACCCCAACTGCAACACCTACGGCTACGCCAATCGTTACTCCAACGGGAACTCCTACCGCTGCTCCTTCGGGAACGCCGAGCGCGACCCCGTCGGCAACTCCTCATCCAGCCTGTTTCACTGATCCCACAGGAGACCAAGGGACGGGCAATCCACCGCAATCGGACATCCGATCGGTCGCGGTTGGTGAAGATTATACCTACATAGGCTCTCAGCGGCTTGTCTTTGTCCTGAACGTCAACTCCAACTTCAGCACCATGCCTGCGAATCAGGTCTGGCGCGTCCGTTGGACATTTGGTCCGACGACCTATTACGTCGCCATGAGCTCTGACAGTAATTCATTGGTGAATTACGAGTATGGCACCCAGTCGGGGAGTGTAGTTACACCTCTGGGCGGATTGGAAGCAGGCTCATTCGATACGCAGGGCAACATCAGGCTCGCCATCGCCATGAGTAAAGTGGGCAGTCCCACCGCCGGATCAATCCTCACCGCGGTAAACGGCCTCACCCAAATGAAT
>QHMY01000039.1 GCA_003218305.1 Verrucomicrobiota bacterium
CTTTTCGGCTGTCGGCCAGCCCCACGATCCAACGACGGGCCAACCAATCCATCGGCAAACGCCCCAGCAGATCGTCGATCAAATTCTCGGGTTTCCGGCCGAGACCAGGATCATTCTGCTCGCGCCGCTTCTGCAGAACCAGAAAGGCGAATTTCGCGACGTAATCGAGAAGGTGAAACGGGAAGGGTTCGTCCGGATCCGGATCGATGGCGAGATTGTGGAGCTCGGAAACCCGGAGCCGATCCGGCTAAAAAAAACGGAACGGCATACCATCGAAGCCGTGGTGGATCGGTTGGTGGTTCGAGACGGCGTGCGGACACGCCTGGCCGATTCCGTGGAGACGGCGCTAAAATGGGGCGGGAACCGGATCGTGGTGCTCAAATCGGAAGAGGAGGAAACGTCCAACGCTCAACGTTCAACATCCAACACCCCACGGGAAGAAAAATGGACGACGGTTCGCTACACGACGGATTACGGGAATGCAGAGAGCACCTTCTCGTTAGGCGAACTGACCCCGAAGCATTTTTCCTTCAATAGCCACCTCGGCGCCTGTCCGGCTTGCCACGGGCTGGGAACCCAGCTCGTCTGCGATGCCGACCTGATGGTGTCTGACCCCACGAAATCGCTCGCGGAAGGCGCGATTACCCCCTGGCGTCGCGGCACGAAACCGATGCAGGCCTATTACCGAAGTTTGCAGAGCGCCCTCGTGAAACATTTCGCGGTCGACGATTCCATTCCATTCACGGACCTGCCGGAGACGTTCAAGAAAGCGCTTTACTACGGCACGGGCGATGAACCGATCCAAATCCGAACCAGCGCTAACGGGAAATCGCCCAAAACCGAGCGTCCTTTCGAAGGACTGGTCCCCCAGATGGAGCGGCTTTACGAGGAGACGGAGAGCGAGTTTACCCGTAATCGCATCCGCGCCTTCATGACGCGCGAGCCTTGCCAGACTTGTCATGGCGCACGCCTGAAGCCGGAAATTCTGGCGGTCACGATCAAGGATTCCGAGGGTCGCGAATTAAACATTCACCAGTTCAGCGAGCTGACGATCGAGGCGGCGGCGCAATACATCCGGCGGCTCGCTCTTAGTGAACAGCAACAGCAAATCGCTTCCGAAGTCGTCCGCGAGATCGATTCCCGACTGCAATTTCTGGTGGAGGTGGGCCTCAATTATCTTTCCCTCAATCGCGAGAGCGGAACGCTTTCGGGCGGCGAAGCCCAGCGGATCCGTCTCGCCACCCAGATCGGTTCGGGTCTGGCCGGCGTCCTTTACGTTCTCGACGAACCAAGTATCGGGCTGCATCAACGCGACAATGCCCGACTCCTCGCCACCCTTTGCCGGCTCCGAGACCTCGGGAATTCCGTGATCGTGGTCGAACACGATGAAGAAACGATTCGGGCGGCGGATCATATTCTCGATCTGGGACCCGGCGCAGGCCCTCGCGGCGGAGAAATCGTCGCTCAAGGGACGCTCCAGGAGGTGCTGCAGGCAAAGAATTCGCCGACCGCGGATTACCTCTCCGGTCGGGCCCGGATCGCCATTCCGCGCCTGCGGGTTGCGCCACGATCCAGCCAGGCAGGCGACGGCTGGCTCACGGTAGTTGGAGCAGCCGAGAACAACCTCAAAAATGTGGCGGCCTCGTTTCCGATTGGCTGTCTGACCTGTGTGACCGGGGTTTCGGGCAGCGGGAAATCCACTTTGGTGGACGATATTTTGCGACGCGCGCTCTTCCGCCATTTCTACAATTCGAAGGACAGACCCGGAACCCACCGCGCGCTTCGAGGGCTTGATCAGATCGATAAAGCGATCGTGATCGATCAAAGCGCCATTGGCCGGACGCCGCGTTCAAACCCGATCACATACACGGGCGCGTTCACGCCGATCCGCGAGTTGTTCAGCCAATTGCCCGCGGCGCGCGTGCGTGGATACGATGCTGGACGGTTCAGCTTTAACGTGAAAGGCGGGCGCTGCGAAAATTGCGAAGGTGGCGGTCTGATCAAGATCGAGATGCATTTTCTACCGGATGTTTACGTGGAGTGTGAAGTTTGCCACGGCCGGCGTTACAACCGCGAAACCCTCGAGATCACCTTCAAGGGAAAAAATATCGCCGATGTGCTCGACCTAACGGTCGATGAGGCGGCTCGGTTCTTTCGCAACGTCCCTTCGGTTTCCGATCGACTCGTGGCCATGCTCGATGTCGGCCTGGGATATCTCCGCCTCGGGCAGGCGGCCACAACCCTCTCGGGCGGCGAGGCGCAGCGCGTAAAACTGGCCACGGAGCTGGCAAAAAAAGCGACCGGCCGCACGATCTACATCCTCGACGAGCCTACGACCGGGCTCCATTTCGCCGATATTGAGAAGCTGCTCCAAGTGCTGATGAAACTCCGCGATGCGGGGAATACGCTGGTGGTGATCGAACACAACCTCGAGATGATCAAATGCGCGGACTGGATCATCGATCTGGGTCCGGAAGGGGGTGGCCGGGGCGGAACAATCATCGGAGCGGGACCGCCGGAGAAGATCGCGGGGCTGGCGGAGAGTCATACAGGGCGCTATTTGAAACCGTTACTTACCGCATGAAGAGAATGTCCAGGGTCCAACGGAAAATGGCGCAGACTGCGATTGCGGCAGTGATGGCGCTGTTTGGGGGCCCGGCTTTGGCGGCGGACTCTCCGGACCTGGCCGCGGCGGCCAAGCCCATGGACGAGGGCGTACCTCAGGTGGCGGTGTTGCGATTGCGAGCGCGCCTCGCGCGCGAACTTGGGCCGGACGAACGCCGGGACGCGACGGCAAAATTGGGCGAAGCTCTCCTCGCCGCGGGCGAAGCGGAAGAAGCTTTGGCGATGCTGCAGGATCCAAGCCTGGCGGCCCTGCCAGCGACCCGGTTTTGGCGGGCGCAAGCCTTGGCCACCCTGCGGCGTTGGGACGAGGCCCTACTACTTTACCAACAGGTCGCGGCGGAGACTGCTTCGCCTTTTCGTTCGAGGGCGATCTTCGGCCAGGCCGAGGCTTTAAGAGCGCTTCGTCGGCCGGCTGAAGCGCTGCAAGCTTTCACGCTTCTCTTCTCCGATCCCCAGGCGAAGGACCGGGCTGAACTTCGCGCCGTGGAATTGTTACTCGAGACCCAGGACACCGCCGGTGCGCGGCGTCTCCTCGACAAAACAAGGCCGGTCGCCCTCGCGGATAAAAAGGAAAGACGGTTCCTCCAGGGCCGGCTCGAGGCGCAACTAGGCCACCGCGAGCGGGCCCTTGAGCTTTTCGAGACGATCCTGCGAAGGCCGGAGGGCGCGAGCCGCGCGGTTTTGATCGCGACTTTGTGCGCGGTGGGCGAGACGAGTTTGCGACTGAAAAAGCCGGAAATGGGGGACGATCCCATGGAAGATTTCGTGGAGCATCATCCGACCGACCCCGAACTTCCCACGATCTTCAAGAAGCTCGATCAGCTCTATCGCGCTCAACGAACGCCGTCGAACCAGGAACTCCGAAGGTGGGCCAACGATCCGATCCAGCCACGGCGCGCGCTGGCCCAATGGTATCTGGCGAGAGGCGAACTCCGCGCGGGCCGTCGTGAGAACGCCGCGCGAATCTTCGGTGAGTTGCGGCGGGACCCGCCGCACCTGGGAGTCCTCGCTGCTGGCTTCTTCGAGTTTGCTCAACTCGAACTCGACAATCGCCATTTTGACGAGGCGCTCGCGATTCTGCAGGACGCACGAAAGCTTCAGCCAGACGCCGCGTTGCTCGAGAGAATCAATCTGCTCGCCGGGCGCGTCCAATACAGCGCCAGGCAGTTCGATGCCGCGGCCCAAACGTTCGAAACTGCGGCGCACGCTTCACCCCATTCCGCCACTGACTCCTATTTCAATGCTTCGCTCGCCTGGCTTCAGTCGGGCGACCAGAAACGTTTTCTGGCAGCCTATGACGAAGTCGGCCAGAGCGGCGGCAGTGAGGAGACGCGGGGGGACCTTCTGCTTGAGGAAGGCCTCACCCAGGCCGCGCAGGGAAACACGAAGGCGTCCGAGTCGCTCCAGGCGTTTCTGCGAGAATTTCCCAAGCACAAGCGCAGCGCCGAAGCGTGGGTCGCGCTGGCGGAATTGGCGTTTCATGGGGCTCCATCCAATCTCGACACGGCCCGGAAGCATCTGGCTCGCGCCGCCGAAAGCGAACCGAACGATGCCGCCAGGGAACGGGCGGATTATCTCGTTATCTGGATCGAAGATAGCGCGCCGAATTCGGACGCCGCCCGGGTCATTGAACTCGCCAGCCAGTTTCTCCAAAAATACCCGGGTTCATCTCTCGTTTCTGATGTGCGGATGAAGCTGGCGGAAACCCATTACCGGCAGCAGGACTTTCCGAACGCGCAAACGCAGTTCCAGATTCTGGCGCAGGAGAATCCCCGGGCGGCTTTCACCGAGAAGGCCCTCTTTTTTGCCGCGAAATCCGCGATGCAAAGCATGGGCGCTCAATCGCTCGATCGCGCGCTGGTTTTGCTCGATGACGTGGTTAAGAAAAACGGCGACCTGAAGTGGGCCGCGCGCAACGAACAAGCCGTCATTGAGCGAAAGCTGGGGAAAGAGAAGGACGCCCTAACCCTTTACGATGAAGTCTTGCAAGGAAGCGCCTCGGCGGAAGAGAAGCGCGAGGCGTTGTGTGGCAAGGGCGACATCCTCTCTGGGGCAGGGGCGGCGGATCGCGAAAATTACACCCGCGCCATCGCCCTCTACGACCAGCTGGCGTCGGAGAAAAACATCCCCCCGCATTGGCGGAATCAGGCGCTCTTCAAAAAAGGGATTTGCCTCGAGAAATTGGATGACCGCGAAAACGCGTTGGCCACCTTTTACCAAATCATCGAGGACGAAGCGCGTCCGGATCGGCCGCAGCGGGAATTTTTTTGGTATTACAAAGCCGGCTTCAACGCGGCGCGCCTGCTGGAGGACGATTCCAAATGGCAACCGGCGGCAGTTGTTTATCAAAAGCTGGCGTCGGCCGGCGGGGTGCGCAGTGAGGAGGCGAAATCGCGCCTGGGCCGGTTACGCCTGGAGCATTTTCTCTGGGAGCAGTGACGACGCTTCCATTGCTTTGATGATCTCGGTCAGCGCGCGATTGACCGGACAAGGCACCTCATGGTGTGCTCCCAAAGCGGCGACGGCGCCATTCATATAGTCTATCTCGGTCTGGTGCCCGCGACGCAGGTCCTGCAGCATCGAAACGAGGTTGGGCGATGCCCCAAAGACCTCCGTGATCTCTCGCATGAGGTCCACGTCGAAAGTCAGGCCCTGGGTCGCGGCGACGGCGAGGCATTCGTCAATCACGAGGCGCTTGAGCGGGTCAAGTTGTCGGTTGGCAATACCACCCACTTCACAGCCGAGAATGGCAGTGATCGGATTGACCACACAATTGAAGATCAGCTTGTGCCAGACGTCCGCCGTCATGTTCGGTGAAATCCGGCAGTCGAGACCCGCGGCAGTGAGAATGGCAGCGACGCGATCGCTTCTGGGATGCTGCTCCACGAGGGTATAACCACCGGCCATGTACTGGATCACGCCCGGACGTTCGAAAATCGCACCGAACTGGGTAATACCGCGCAGCACAACCGCGCGATCATCGATCGCATTGCGCGCGATTCTCTCGCTGCCCAAGCCATTTTGAAGACAGAGAATCGTCGTGTCTTCGCGGAGCAACGGCGCGATAGGCGCGAGAGCAGCGGCGCTCCCGGTCACTTTTGTTGTTAGCAAGATCAGGGCGTCCCGGCCGATTTGGTCGATCTCCGTAGCGGCGCGAATGGGCGCGACCTGCGGTTCAAGGCCTTCAACGCGCAGACCGTGTGAATTGATGGCGGTAACGTGTTCCGGCCGGCCGATGAGGATTACCTCATTGGCAGAGGCGAGCTTCGCCCCGTAGAGGCTGCCGATTGCGCCGGCCCCAAGCACGATAACCTGCATGGCGCGCAGCTTATCATGCCGCGCGACAAGCGCGAAACCGTCCTAGTTCGCGAGCGTCTTCGCTGCGGTGGCGGACTGCGTTTTCGCGACCGCCTGGAGACGCTCGACTTGCGCGAGCGCGGCACGTGCTTCTTCGCCTCGCCCCATCTTTTCGAGAATGTCGGAAAGGATAAGGTACTGGCGCGGTTGATCGGGCTGGCGGGCCAGGGCACGGCGCTGGATGGCGCACGCGTCTTCGAGTCTGTTTTCGCTCACTTTAAGCAACGCAATCAAATTGAGCCCAGCTGAGTCGTGCACATCGAGGATACTGGCATGGCGAAATGCTTCCTCGGCTCGCGGTGAATTGCCCATCTCCGCGAAGAGGCCACCCAAGGCAATTGAGGCGCCGGCGTGCCACCAATGTCCGCGAACAAAATTCTGCACAAGGGGGAGCGCCCCTTCCGGACCCTGACTTTCCCGGACAATTTCTGCGTGAAGAGCGATCAATTCCCAATTCGAGGGATAGTCACGATGGGCCCGCTCCAAAATCGCGCCTTCGACGTCGTCTTTGTCTTTGTGTCGCAAGCGAGCCAGATTTCTCGCGGCCTCCCAGGTTCGTGGATAGCCGCCCTTGGCCGGCGCGGATGAGTTGCTCGCCGTTTCGAACAGAGCCGCAGCCTCCTTCGTCTTTCCCTGCTGCGTTAAGGCAATTCCGAGGTTATTTCGGGCCAGCGGATAGTTCGGACAAACTTCGAGGACCTTACGCAGAATAGCTTCCGCTTTCCCATGTTCGCCCCGCATCGCGTAAATCACGCCGAGATTCACACCGATACGGCTGCTCGATCCTCCCGCGGCAAAGGTGCGCCGAAAGAAGGTCTCCGGATCCACCCAATCGCTGCTCCGGATTGCGCTGCGCACGCTCAACGCCGCCACGGCCAGGCATGCGAATACCACGGCCGAACGCAGGTAACGCGCAGGTAAATCATAAACAAACCCCGCCAAAAAAATACAGAAGCCGACACTGGGAAGGTAGAGCCAATGTTCAGCGACCGTGGCATTGAGATCGAAAAGATTCGAGATGGGCAAATAGGTCAGGAAGAACCAGCTGGCGCCGAACAAGCGCATTCGCTGGCCAGCCCCTTTCCACAACGCGCCCAGGAGAAGTAACTACACCAGTAAAGGTCAGCGACTCGGCCGCGAGCGCGATGCGCCAATTTGCGTGACCTTGCGCTGTGGCCGATTCAAGGACGCTGCGCTCAACGTGAAGCTGGGAGGGAAAGATTATTAGCCGTCCATAATCCCCCAGCGCTCGGAGCATAAGGATGCCACGCATGGCAGGTGTCCAACCGGCGGAGACCTGGTCCTCCGCATGATGCATCGGTAGCTGGCGTAATCCAGCGTAGACCGAGACCAGGGCGACACACGTCCCGAGAATGAGAAGTTTCGTCCGAAGAACCGGTTTTCGGTCGAACGCAAACATGTAAAGCAGGAACAACAGCAGCCACAGCAACCCGCTCTCGCGCGAGCAAAGCGAAAACAGCGCGGACACTATTGCCAGGGCATACAAGCCTCGGCGAGTCCATGGCGCCGAGAGATCCCGCGCTCGAAAATAGAGTAGCCAGGCGGCTGCTGCGAAAAGGAAAGCCAAACTGTCGGCGCGTCCAGAAATATAATCGACGGCGGCGCTATGCACAGGATGAACGATCCAGACGAGGGCGAGAAAGAAAGCCGCGGTCGCGGCATCGATGCGTCCTCGCACGAGGATCTTGTCCTGCCAATGCTCGACCAACGCTGCCAGAATCCGGCGCAAGAGGTAATAGAGCAGGACGCCGCTCAGGACGTGGTAGAGGATATTTGAGAGGTGATAACCAGATGGATCCTTGTTCCAGAAGAAATAATCGAAGATGTACGAAACGGTCTGGATGGGACGATAATGTCCGTCGTAGGCATCGGGGAAAAGGTAGTGTCGGAATGCTTCGAGGATCAGAACCGGGCTCCTGATTAGCCGGTTGTCGTTGACGAGAGAGATGTCATCCCAAAGCAGTTGACCCGTGAGCGCCGGGAGGTGGACCCCAGTTCCCACAAGAATCAGCGCAAGGCACCGCACCCACCCCAGCTGAGCCCAGCGAGTTAGCTGAGACAATGAGGATTCGCTGGCCGGCTTGTTTTCGCTTTGGGTCATGGCCAGGCGTCTTAACAGTGCAATCCGCGGCTCTGGTTCCTACCCCAGCGTCAGCGATTCGCCTTCATGACGGAGACTTGGGCCAGGACGGCCCGAGCTTCGTCGGCTCGACCCATTTTGCTCAGGATATCGGAAAGGAGGAGGTACTGCCGCGGCTGGTCGGGCTGCCGCGCGACGGCGCGGCGTTGTGTCTTGCAAGCATCTTCCAGCTTGTCTTGACGCATGCTCAAGAGAGCCATCAGATTCAGCGCTTCCGCGTCGTGGACATCGAGCCAACTGGCGTGACGAAAGGCTGCCTCTGCCTGCGCGTTGTCTCCCATCTCGGAGTGGAGCCGGCCGAGAGCGATCGAGGCCCCTGCGTGCCACCAGTGCGCCCGTGAAAAGTCTTGCACGACCGGTAAGGCCGCGGCGGGACCGCAATTCTCCCGCAGCAATTCGGCCTCGAAACTAATCAGATCCCAAATCCCCGGATAATCTTTGCGCGCCTTCTCCATAACGGCGAGGGCCGTCTGATCGTCCTTCTCCTTGTGCCGGATATGGGCGTAGTTGAGCGCGGCAACCCACGTACGCGGATACTCGTGGCGATCCTCGGGAGCGGCTCTGCTGGCGGAATCAAACATCGCTTCCGCCTCTGAAGTTTTGCCTTGTCGAAACATGACGTCAGCCAGGTTGTTCCGCGCGACCGGGTAATCCGGATATACTCGAAGCACCTTACGCAGAATCTTCTCTGCCTGGCCATACTCCCCGCGCTTGGAGTAAAGCATGGCGAGGTTGACGCCTACGCGGCAGCTCGATCCACCCGCGAGAAAAGTGCGTTGGTAAAACGTTTCGGGATCAATCCAATCGCTGCTGCGGACGACGCTCCGCGCGCTCAAGGCAAGCACCGCCAGACACGCCAGCGCGAACGCGCCTCGCCGAAAACGCGCCGGCAACTCGAAGATGACTCCAGCGAGAAAAATCAAGAAACCTACACTTGGGAGGTAAAGCCAATGCTCGGCCACAGAAGCGTTGAGCGGGAACAGATTCGAGATCGGGAGATAGGCGAGTAGAAACCAGCTGGCGCCAAAGATCCGGGCGTTCCTTCCGGCGCCTTTCCGGAAAGCGCCGAAGGCAAAAGCGGCCAACACGGCCGCGCCCGCCAACGACAGATATTCGAGGCGAATGGAACTTCTCCAACCCTCCCGGTTCCCTACAGGAACAGGATCGGAAACGCTTCGTTCCATATGCAGATTGGAAGGAAAAACCATCAGGCGCCCGTAATCACCCAGCGCCCGCAACATTAGAACTGCACGCGATGCTGCGCTGGTGGTGGAATGAGCGACGATCTCCGGCCTACTTTCCGGAAGCTGTCGCAAGCCGGCATAAGTCGCCGCCACCATCAAGCAAACAGCGAGGACAATCAGTTTACCCTTGAGAAGAATTTTCGTGTCGAAACAGAAGGTATATAGGAGAAAAACGAGCAGCCACATGAAGCCGCTCTCCCGCGAACAAAGCGCGAGCAACCCCGACAGCGCCGCGGTTACGTACAGGCCAGCGCGAAGCCAGCTCCGCGGATTTTTCCGGGCCTGGAAAAAGAGCAACCAACCCGCACAGGCGAAAAAGAAGGCCAGGCTGTCGGCGCGTCCTGAGATATAGTCCACGGCCGCGCTATGGACTGGATGAACTACCCAGAGGAGCGCGAACAGAAAAGCAGTGTTCGATAATCTGGCCGCGAGGCTGGGGGAGACGGCTCCGTCACTCTCCGCGCTCCACCGGGAGCCGAACGAGAAAAAAATCTCTCGCAGAAGGAAATAGAGCAGGATGCCACTGCCAACATGCCAGAGAACATTGGAAAGGTGGTATCCGTAGGTCTCGGTGTTCCAAAACAGGTAATCAAAAGCGTATGAGATGTTTTGCACGGGCCGATAGTGGCCCGCATACGAATCGGGGAAGAGATAATGGCGAAACGCCTCGAGAATGAGCAGCGGACTCTTGATAAAAGGATTGTCTCTGGCCAGGTAAAGATCATCCCAGACCAGCTGCCCGGGGAGTGCAGGAACGTGAACGCCAGCGCCGAACAGGACCAGTAACAAACACCGCAACCATTGACGCTGGCCGTAGATTGCCAACGCCTGCCGAACCTTATTCACCAGCCCTGGTGACGCGCTGGCGTTGTCGTTGCCTGTTCCAGTCATCGATGCCGGATCCTGTCTGAGCTGTTCTTACGAAAACAAGAGAGCGTCCTCCGTTGCCGAAAGGACGCTCTCATAGTTAGTCTCGAAGCCGTCTTAGTTGTAAGGTGACCAAAACTCCTCGTCGCACACGTCAGAAAGGTTACCCTTGGTGACCGGAGACACGTGAGGCAATGAGTCCACCGTTTGAAGACCGTAGAGCTCGCCGAACAGATCGGCCCCGGTTACTTCAAGATTGGTGTCTCTCTTGAGGTACTTGGTCCAGTCAGCCACATCGATTGTAGCGCCGCTCGTTTTCGAAGTTTCTATCGCATACTGGTCCATCGCCGAACTGATCAGGCGCAGATCGTTGAGGACTTTCGAGGCTTGTGAACGCTTGCGCGCCCGGAGAAAGCCTGGGACAGCAATCGCCGCGAGGAGCGCGATGATCGCCACCACAATCATGATTTCCACCAGCGTGAAGCCGGCGCGTTTGGTTGTCAGTTTTCTTAACATAGGTCAGGCGTCTTTCTTTTATTTATTAGTGCGAGCTGAAAGTGGGCAGGACTTTTTGGGTCTTGTTTCTCACAACTCATTCCCTGCCACCGGCGAACCGATGACAGGAGAATGAATCGTCAGATTCTTAGTTGTACGGCGACCAGAAGGTGTTATCGACAACGTCCGAAAGGGCGTTCTTCGACGAGGTCGGAACGGCCGGGAGCGTATCCACTGAGACACCTACATAGGGGTTACCCAGGATGTCTTTGCCGGTCACGTAGAGGTTCGTGCCAGCCTTCAGGTACTTGGTCCATTCGGTGACAGGAACCAGGAAGCCCGAGGACTTGTTGTTTTCGATCGCGTATTGGTCGACGGCGGAGTCGATCAAGCGCAAATCGTTGATGATGCGGCTTGCTTGAGAACGTTTACGGGCGCGGAGGAATCCAGGCACCGCGATCGCTGCCAGCAAGGCGATGATCGCCACTACAATCATGATTTCCACAAGGGTGAAACCCCCGCGGCGTTTGTTGAATTTGTTTAACATGCTATTTGCTTTCCTTTTGTATTGTTTGTTTGACTGCGATCCACGATACCGACCGCGGATGTGGGGCTGTCTAAAGCAGTGTTGATGCCACGGTGTCCGGGTTTTGTAATTTCTAGAATGCCGCCCGCCGGCGACCGGGGTCCCTCCGTACCCCGGTAACAGACTTGTATGCCGCCACCTACCTGGGATAAGGCATGGATGGTGATCACGACAAAGCGGCTCGCGGCTGATCCCGGCAAGGGGCCGATCTGGGGCCTCGCGCTGGTCTTCTTCGGGGTCTGGACATGGACCTCCTACGCTCGGTGGGCGAATTTTGAATACCGGACGTTCGATCTCGCCTACTACGTGCAGGCCCTCTGGCAACTCGTCCACGGGCGCTTCCAAGTGTCCGTGGAAGGCGTCCCGCTGCTAGGGAACCATGTCGAGCCGATCGTTCTTCTGATCACGCCTTTTTTCCTGATTTTCCGCCATCCCATTATTTTCGTCGTGATCCAGAACGCCGCCTTGGCGTCGATGGGACCGGTGGCGTTTAGTATTGGGCGGCTGCTCGGACTTGATCGAAAAGCGGCCCTGCTCCTGGCGGGTGCGATGCTAATTACGCCGGCGACCGGATATGTCGCACTCCATGAATTCCACCCTGAAGCGTTCACCGCGCCGTTCCTTCTCCTGTTGTTTCAGGCGCGGCTTAGAGGTTCGCTGCGGGCCCATTGGGGGTGGCTGCTCGCCATTCTCGCCTGCAAGGAAAACATGGCTCTACTCATGGTCGCCTACTGCGCGGTCCACGCTTTCCTCGAGCGGAAACGCCCGCTGGCCGTGTTGCGCGCCTGGTACCTCTGGCCAATGGCTTTCTCGATCTTGTGGTTTTTCCTTTGCACCAAGTGGGTCACGCCGGCGCTCAACCCGGGAAGCATTGATTACTTGGCCCTGTACGATCGGCTCGGCGCCTCCGCGGGCGATATTCTGGTTAAAGCCATTACGCAGCCACAACGAATTCTTGGCGCGCTCTTCCATTCCCTTTCGCATGGGAATCTGCTTTGGGCGCTTCTCCTTCCCTTTCTGGCTTTGCCTTGTCTGAGGCCGCGCTGGCTGCTGATCGCCACGCCCATCCTGCTCCAACATCTCCTCTCCTGGCGTTCGTCGGAGTGGACCATTTACTTTCACTATGCGGCTCCGCTTCTCCCGGTGTTTTGGATGGGACTCGCCGAGAGTGCCGCAATGATCGACCGATCGCCGTCGGTCCCGATCCGGATTCGGACCTCCCTTCCTTTGCTGGCAATCGCCGCCTGTCTCGTCGCACAAGTTTTCCTCGGGCCGGCCCGCGATATCGCGGTCACGATGGTGAATTGGTTGCCGGAAGAACAGACTCGCGCGCGCAAACAGGCATTCATCCGCCAGATTCCGCCTGAGGCCAGCATCCTTGCGCCGCTTCCCTACCTCTCCCATCTGGCCATGCGCGAGGAGCTCTATTCGCTGCATTACGTTCTGAAGGGATTGAAAACCCTCAGCCGCTCGGCCTATTCACCGCCTCCGCCGACGGACTTTGTTCTGATCGATTATGACGACTCCGCCACGTTCGATCCGATGGCCGGCTATTATCATCCCCCGATGAAAACGACGGACGGTCGCGTTATTCCATCCAGCGACCGGTTGTTGCATGAGTTCCTGCGGCGGTGCCCGTGGACGGTTCGGGCTTCCGATGAGCTAACCCTGCTTCAGCAAACGAAGACCGCAGCAGAATCGCAACCCGACGCGAGTACTGGCGGCCGCATTGAGATCACGACTGGGACCACGCTCATTGGCATCACCAAATCGGGCGATACGCTGGCGGAGCAAGGACTCGAGGTCCGGATGGACTGGGAATTTCAAGACTCACGGGAAGTCTTCCCGTGGATGTTCTTGAAACTCACTCCGCGCGACCAGCGAAGCGGGATTGTCATTTCAAGAGGCTTGTGCGCACCCGAAGGCGTAGCGGGGCCTTATCAGGAAAGCTGGCGCATCAATCCTTCCGAACAAATTCCGCCGGGAGACTATGGCGTCGAAGTCTTCTTCGTCGATAACGCCAGGCGCGTCTGGGCCGGCAAGTCTGGCCGGCTTGACGCACGAACCCCGTTGCTTGCCTCCCCGGTTTCTTTGGGCGAGCTCAAAGTTACGCGTGAAAACGGCGCACCCTCCCCGCATTGAGCATGGCCGCGCCAATCTTCTCGCCCAGGCTAAACCTCGGAACTGCGTTGCGGGGCTCGCCCGGACCTGCCCATTACATCTTCGCCTTCGTGTTTTTCGTGCGTCTCATCGTACTCACGCGTTTCGCTTCCTCGTCGTCACTTCTCCCTCTCAGCGGCGACATGCACTTCTACGATGATTGGGCTCGGCAAATTCTGCAGGGGCGCCTAACTGATCACCTCGCCTTCTACGGGCTCCCTCTTTACGCCTACCTGCTGGCCCTCCTCTACAAAATTTTTGGCTTCAGTCCTTTTGTGCCCGGCTTCTTGCAGGCGTGTCTCGATGCCGGCACGGCCACTCTCATCTACAAGATCGCGGTCCGTGTTTTTCGGGGCAACGGCGAACCTGTTCGAAATAACGTGAGCGCGATCGGCCTGGCGGCAGCAACGGCCTGGGCATTTTTCGTCCCGGCCCAGGCCTATTGCGTGATCCTGATGCCGACCACCTGGTTGGTATTCGTATTCTGGTTCCTGGTCTGGCTAGTCGTGAACGCTCGGCGTGTTTTCACGCCGCTGCGTTGCTTCGGTTATGGAGTTCTCATCGGAATCACCGCGACAGGTATAGCCACGATCCTATTTCTCGTGCCGCTGGTCCTGGCCGCTCTCCTTCTGAAGCCGCGGGGCGAAACCGAAGGCGGGCCGTCGTGGATCGCCCGGAGCGCCGCGATCGCGTTGTTTTTCCTTGGGCTCGGGACAGGCACCTCCCCTTGCTGGATTCACAACTATTTCATCGCACACGACCGCGTTTTTTTATCGGCCCACAGCGGGATCAATTTCTGGGTTGGCAATAATCCGGAAGCAACCGGATACCCGCATTTTCCAGGACTCCATGCGGGGCAGGCGGCGATGCTTAAGGAGTCGATCGACCTCGCTGAAGCGGCCGCGGGCAAAAGCCTGAAGCGCTCTGAGGTATCGGAATACTGGACGGCAAAGGCACGCACCTATATCAATACTAACTTTGGCGCCTGGCTGGGGCTTTTGGCCCGAAAACTGGCGAACTTCTGGAATGCCTTCGAGTACGACGATCTGAGCATGATCTCCTACTTCCGGCAACAAGGGATCGTTTTTCCCGGCCCGCATTTCGGAATTGTGGCGGCGCTGGCCCTTCCCGGGTTCCTTTTTTTTCTCCGAAGATTCCCTGCTTCACGCTGGATCGCTGTCGCGATCGTCCTGCACCTGGCCGCGGTCCTGCCGGTCTTTGTCACTGAACGGTATCGTCTTGCCGTCGTCCCCGGTCTGCTCCTGTTCGCCGCGTTCGGCCTGGAGACAGTTTGGCGACACTGCTTGTTAGGCCGCTATCGCGCTATCGTTGTTTATTTCGGCTTTCTTCTGGCTTTCGCCATTCTCGTCACTCTCCCGAGGAAAGACCCCTCCCTTTGGGCCATGGAAGCGTACAACCTCGGGCGCCAGGCTCTCGAATCGAACAACCTCCCGCTGGCCGAAGTACACCTTCAACGCGCTTACCGCTATGTCCCCGGCAACGCGGAAACGAACCTTGCGCTCGGCAACCTGCGCCTCGCCCAGGGCGATCGACCAAGCGCGAAATCCTTTTATCGAGCGGCGTTGCAGGCAGAGTCGAAACACAAAGGCGCCCTGAATAATCTAGGCGTTCTCGCCTTGGAAGAACGCTTCTGGGAAACGGCGATTGAGTTTTTCCAAGCCTCGCTTGAATCGGACCCCGCGGACGCCAAGACGCATTATCTCCTAGCTCGAGCTGAGATGGAGAAAGGCGATATTTCCACTGCCTGGTCGGAAATCCAAATCGCGCTTCGCCTCAAACCGGAGCAACCGGAATTTCGCGCGTTGTCCGATGTCATTCGGGCGCGGCAGTAGGCCGCCTTATTGCTTCAATGTCTCCGCCGCCTCCCGCCAGCCGCGGATCGCGCTAAGCGGTAAATTCTCGTAGCGGTTGACCGATTCTGCCAAGGGCACGCGCACCCGTTCGAAATGAAGCGCGTGACTTTGGATGAGAAATCCGGCCTGCTCTGCCCAGGCGGCATAGAAATTCCCACCCACCCACCCGTTCGGTCCATCGTAGCCGGGCGGAATAACCTCCGGTTCTTTTCCCGGCTGCACGAAATTTAAACTGCCGATAAGCCAGATTGTGTGCCCATTTCGCAGCGTCTCTTCCATCCGTTGCAAAACGGGAGCCATCGGCGCAGGCGACATCATTTGTCGCTTCAGGAGATCGACCCGATGGCAACGAAGATCTTCCATGGGCGGGATCGTCAGGTAAGTCGTGCGGCCGTGATAATAGCGACGGAAGCTGATGCCGTAGTTGAAGGTGTTGATCAGAATCAGGTCATCCGGTGCGGCCTGCGTCTGCAACTGGGCAGCCACCACGTCCACATTGGTTTGTCGGATATGCAGCGCTTGCCAGGCCGGATACACGCTGATGGCAATGATCGCCAGAGTGAGCGTGGCACGCAGCAGAAGCGACCGCTCCGTTGTCCAAAGGTTGGCCAGCACCATTTCGATGCACGTCGCGGCAAATGCGGCAAAGGCGATGTAATACCACGGCTGGGTCAGGTAGCCGAGAACGCTGATGAATCCGCCGTATGCCAGGGTCCCGACCACGAGCGTCACCAGTCCAAAAAGTATGCGCTCGGATTTCGCCGCACTGTTTCCTTCCGTAGATTTGAGCCTCATCGCCCATATCCCGGCGATCAGTGCCAGAACGAAGAGGACAATCCATCCTGCGATCTCGAGCGGCGATCCGAATGTCCGCATCAGCTCTGCCGGAGAGAAAGCCGCCTTCCAGACGAAGCTCCAGGAGCGAACCCGCTGCATTGTCGGCAGGTAGGGCAAGAGGGTTGCGGCGGAAATTCCACCGATCGCGAACACCACCAGCGTCTGCTTGATCTGTCGCCGCCGGAATGTCACTGATGCGGCGCCCAGACAGATCGCAAGCAGGAGAACAGAGTTGTAGTACAGGCATTGAACGCTCAACACGGCACTGACGACCGCGATGGCCGCGCGGGCCGGCGTGAAAGACTCGACCAGCCGCCACATCGCGCCCAGCGCCAGAAGCATCAGGGCAATGCCGAGGCCGTAAGCGCGAATCGAATCGCCGTAGCGGATGACCATGGGGTTTAGGCCAATCAACGCGAGTGATAGCAGTGGGAATCCGAGTTGCAGCCAGCGCGCATTCAGCCAGATCACGCCGAGAGCCAACAGTCCGACGGAAACACCAAAGACCCGCAACGTGGCGTCGCTCACGTCCGCTGGAACTCCAGCGACCGCGCGCAAGATAAGAAAAAACAGAACGGGAAAGGAGTCGTGACAAAAATAAGACCACATCTCGCCGAGCGTGCGCATCGTTGCGATCTCGAGACTGTTAACTTCGTCACGCCAAAGGGCCCCTGCGTGCACGCCAAAGACGATGTGCAAATAGACGCACAAGACCGTGCTGAAAAGCGCGATGCATCCGGCCACCCTGCCTGCCGGGATCTTCTTGAGTGTCTCAATCATCCGTTTCAATCGTACCCCGGGCGGCCAGAAGGTTTGTATAACGCGAGCCACGCAGCGCCGAATCGAGCTCTCGCACATTCCGCGATCGTTTCAGGCGCGCGCCTTCCGTTTCATAAAGTTCAAACCCGCGCTCGCGAAAGAACGACAGCAGCGACTCCGGGGCGGTTCCGGCTCTCCGGAGCCCTGCCGGAAAGAACTCGAAGAGAACCTGCACCTGCGGGTTCGCCGAAAGCGCGCGTTCCATCCCCGAGAGGGCGCCAAGTTCATGCCCTTGCACATCGATTTTCACGAAATCGGGCCGGCTCTCGGGTTGAAGATCATCGAAACGCTCCACCTTCACCTCGACTGCATCGTGACCCATTGAAGAGTTCTCTAAACGATTGTCGCCGGAGTTAAAGGCCGAGCGGTGAAATGAGGCCAGCCCGTTCGCCTGGCCAAGGGCGCACTGGAAAGGAGCGACGTTGGTAATGTTATTGTTCGTGCAGTTTTCGCGGAGGATCGCGAAGAGATTCGGTTCCGGCTCGAAGGCCAGGACGAAGCCATTTTGCTCCACCAGGCGAGCGAACAGAAGCGAGTAAAGGCCTATGTTCGCTCCCACGTCGACAACCTGCATCCCCGGCCTAACGAGTTTCCGCAGCAGAATCGCCTCGTCTCGGCCCATCCAGCCGAGCCGATGCAGACCGAGGGCGAGCAACCTGTCCAGCGAGGCCGCCCGCATCCTGCGATCCCAAACGGTTATTTCACGGCGCCAAAGCGGAGCGTGATTCAGTTGGTAAAGCAGAGATGCGATCATTCCTTCCGGCCTGCGCGAGCGCGTCAGGATACCACCGGCTCGCTGGTCATCGAGCCCTTCGCTCGTGCGCAACCGGCACTAAATCAATTTGATTTTCGTTCCGGCAAGCAAAACCATCAACAGCCGCAGCGATGGCCATGAGTCGAAGCCGGATTTCTCTCGAAAGCGACGACCGGGAGGAACATCGATTGCTTCAAGAGAGATCGAACGACCTGTCATGAACAGCTCTGTTATTGCCGGCCTACCGCGATCATGGCCTCTACTGATGCTGCTCCTCATAGCGGTCGTTTGGCTTCTTTGCGGCGATAACCTGGTCCGTCAGCCAGCGGTTATAATTCCGCGCCTCCTTCAGCAGATCGAGAATGTCGTGTCCGCGATATTGAAACGGGAAGTTGGCTTCCGAAGGCCGGATATTTTCGCGTGGCGCTGGCAGCTGCGACGACATGAGATTTGCGTTTCCAAACCGTTCTTTAGGATCGCACAAAGAGCACGGGCTCCGTCCGCCAACCAATTTTTTTCCGGAACTTTGGGGTGGTCTGGCTACCGCCATCCCTCAATGACTGCGAGCTCAAGCTTTTCAAATTCCTGCACTGGAGCGTTGCCGGGAACCGGAACAGCAAGGTGCCCGGCACGCGCCGCATGGGCCGTCAAAAGTTGGGCGACCTGCAAATCCCAGGCAGTGAAATAATTTCCCCCGTGCCATTTCCCGCTCGCATCGCGATACGCCGGAAGCGGACTCGTCACAGGGTGATCGGGAACGGGAAGGGGAAGCGTGCCCGCGAGAAAAACTCGGTGTCCTGAACGCAAAGCCTCTTCCAGCCGCGCGAGCACAGGCTGCAGCGGGTCGGGTGTCGCCATTTGGCGCAAGACAAGATCGTACCGATGAAAACGGTGATCGTCGATAGGAGGAATAGTGATGATCTCCGCTGGTCCACGATAGTAACGGGAAAGAGGGATTGCGCACTCCCAGCGGGGGACCAGAATCACGTCTCCATTGCTCGCGAGAGGCCGGATCCGCGCCGCGACCAGATCGACATTCGTATGCCGAATCGGCATCTCCTCCCAATCAGGCAAGAGGGTAAAGCACAACAGCGCGACTCCGGTAAAGAGTCGACCACTCCGCAGCACGACCGGCAGCAGCCGATGTTTCGCCAGGGCCAGCCAGGCGCCGAAGATTACTTCGAGCGCACAAGCGGCAAAGGCCACCAGAGCAATGTAGTACCACGGTTGGGTGTAGTAATGGAGCGCTCTAAGAAATGCTGCGTATCCGACAATGCCCACGATGAGCGCGCCCGTCGCAAAAAGGATGGCGTCCGGAACAGAGTGAGGCGGATCGGTGTCCAAAGTTTCGGACAGGGCCTGTCGTCGGACAAACCTGCGCCAGAGCCCCGCCCCGACAACGATGGCCACTGCTCCCACGCCAAGAAAAAGAAGACTCAGCCACAACCAAACGCCCAACGGATCGGGCGAGCCGAGCACTTCACTCACTCGCTTCCAGAGCCACGGCAGGTCCGCGGGATAGCTGACCATGAAGGTCCAGTCGCTCATCCGGCGCATCATTGGGACGTAAGGCAAGAGGGACAAAGCTGCCAGAAGTCCGATACCCAGGACGAGGCCCACCGTTTTCCATGCTCGCCTCCGCGCGGCGACGGCGACGGCCCCCGCGGCGATGGCCAGCAGAAGGACGGAATTGTAATACAAACACTGGACGCTGAGGACCGCCAGGACAGCGGCAGCCGCCACTCGCCGGGTATCGGGGGTTGAAGGTTTGTCCACCAGCCGCCAGAAACTGCGAAAGGTCAGGAGAATGAGGAAAATTCCCAGGCCGTAGGCCCGTGCGGAGTCGCCATATCGAATGAGCATCGGGTTCAATCCGATTAAGGCGAGCGAGAGGACGGGCCAGCGAATTCGGAAAGCGCGGGCGTTCAACCAAAGAGCTCCCAGGACGGCGAGCCCGGTGATACAGCCGAGTGCGCGCAGGGCCATGTCGTTATCCGCCCCGAAGATACCCAACCAGCCTCTGAGCAGGGCGAAAAAGAGAATGGGAAAGGAATCGTAATCGAGGAACTGAAACATCTCCGTGAATCCGGGGAGCGTGACGAGATGAACGCTATTCGCCTCGTCGCGCCACGTTCCGCCCACATGAGTGACGAACCGAATATGTAGCGCGATCGCCATTATCATTATGAGCATGGCAGCAACCCACTCGAGTTGGCCGATCCAGCGCCACCACGTCGACTTTCCATCGCTGGCAGTGACCGGACGAGCGGAGTCCAGCGCGGGCTCGAGCGGTTTCACCTTGAGACCGGGGCCGCTAACTGGCGTGGGCAACAGGGATGCGCTCACCGTTTGCAGCCGACAACGACCGCTTGAACGAGGAGGTCACGCACTCCGAAGTAATACTCCACCAAATTGAACCCCGCCTTTTCCACGACTTCCCGCGCCTGGTCGCGTGATTTGAGCAGGGAAATTTCCGGCGGATGAAGACGGACTTGCGGGACACCCTGACGGCGAAAGAAATCGAGGACCCGATGGATCACCTTGAGCACGAAAACACTGGTCGCGCGCTGGTGAGGCCAGAAGATAACCACCTTTCCGCCGGGCTTCACGGTACGGCCCATCTCGCGCAGGATTTGAACGATCTGGTCGTGGGTGAAATGCTCGACCACCCCGAGGTTATACGCCCCATCAAAACTGCCGCCCGCCACATCGTCCAAGTGGAGGATGTCGCCGTGCCGAATAGCCGCAGCGGCGGGATTGTTCCGCCGGTAGGATTCCAGGGCGGGAAGGGAAATATCCACCGCGGTGATGCGCATCTCGCGGGAGAGTTCTGAATCCACCTGCCCCGATCCGCAGCCGGCGTGGAGAAGCTGCGCGCCCGGCCGGAAATGCTTGTGAATGAAATAATTCAGATTACGCCGAATGGCCAGCCGTCGATAAACGCTCGCGATGAAAGAATAGGCGCGCCGGCTTTTCTCCTGGCTGCGAGTCCAATAGGGGTCCCAGCCTTGGGGATCTTGCAGCGGCTGTTCGGCCTCGAGAATCGGCGGAAGGGGCGACGCAAGAAGGAAGCTCTCCGGTTGACGGATCGCCGCCCAGTAAAGCTTCAGCAGCCGCAAGGCGCTTCGTCCCGTTTCGCGCCAGGACATCTTGGAGCTGCCGTACGTGCGCGCGGGAAGCGCGATGGGCATTTCCTCGATGGCAAAGCCGTTGCGGTGCAAGACGAAGAGGCTCTCGAAAAAGAATGAGTAACCGCAGGAACGCACGCGATCGAACAACTCCCGGGGAATCGCGCCAAGCTGATAGACTCGCAGTGCGCCCGTAGCGTCCTGGGGCAGTCGAAGAAGGTTAACCGTGAGGAAATGCCCAAGAAAAGTCAGCGACCGCCGCATCAGGTTCCAACCGGGCAAACTATTGTCCTTCATGTAGCGCGATCCAATGCACACCGGCTGGCCGGTGGCCCGCGCAACCTCCAGCAGGCGCGCCACGTCGGCGGGCTGGTGGGTAAAATCGCAATCCATCGTCACCAACGTCTCATACGCGTGAGCGTAAGCGTAACGAATACCTTCCTGATGTGCGCTCCCGATCCCGAGCTTGCCCGAACGGTGCATGGCATGGACATGCGGGAATTCCTGAGCCAATTCATCCACGATCTGCCCGGTGCCGTCAGGCGAGCCATCGTCGCAAAAGAGAATATCGGCGCCCATCTCGAGCGCGCTCAACTCCCGGCAAAGGCGCTCGGCATTCCCGGCTTCATTGTAAGTCGGGATGAAAACCAACAGCCTGGACGCGCGGGGCATGGCTCTGGTTGAGCAATGGACATGCCACTGCCTGCCCGGCTTACGGGGAAGCCTGGGGAGAATCGAGTGAAAAAGCCCCGATTTGAAAGGCCTGCAGGTCTTCGGCGTCAAACGCCCAGGCCCGAATCAATTGCGAACTTTCGGGGATTTGGCCGGCTTTCCATGTCTTGTTCCATCCCGAGCGAAGGTATGCTTTGTCGTTCAGTTGCCGGGTGATGTCGGAGCGTGCGTGCCCTACGTCCGCCAGGGCAAAAATTATTGGCTCGCCCTGCGCATCGTCATAGGTCAGAAGAACCGCATCAGCGGTGCGATTTTTTTCGGGCAAGATGGCCCATCCCGTAGCTGCGAACTCTCCTTCAGCGCTTTTCCCCAAATCGTTGAGCTCACCCATTGTTTCAGGACCTGGGCTAAAGGCTATCTCTCGGATGCGATTCGATCGCAAAAGGGGCGGACGAAGGTACCCCATCCGATCCAGGAAGTTTACGCGTGCTTTGAGGGCGGGATCCCCTTGATGGACGTGGCGTGCCAGACCGTCCGGTTCATCGACGATGTTAATCAAAAGAAGGTGAGCTTTGCCCGCCAGGCGGCTGTGCTGAAAACGCCCCCAATATTCCAGCGACTTGATTGTCCCGCACACCAGAAGCACAGAAAGCGCGGTCACGAAGGCAACGACCCCCTTTCCTCCCACGATCCTGATCGCGCCAAGCGAGGTTCGTTCACGCCAATGCTCCAGGACAAGCGCGCCGAGGAAGAGCAGCCCAATCGGCAGCATTATGGCGAAGGAAATATAGCGTGATTGGATGGCCGCGGCGATACCAAAGCCCAGCCGACCGATCATGGTCAAAAACGCATTGATCAGCGCGGAGAACGCCAGCAAAGCCCAGGGCAGCGATCGCTTCAGGAAAACGCGATCCTGTCTCCAGCGAAATAAGTAGAGCAGGCAGGCGAAGAACGGAATCAGCAACGCCGCTCCGGCGATCGAAGCGACCATCGATGCGTCCAGCGCGGTCCCGGATGAAAAGGGCGTGCCCAAATAGGCGAGGACAAACTGCATTGCCCGAAACGGATGCTTCAGAGCCTCGGCGGAGCTTGGATGCGCTGCCGGTCGCGCGTAACCGCGAAAATAGAGGTAAACGCTGGCCGCACCGATCAAGAGCCACGCGCTCCACCAAATCCTTCCGAAACGTTTCGCGACCGTCCGTTGCGGAATCAGGAGAAGCGGCGCGGTTAAGAGCCAGCAGGAAAAACCACTGGCGACCGAGAAGGTGGTGACAACGCAAAGGCCTATGGTCAGAAGAAAATTCCAGGGGTGACGGAGAGAAGGGCCAATCCAGAGGCACGCCGTTAAACAGGCGAGCGGAAGCAAAAACCCGATCTGAAAGCCCCAGAGGAAATTCTCCCACTGGAGCGGTATGAAAAGCATCACATTGGCCGCGAGAAAGAGCCATTCGCGATCCCGGGAGTTCCGCCATCCTGTGACAAGCAGGAGCCGCCAAAGATTCAGGGAACAAATACACGCAAGAACCCAGATTATCAGCATCTCGGCTCGAACATTCCAATGCGTCAGCTTCGCCAGGCCCACCGCGATCAACCTTGGGAAAACAATCCGATGCTCATTGTGAAAGGCGAAAAAATCGCCGAGCCCCAGAGTGCCGGCCTGCATCTTTTCAAGGAGGGGCCAGGTTCCGTCCCATTGGTCGCCCCATGGCGTATCGACTCCGTAAAGGAACACCAGAATCCCTATCCAGAGGGCTGGCGCTGCCAGCACCAGAAAAGTGACCAGCGGACCTCCGAAAACTGTTTTCTTCGGCGGCTCCGCCACCGGCTCATCCTGCTTTGGCCCAGCGGCTTCAAGACTGCCGTTGGCAGTTCCAACGGGACGCTCCGCCCAACTCACCTTCGCAAAGAGATTCCTTCCCCCTCCTTGGGCCACGGGTGAGGAACCAGCAGTGGCCAGGCTAGCTGATTTCACAAACGGTTCCTGCTTCTTCGACGAGGCGGACGACCATTTCCCTGAACGTCACCCCGGGGGTCCATCCCGTCGCAGCCCGAAGTTTACCGGAATCGCCGCGGAGTGGATGCGAAGTCTTGTTCAGCAAGCGAACATCTGTTTCCACATGCTGGCGCCAATCAAGTCCAACGGCGCCAAAGGCAATCTGCGCAAACTCGCGCACCGTGTGCAGCTCTCCCGAAGCCACCACAAAATCACTCGCCTCGGCCAATTGCAGAATGCGAAACATGGCCTCCACGTAATCAGGCGCATACCCCCAATCGACCCGCGCTTCGAGATCTCCCAAGACCAGCTTGTAGGTTGGATCACGGCGCGATCGTAGCGCGCCCCGCACGATTTTTTGAGAGAGGAACGACGGCTTGCGCAGGGCAGACTCGTGGTTAAACAAAATCCCGGTCGCGGCAAACATTCCCGATTGCTGGCGGTAAAGCTGACAACATTGGAGGCCCGCCGCCTTCGAAATCCCATACGCCGAGTTTGGCTTCAAAGGCGTTTGTTCATTCTGCCACTTTGAAGTCGGGACGCCGAAGACGTGCGAGGAAGCCGCATAAAATAATCGCGTCCGGGGAGAGCACTCCTCCATGGCCTGGAACACGTTCAGCAACCCCAACACGTGCACGTCGAAACTGCATCGGAGCAACTCGGGGGCCGATAATTCGATCGCATCTTCCGTGGCATGATGGAATGCGGCAAGGTAGTAGATTTCGTCCGGCGGCGATCTCCGGAGGGCAGTCTCAACCACAGCCGAATCCAGAAGGTCCACCAGGGCGCATTCACATGGCGCGGGCATCTCCGTTTCGCGGCGAATCCACCCTCGGACGGCGTAGTTACGATCCTGGAGCAAACGGGCCAGAAGGCGACCATCCTGCCCACTCGCGCCGATGATGAGTGCGCTTCGCACGACGCTCAAGCGCCGACGATTTCAATCGCCGGCAGAGGGAAAATCAGCTTCCCACCGCGTTCCAGGAATGCGCTCTCCCGCTGGACGATGTTTTCTCGAAAATGCCAGGGCAGGACCAGTAAATAATCGGGCTTCAGCGCATGTGCTTCCTGCTCGGAAATGATCGGGATGTTCGTGCCTGGAGTGAAGCAACCGAACTTGTCCTTGTTCACCTCTGCAATCGCTGGAAGCAAGTCGGGCGTTATGCCGCAGTGCTGCAAAAGGACGTTCCCCTTGGTCGACGCTCCGTAACCCAGCACGGTCTGCTTCTGTTCCTTCAGGCTATGCAGCAGGTGGAGCAGTTTCTCCTTGTGGCTCACGACTGCTTCTTCGAAGTGCCGCTGTTGCGCCACGCCGCCCAGACCCTGCGTTTCTTCCTCCTCCAAGAGCTGTTCGATTTGGGACGTATTCTCGGGATACCACGAGGACTGCCGCGCGACCGTGATGGCAAAGCTTCCGCCATTAGTTTCGTTGAAATCCACATTCAGAATCTTGAGGCCGCATCGCGCTGTCATCCATTTGATCTGGCGCAGCGAATAATACTCGAGGTGCTCATGGCAAATCGTGTCGTACCCCATCGTCCTGACCATGGACGGGAGGTAACTCATCTCGAAGTGCCAGATTCCATCCTGATCCAGAATGGAGGCGACATCCTCCATGAAGCTGAGCGGATTCTCCAAGTCGTAGAACATTGAAATCGAAGTGACGATCCGCGCCCTCCTAGCTCCAAATGCCTCGCGAAACAGCTCGGCGGAAAAGAAATCGGGGATCAACGCAATGTGCGGTCGATAAAATGACGCAAACTTCCGCCCGGTCGGATCGATCCCCACGACGGTCACGTTTTTCTCCGGGTAAAATGACAATAGCGTCCCGTCATTGCTGCCGATATCGAGCACCAGATCTCCGTCCTTCAACGGATAACGCTCGATCAGTTGATGCACCTTGGTTCCGAGGTGCCGGACCATGGCCTGGTTCAGCGACGATCGGTAACCGTAGTTCGCGCCATACATCTCCTCGAGGTTGTAAGACTGGCGAAGCTGCACGAGACCGCAGGCCTTCCCGTTACCATCCGTATTGCAAGCGACCAACTCCAGCGGGCCCCGGCTAAGCGTGGTCTCGCGAGTCTTGGGAAATACACCGGTGAGATACTGCTCCCCCAGGGAAAGGACCTGGGTCAAATCCCGATTTCCGCAGACCCGGCATTTTTGGATTTCCCGGAACATTTCCGGGGAACTCCGCAGGACCGTGAAACCTTGGGTAGGGGCGGGCGACCTGAGCGCGACGGTAGGCATGCCCAATTCAGAGCAGCGGCCATGCCAGTGATGCCGACTCTTCCCCGGGAGGGGTCGCCTGCGGCCGGATGACATGAGGGAAATCCCGCATTTTGGCGATCCGGGACGCACACCGCGCATTGTGTTTCCCGGTGAATTGCGAGAGTCTTCCCGCCATGGCATTGGAACCGTCACGCGGTCGGAGATCTTTTTTTATCGCGCTCGGCCTCATCCTGGCGGTGGGAATCTTCCTCCGTATACCGGCGCCGGTCTTTTCCGGGAAAAACGCAACGTTTAGCCAGCTCGAGGCCCTTCATCCGGCGCCCAAGTTTGACGCGATCGGGTTCGATGAGGGTCTTTATCGCAGTTACGTCAACGGCCTCATTGCCGGTGGGCTGACGGGCTACCCCGACATCGTCGACCGCTACATCGAGGTTCAGAAAAAGCTAACCGGTTCGATCCTGCCACCCGTTCGCTTTCTCTACATCTTCGCCGCCTACCTTTGGCATCAGGTCTTCGGTAGCGAGACGCTCGCGGCGCTGCGCAATGTCGCGTCATTCTTCAGCATCCTGACGCTCTTACTCTCCACAGTTTTTGCCTGGCGTTTGAAGGGGCCAGCGTGGGCCCTGGGCGTCGCGGCGCTCATGAGCTTCGCGCCAACGCAGATCCACATGTCGCAACATGCGTTGGTCGACGGCTTCTTTACTTTTTGGGCGCTCCTTTGCCTCTGGTTGCTTTGGGAAAACTTGCGCACCCCGGGTCACTGGCCGCGTCTCGCCGCCTACGCCGTCGCGCTCGGCTGCCTGGTCCTTACCAAGGAGAACGCGTTCTTTGTTTTCGTCGCCCTGCTGGCTATCCTGGCGTTGAATCGCTGGCTCGCCTTTGGCGTCGTGAAGCGTGAGTTGTTACTCGCCACCGTCGTTGGACCGCTTCTTGGAGTCGTGGTCCTCGTTTTTCTGGCGGGCGGTCTCGAAACCTTGCGCGCGACTTATCAGCTTTCCGTTAGCAAGAATTATCAGCTCGTCTTTGCCATTATGACCGGGGACGGGCCGTGGCATCGTTATCTGGTCGATCTGCTCCTGGTCAGTCCTCTTGTTCTCCTCCTGGCCCTCGGGACTGCTTTTCGCCTGGATCGCTCGCAAAAGCCGGAACTATTTCTCGTTGTCTTCCTGGCGGCGAGCTACCTCGTGATGTGCAACATCAAATACGGAATGAATCTGCGCTACGCCAACATGTGGGACATGCCGTTGCGTTTCCTCGCCTTCGGCCAAATTCTTGCCTTCGCCACTTGCGTGCGTCGCTATCGCGAACTTTTCCTCATGGGCGCGGTCGGCCTCGTTTGTGCGGTCGAACTGCGGCAATACCTCATTCTCTTCGTCGAATTTCCACTCTACGAACTGGTCCCCGAAGGATTGCTGCGGGCCCTGCACATTCTCAAGGGCGGGCCCCCACCCTGACGAAAATCAGGCGACGCGATCGAGCAGCTGCGAGCGCAGCTTCGCGCTGCCTGAGATCGTTTCCTTGAGCAAGTGGCGCGAATCAGGCAAAGCCCGGGCCCGAAGACAAATCTGGTAAGCGAACAGGCCGCGGGAAATCTTAAGCAGAAACCGGTTCATTCTTAAGAGCGTTCGGCTCCAAACGTTAGTTCCGATGGCCAGCGGGAAAGGCGCCGGAACACCGCGCGCTTCGAGAATTTCATACCCCGCCTGCTCCACCAACGCGCGCAAAGACTTGAAGGTGAACAAACGCCGGTGGCCGATGCCCAAAATGCCTTTCCGGCTGTAGTTGAACTGACCGAGCGCCAGCATCAGGCGCGTGATGAAAAACGCCACATTCGCTGTCGTGATGATCACCTCTGGTCGCCGGCCGGCGGTGTTTTTCCTGAGCGCGTCCATAAAGTCTTCTGGATCGTGCAAGTGCTCAACCAAGTCCATCAGAAGGATTTGATCGTAGGCGGGAAGATCTGCCGGCAGGCTGGGACCCGCCGCAGAGCGAATCGTGTCCGAGTGTTCCGCCAGCTCGTTGGCGGCAAAGTCCATCGCGGTCACCCGGCATCCCCGCCGTTCCAGCTCAGCGGCCACATTCGCGTGGCCAATCCCAAGTTGCAGGACATTCTTCCCCGCGGTGCACGACTCCACGGCATAAGTCTGCGATGACGGAAAGGCGAGCTTGTCGCTGTGGCTGCCAATCTCCGGATTCACATCGAATTTTCGATCGTAAAAAAGGTGAATGCCGCACAAGCGGGCTTTGATCGTGGACTTGAAGACGTCCCAGGCATATTTCATCCCGTTCACATGGCAGACTTCATCGCCATAGAACGTCGGGATCGGCAACTCCGCGATCCGGAGTTTCCGGAGCACGATCTGGATGATGATCTCCGTGTCGAAATGGAAATCGTTGGTGTTTCTTTCAAAGGGAATCTGGGCCAGCGCGGCGGTGGAATAGAGCCGGTAACCGGTGTGAAACTCCGACAGCTTAGTTCCCAGCATTCGGTTTTGAAACGCGGTCAGGACCTGGTTGCCGACCCATTTGTAGGCCGGCATTCCCCCTTGTCGCGCCGCGCGTTTGTCGATCATGCGTGACCCGAAAACAGCCTCAGCTTCCCCCTTCACCAGGGGCCCGAGCAACATGGGCAATTTTTCCGGCGCATACTGGCCATCTCCGTGCACGAGAGCGACAATGTCGAACCCGTGGTCGATCGCGTAGCGGTACCCGAGTTTTTGATTGCCCCCGTAGCCTTGATTCTCCGGGGTGCGCAGGACGGTAATCTTGAAGGCCGACGCCCGCTGCTGATAACGCAGGCCGTTGACGAACGTGTCGTCGCTGGACGAATCGTCGATGATCAGGATCTCGACGTCTTCGCTTTGGAGGCACGGCGGAATACGGCCGAGAACTTTCTCGATCGTTCGCTCCGCGTTGTAGGCGACAATGAAAATGAGCAGCCGTTTACCGCCGAGATCGATCAGATCCGGCGCGGCAGGTTCCAGCTCTGCGAGACGCATGCCTCACCGAGAGCTAGAATTGCGCCAATGCGGCGCTCTCTCAGCGGCCGTTTACACCGGCCGGATCGCCCTTTCCGAGCACGGAATTCGCCGTCGCCAGCAACTCCTTGTCGTCGTTGTCGGTAAGCTCGGTCAGGAATCGCCGAATTCGGTGAAATGACTGGCGCAGGAAGAGCGCGGCGGCGCGATGGCTTCCCGCTGCGCTGTCCCCGTTTTTTCCGACGCCTTGCAACTCTGAATCCAAACGGCTCAGGACGCAGGCGGAGGCGAACATTTCCATCGCCACACCGGCGATCCGTTCCTGGATTAGTTGCATGTCCATGACCGGTTCGCGGTAGGTGATCAGCGCCCGGTTCACGCTCAAATTGAAACGCCAGATCAATCGGCCCAGTTGCGAGGCTTGCGCCCGCAGGCTCTCGCTCTTCACCGGCACGCTCGGGATTTTCACCGCCGCGCCGAGGCGATTCATTCCGGCGGTCCACGCCTTCCCCAGGCCTCGCGACGGATTGAACATGGTGTCGTGGATCTCCTTGAATTCCATCCCCGGCCCGCGCATCCCGACGAGGGCGATAAAGGAGGTGAGCACTTCGTTGCTCCCCTCGCCGATCTGGTTAATGCGCGCATCGCGCAGCATTCGTTCGAGCGGCGAATCGTTAAAATAAGCCGAGCCGCCGTGAATCTGGAAGGCATCGTTGACCGCTTCCCAGAGGCGATCCGTCGTGAAGACCTTCAGCATCGCCGTCTCCATCATGTAATCCTCAAGCCCACGGTCGATCAGAGAGGCCGTCACGGCCGTCATCGCCTCCATCGCATAAAGATCCGCCGCCATGCGCCCGATCTTCTTCTTCACGAGATCGAAATCCCCGAGCGTCTTCTTGAACTGTCGCCGGGTGTTCGCGTGCTCAACTGCGAGACGCAAACAGGTCCTGGCCGCGCCGGTACAGCACGCGCCGAAGGTCGTGCGCCCGAAATCGAGCACCGTCAGCGCGACCTTCAATCCCTTGCCGAGTGGCCCCAGAATGTTTTCCTTCGGCACCGGCATATCGCGCATGGCGAACCGTCCAGTCGCGGTTCCGCGGATACCGAGCTTTTCCATCCGCGGCTCGACCATCTCGAACCCTGGCATGTCCGGCGTGACCAGGAACGCGGTGATGGCTGTCTTGTCCGATCCCGGAACCGGCGTCCGCGCCATGACGGTCAAGACCTGTGCGATCGACGCATTCGTGATGTAGCGCTTCTCGCCATTCAAAATGTAGTGGCTGCCATCCGGACTCGGCTCCGCCCGCGTCTGGACGTTCGCGGCGTCCGAGCCCGCTTCCGTCTCAGTCAGGGCGAAAGCGGCCAGTTGTTGGCCTGTCACGAGCGGCGGCAGCCATTTCTGCTTTTGCTCGCGCGTGCCGAAAAGAAGCAGGGCCCGAATGCCAATGGAATGGTGCGCATTCGTAAAAACGGACGTCGAAGCGCAGCGCGCGCCGATCTCTTCAAGGATTCTGCAATAGGCCCGCTGGGAAAAGCCGCGGCCGCCGTATTCCTTCGGCGCTGTCATCCCGAGCACGCCGACCCGGGCCAGTCCGTCGATCAGTTGCCGCGGAATATCCGCCGTCCGATCAATCGCTACTGGATCGAGATTTTGATCGAGAAACTCGCGGACCTCCGCGATCGATTTGTCGAGTTCCTGCTGTTGGGCGGCGGGGACACGAGGATAAGGCATGGCCCAATCCGCCACGAAGCGTCCCAGAAAGAGTCCCTTGGCAAATCCGAGCGCCTGGGGCCCGGTAAAAAGCAGTTCCTCAGCCTCTTTGATTTCCTTCTGCCGTTGGATGTCTGCTTCGTTCATAAATCAGGTAGCTTATACGCGTTAAAGTCAGTTCCGCTCTTCCGCAAAGGGGGGCTTTGAGAAAAGCTGGACGCTGATGGCGCGAATGCGCCGGAACTAGATCGCGGATTCTACCGCCACTGACAACCGATAATTTACGGCCCGGGGGGTTCGACCTTCGAAACGTATAGCGGGATCGAACCCAGCTGCCGGCCATCGACCGCCAGATCGATGGTGTATTCGCCGAATTTTGGCAACCGGATTTGCTGGATCACCATGACGAAATGGGAGGTTACGGTGCGAAGACCCGGCGCAAAATGGACCGCAAGCGTCGAGTCAAACTTCGGCATCACGACATTTCCATCCTCATCCGCAAAAGTCAGGCTAACCCGGTGATTTCCCTCTTCGATTTGTTCGAAACGCAGCCGCCCGGCGATGGCGCATTGCGGGTGCGCAATAGGCGCCTCGAGAGCGCGGAGCGCATCGAACGTCCCGATGATGTTCAGTTTGCCCGCATGTTCCGTCGCCGCATCGCAGAGCGTAAAAATTTCCAGTTGCATAAAAGGCCGCCACGCAGCCCGCGAGCAAAGCCCGCGTTACCTTAGCTGCATCCCTGGCTCGTGCCACATTCGGTGCAAACGCCGCAGGCGCCCGCGCGCACCACCTTGTCGCTGCCGCAATGCGAGCAGAGAATGTCCATGAACATGTTCCCAAGCGCTTCCTGCACCCGCTCGGCGTGGGTGTGGCCATTACTCGTAACGTGAGGATTGCCTTCGTTCGGCGCGTGGTTCGTGATCACATCGATCAATTCCTTCTCGGCCGTCCGCGGCAGATCGGAAACGGGGCGATTGAGCGCCTTTTTTTCCATCTCCGGAATTTCCTTCATTGGCAACTCGCTCTGGCCGCGGTTTGGCGACGTCGCTTCCTTGTATCCCTGGATGAACTGGCAGCCGAGCCAGCGGAATACGTAATCGGTGATGCTCGTCGCGTTCCGGATATCGGGATTCTTCGTGAACCCGCTCGGCTCGAAACGTTGATAAGCGAATTTTTTCACCAGGCTCTGCAACGGCACGCCATACTGGAGCGCGATCGAGGTGAGTGTGCCGACGGTATCCATCAGGCCGCCGATCGTGCTCCCTTCCTTCGACATGGTGATGAAAAGTTCGCCCGGCTGGCCATCTTCATATAACCCGACGGTGATGTAACCTTCGTGTCCCGCGATCTCGAACCGGTGCGTCAACGACATCCGCGTGTCCGGCATCCGATGCCGCGTCGGCTGATCGAGCCGGCCGCGCAACGACGCGACTTCCTGGTCGAGTTCGATGATTCTGCTTTCCAGCTCAGCGCGATCCAGCGTGGCCACGGATTCATGATCCATCCCGCCCATGTCTTTCGTCTTGCGCGTGTTCAACGGCGCCGAGCGCTTCGAGCCGTCGCGATAAATAGCGATCGCTTTCAAACCAAGCCGCCAGCCCTCGACGTAGGTGTTCATGATTTCGTCGACGGTTGCCGTCTCGGGCATATTCACCGTCTTCGAAATCGCGCCACTCAGGAACGGCTGCGCCGCGGCCATCATCCGCAGATGCGCCATGTAGCCGAGGCTGCGCTCGCCTTTATAGGCCTTGAACGCGCAATCGAAGATCGCGATATGCTCCGGTTTCAGTCCCGACGAGATGGTCGTCCCGTCCGAATCGGCCACATCTTCGATCGTGTCGAACGCGTCGATGTGCGCAATGATGCGCTCGATCTCTTCGGAATTGTATCCGAGTTTCTCCAGCGCGGGCGTGACCGTCTGATTCACGATCTTCAACATGCCGCCGCCGGCGAGCAGTTTGTATTTCACCAAGGCGATATCGGGTTCGATCCCGGTCGTGTCGCAATCCATCAGGAAACTGATTGTTCCGGTCGGCGCGAGGACGGTGACCTGGGCGTTGCGATAGCCGTGACGCTTGCCCAGTTCCGCCGCGCTATCCCATACTTTGGCCGCTTCCTTCTTCAAATAGGCAAATTCTTCGTTGGCCGCGATCTCGTTCACTGCGGAGCGATGAAGTTCAATTACCTCCTGCATCGGCGCGATGTTGTTTTTCGCCACCGGTTTCGCCACGCCGCTGCAACGCGCGTCCCGATAGCCGGGAAACGGTCCCATCACACGCGCCATCTCGGCGCTTTGCTCATACGCCTCTCCCGTCATGATCGAGGTGATCGCTCCGCAAATGGCGCGACCTTCCACGCTGTCGTAACCGTAACCGTAGCTCATGATGAGCGATCCGAGATTGGCGTAGCCGAGCCCGAGGGTGCGGAAAATATGGGAATTCTCCGCGATCTCTTTGATAGGGTAACTCGCGTTATCGACCAGGATTTCCTGGGCCGTGATGTAGATGCGCGCCGCCGCCTTGAAGCGCTCCACGTCGAATACGCCGTCCTCGCCTTTAAACTTCATCAGGTTCAGCGAGGCCAGATTGCAGGCCGTGTTATCGAGAAAGAGATATTCCGAACACGGGTTGGTCGAGTTTTGCCGGTCGGTCCCCTTGCAGGTGTGCCATTTGTGGATGGTGGAATCGAACTGCATTCCGGGATCGCCGCAGATGTGGGTCCCTTCGGCAATCTTGCGCAGCATCTGCCTTGCTTCCTTGCGTTCGCACGGCTTCCCGTCGCGCACGTTCCGCGTCCACCATTCGCGATCTTCCACCGCGGCGTCCATGAATTCATCGCTCACCCGCACGCTCAGATTTTCGTTCTGATACATGACCGAGCCGTAGGCATCGCCGTTGTAACTGCCGTCGTATCCCTGCTCGATCAGCGCCCAGGCTTTCTTCTCTTCCTTCTGTTTCGCGTCGATAAACTCCTCGATGTCCGGGTGCCAGTCTTTCAGCGTGTTCATCTTCGCCGCGCGCCGGGTCTTCCCGCCGCTTTTCACCACGTTCGCGACCTGGTCGTACACTTTCAGGAATGAGAGCGGCCCGCTTGGTTTCCCGCCGCCGCTCAATTTTTCCCGCGTGCTCCGCAGCGAAGAAAGATCGCTCCCCGTGCCACTGCCATACTTGAAGAGCATCGCCTCGCTCATCGCCAGGCGCATGATGTCTTCCATCGTGTCGTCCACGCTCTGGATGAAGCAGGCGCTGCCCTGCGGATATTCATACTGCGTCGCCGCCCGCTCAGCCTGGCGCGTCTCGCGGTTGTAGAAATAATTCCCGAGCCCGGCTCCCCGGCCGACGCCGTATTGATGATGCAAACCGACGTTGAACCAAACCGGCGAATTAAAGGCGCCATGCTGATTCACGCAAAGCCACGTCAGCTCATCGTAAAACGTTTCCGCCGCGTCTGCGTTCGCGAAATATCCGTCGGCAATACCCCAATCCGCAATCGTCCGGGTAACGCGATGCACCAACTGGCGCACGGAAGTTTCGCGGCCCCCCTTGTGCGGGTCGGTGCCGTTGGCGATGTCGCCATAGAAATACTTCGAGACGGCGATTTTCGTCGCGAGCGCGCTCCAGCTTTTCGGCACCTCGATGTTTTCCTGCTTGAAAATCACCTTGCCGCTGTCGTCCGTGATCTCTGCGGTGCGCCGCTCCCAATCGATCTGGTCGAACGGGGCGACGTTTGCGTCGCTGAACACGCGTTCGAAACGCAAACCCTTGCTCTTTCTACTGCTCCCGCGATTTTTAGTCCGAAGAGACGATTTAGAGGGGCGATTAAGCGAAGAAGGGTGAATCCCGGGTTTGAGTTGGATCATGGCGGAGCGGCGGTTAAGGTTGCGAATAGAAGAGAATAGTCGTGAACAGCCCAGCTAATAAGTTGTTAATTGCGGTTAATTACTCCTAACAACCATTACTAGCGGAGCTCTTCCAGCGGACATACAACATGCGGTGGAAGCGCGTTTGAGGGCAAGCCGAAAATTGTAACATTTTTTTGTTCTCGCGGTGAGGCACTTAGACCAGACGCCGGGGACCAAAATTCACGTCTTTTGTCATCCCGAGCGCAGTCGAGGGGCCCGTATGAGAGGCTACATGCAGGAAGACGAGGTCGGTGGACACCTCTTTTGACGTTTCCCGAGGGCAGACGACATCTCTCCCAGCACGACGACGAATTCTTGATGGGGCGGAACCAACCCTTCTTCCATTTCCGTAGTTCCTTTTGTGCGAGCGGTTTCCGCGATTACCCAGGGCGGTTTCCGGCTCGATTCGAAGGTAACACCGGACGAATCGGTCACATTTCCAGGGGACATTTATGATGGGGAATTCGGCCAGATTAATGCTGCAAATGTAGAAGTGGACGCCGAGAATATTATCGGCCGTTGGACACGAAAACGGGCGACGGATTCGAGTCGGACGGTGCAGGCACATTTCGACCGGAGGCATCGCCTGATCCCCTCCGTGTTCGAGGAGCGAGGTGGGGCGCAGCATTTACGGAACTTTCCGATGGAGCTTCTGAAACGAGCGAAGATCATCGCCGCGACGGCTCTCTTGCTGGTGGTGCCCTTTCGGGTTGCGCCGGCGTTGCAAAAAAGCGAATACGCGCTCAAAGCCGTTTTCGTTTACAATTTTTGCCGCTTCATCGACTGGCCCGATTCGGCCTTCGCCTCGCCTAATGAACCCTTGATTATCGGCGTTATCGGCGACGATCCCTTTGGCTCGTTGCTTAATGAAGCAGTCGAGGGCGAAAAATATCACAACCGCCCGATCCGAATCGATCATTTCAGGACGCCCGCGGATATCAAGCGATGTCATTTGCTGTTTATCAGCCACGTCGGCGCCGGCCGGCTCGATCCGATCCTGGCCGCGGTTGCCGGCAAGAACGTTCTCACCGTGAGTGAAACCGAAGATTTCCTCAATCGCGGGGGAATGATCACTCTCACCACCGAACAAAACCGGGTCCGTTTGCGAATCAACCCGGCCGCGCTTCGGGCCGCGAATCTGACGGTCAGCTCCAAGCTGCTCCGCGTCGCCGAGATCACCCGCTGATATGGCTGTTTTTCTGCGTGACACTCCAATCCAGCGAAAGCTGATGCTCGTCATCGTGCTGACGAGCAGTTTCGCCCTTTTCCTCATGGGGAGCGCGGTGATCACTTATGAGCTGGTCACTTTTCGTCGCACGCTCGCCGTCAACATGGGTGTGCTCGCCCAGATCGTCGGCTCGAACAGCACAGCCGCTTTGGCCTTCCAGGATCAGAAAAGCGCCCGCGAAATCCTCGGGGCCCTCTCCGCTGAACGCCAAATCACCGCGGCGGCCATCTACGATCAGAACGGAAACATGTTTGCTCGTTTTCCCGACACGGCGCCGCGGTTGAGTTTCCCGGCCCGGCCGAGCGGGGTCGGCTACAGCTTTGAACAGTCGCACCTCCATATGCTGCAGCCGATCATGCAGGAAGGCACCCGTCTTGGCACCATCTACATCAAAGCGGACCTGGGAGATATGTACCGCCGTTTTCGGTTCTACGGCGCGTTGCTTCTGATTGTGACCGCCTGCTCGTTTCTTGGCGCGATCGTCCTGACCACGACGTTACAACGACGGATTTCCCTGCCGATTCTCGAATTGGCCAAAGTCGCGACCGCGGTCTCCGAGCGGCAGGATTACTCCGTGCGTGGAGTCAAGCACGGGAACGACGAGATCGGGCAGTTGACCCAGGCGTTTAACCAAATGCTCACCACGATTGGCCTGAGCAATGCCGCCCTCAGCGCGAGCGAAGAGCGTTTGCGGCTCGCCCTGGAAGGATCGCAAACTGGCACCTGGGACTGGAACCTTCTCACCGGCCGCATCACCTGGGACGATTACATGTATCCGCTCTTTGGCCGGACCAGGGAGGAATTCGATGGGACGAATGAGTCATTTGTGAAATTTGTTCATCCGGACGATCGCGCCGATCTGGCCCGCGCCACCCGGTATGCCCTGGAATGGAAGACCGACTACGACGTCGCGTTTCGCATCATCGATGTCGACGGGACCATTCGCCACATGGCCTCGCGCGGCCGGGCCTACTATTCCGACAGCGGCGTCGCCTTTCGGATGAGTGGCGTCAGCATGGACGTCACGGCCAGTAAACAGAACGAGGAAGAACTCAGTCGAGCTAAAGAGGCGGCGGAAGCGGCCAACAAAGCGAAGGACAATTTTCTGGCCATTCTCAGCCACGAATTACGGACTCCGCTTACGCCGGTTCTCGCCGGCGTCGCTCTGCTCGAGCACGACGAAAACATCCCGCCTCACGTCCTGTGCGAACTGGAAATGATTCGGCGCAACATCGAGGTCGAGGCCCGCCTCATCGACGATCTGCTCGACGTCACCGGGATCGTTCGCGGCAAACTCCAGTTGAACCGGCAGGTGGTCGATGTCCGGTCGCTTCTCGAGCACGCCATGCAAAATTATTGCGCCGGGGCCGCCGCCAAGAAAAACCTCCTGCTCTCGATGGAAGTCACCGCCACCGAAACGCACGTCCTGGCGGACGGCTCGCGCATGACCCAGGTCTTTTGGAATCTGCTCCAGAATTCCTGCAAATTTACGCCGGAAGCCGGGAGCATCGACATTCGCGTTTACAACGAATTCTCGGATACACCGGCCGGGAACGATCCCGCGACCCAGAGCCTGGAATCAACCGGCGCGGAATTGGTCGTGGAAATTCGCGACACCGGGATTGGGATCAGCCCGGAAAACATGCCGCGTATTTTTAACGCCTTCGAACAAGGAGAACGCGTCCGGACGCGTGTTTTCGGCGGACTCGGCCTCGGACTCGCCATCAGCCGCGCTATCGTCGATTTGCATGGCGGTTCGATCACAGCCCAGAGCGAAGGGAAAGACAAAGGCGCGACGCTTACGATCCGTCTTCGAACCGTGCGTCCCGTTTCCAAAGCGCGCCCCGCCCAGCCGCTGTCGATTTCGGGGACGAAAGCGCCGGCGCGTTCATTGCGCATTTTGCTGGTCGAGGATCATCCGGACACGGCCGATCAGCTGGCTCGGTTGTTAAGGCGAGCCGGGCATGAAGTGAGTCTGGCCGGCAGCATAGGCGAGGCGCAGAAGTTGATCGCCACGATTGAACAGCAAAATCCCGAGCGCCGTTTCAATATTCTCATTAGCGACCTGGGGCTCCCCGATGGCAGCGGCCACGACCTCATGCGCGACTTGGTTCGGCACCACCGCATCCCCGGGATTGCCTTGAGCGGCTACGGGATGAGCGACGACATCCGCGATAGTATCGAGGCCGGTTTTTCCCGCCACATGACCAAGCCGGTCGATTGGCAGGAACTGAAGACGGCGATTCAAAAGATCGCGTCCGAGGAGGCGTAACCCGGCACTTTAGCGGACGCCCGGCACCGGTTCGATGAGGCGGCTTGCGCGGGTTTCCATTTTCGCGCAAGGTCGAAGGCAGTTGGGACAAGTAAGGAAGGGTGGCTGAGTCCGGTTTAAGGCACTCGACTCGAAATCGAGCGTGGGGTTAAACCCACCCAGGGTTCGAATCCCTGCCCTTCCGCCAGTCCCCATACGCCTGATGAATCGCCATACGAGGCCATCTTGAAGAAAAATTCGAATTCCGATTTCACCCCTTCGGAATTGCGAACGCTCCGCTCGCTGAAAACGCCCGCCGGTGTTCAGCGTTACCTGGACGACATGCCCTATCATCTGGCTGGGACGGCCTGGTCTCCTCGAACGGTCCTGCGGGAGCAAACGGCGCATTGCCTGGAGGGCGCTGTCTTCGCGGCGGCTGCCTTGGGCGCGCTCGGATTTCCGCCGCTCATCTTCGATCTGGAAGCGGATCAGGACACCGATCACGTCATCGCGATCTTCAAGTCGCACGGGCACTGGGGGGCCATCGCCAAATCCAATTTCACCGGGTGCCGCTACCGGGAACCGGTTTACCGCACTCTGCGCGAGCTGGCGCTCAGCTATTTCAACATCTACTTCAACCTGCGCGGGGAACGGACGCTCCGGCGCTATTCCCGCCCGGTCGATCTCAGCCGATTCGATCGTCAGCACTGGATGACGACAGAAAAAGACATCTGGTTCATCGCGGAATATCTCTGTGACATCCCGCACCGGCCGTTGCTCAAGCGCGGCTTGGAAAAGACCCTGACCCGCGTCGACCCGCGCACCATGCAAGGCGAAATGGTGGGCCACCGCCGGAAAACGCCCGGCCTCAGATCGGTTCAGCGCGCGGCGCGTATTTCGTCATCCGCCCCGTGAGGAAAACCGCGCGTATCCAGCCGCACCGGCAGCAGGCGGATCGACGCTCCCCCGGTCCCACGCCGGCCGATATCGACTTCAAGGAGCTCTCCCCGATTCCAACTTCGAAGTCCTGGCGCGCCGTCGAAGACAAGATTGCCTAACGAATAGATAATCGGACGTCCGTGGTAAAAATCGAGCGGCTGAACAGAGTGGGAATGGCAGCCGGCCACCGCGTCTACCCCGTGATCGATCAACCACCGCGCCAGCTCGCGCTGGCGTTCCGTCACCCGTGAGCTGTTTTCATCGCCCCAATGCATGAGGCACAAAATGAATCCGGCAGTCGACCGCGCTTCCGCGATCGCCCGGGCCACGCGATCCCGCTCCGACGCCGTTGCCACTCCGGCGTCGCGCTGTTCATCCTCGAGGTCGGTCAGGGCGATCAGCGCTCCTTTTTGACCATCGCGGGCCGTAAAAAATTGGGGGACGTAGGCCAGTTCTGACGTTTCACCTGCGCCGACGACGGTGATGTCACTAGCTTTCAGACGCGCGATTGAATCGATTAGGGCCTCGCTTCCGAAATCCGCCGAGTGGTTGTTCGCCAGACTCACCGCGCTAATCCCGGCCGAAACGAGGGCGTTCGTCGCCTGAAGTGGAGCGCGGAAGCAATACTGCTTTCCAGTCGCCGCTGTTCCGCGGTCCGAAACAACGCACTCGAGATTCACCAGAGTCCATGGTTTCCCCTCTAAATATCGACGGATTCCGGCAAACGGATCTGTCCCCGCCAGAATCTCTTCGCCGACGGTTCGCCCGAGCATGACGTCGCCTCCGACGATCAGGTCTGCCTGATGTTGAGCAGGGGCCACGCGCAGCAAATCGAAACGGGGGTTGTTTCGTTTTGTCAGCAGGTAGCCTAACGAAACTATTTCTGGTGTGCCCTCAAGCTGATGAACCACTAGGTCGTGACGATCAAGCGTGCCGAATGGCGGGCGGTCTTCCACGACGGCGGCCACGTGATTTCCGAAATGAACGATCAATCCGGTGCTGACATCCTCGTCGGAGAATCTGGCCGCACCCGCTTCGTTGTTTTGGACCGGTTCGAGGTAATCCCGAAGTTGTCTGGGATTGCACCATGGAATCGGCCGGCCCTGGCGGCGAAGCGCGTAGATAAGAAAATTCGCGCAGTCCGCGCCCCAGCCCGTCTCCGGCCCGGTGTTCCCGCCGTCTCGCATTTCGCCGCTGCCAAAAAGATACGGCAAACCGAACTGCTCGGTGAGGGCGGCGCGAAATCCCTCTCCGGAGAAGCGCCGGAGCTCGATCACCGGCGTTTCCCGAAGATGATGATCAATCTCAGCCCGCGCTTTTAACCTGATCGCGCCAGACCCGCTCTTTCGGTCGAAAAAATTCCGGAGCGCGCCGATCGATAGCACGCTGCCCTCACGCGCGATTACTTGTTCACGCCAGCGCGGACGGGGCGGCGCGCCTCCCGCAAAACCGATTTCATCGCCACGCTCCGCGGTGAGATTGCAGCGAACGTGTTCCGGAATGAGCGCGATCCATTCCACGCGCGCGAGCTCCGCCCCCCGCGGCTCGGCTCGTACCTCCAGCTCCGCCGGCTCCGAAACCGCGACCCGCCAGATCTTGTCGGTCGAGGGGTCGCGGTCCTTGACGGCGAGGCGAATCCCGGGCGCTTCGCTCTCCCATTGCCCGAGAAGCTGCTCCCACGCTGGAACATCAGTTTGCACGGCAACCCGCTCGCGATTCGCCAGGAGGAGAGCGCGAAGTTCTTCTGAGGCGTTCGCCAGGTTGAACACCGGCACGTCGCGGTTTTGCGCCCGCAGTTCCAAGGCTCGCAGCGAGCGATCGTTCTCCACTCTCGCGAAGGGCTCGAATTGAATTCGTGCCGTCGGCAGCGAAAGCGACGCCGCCAGCGCGAGCTGCACCAGGGTGTTCGCTCGTTCGTCGTTCGGAAGGTAGAGTCGCGAGACGGCGAACGTCACGGCGCGAAGGTTGCGGCAACCGGTGACGAATCTCCACACCCGCTCGAAGGCCGCGGCCTGTTCGCCTGGCTCAACCTCGGCGAAATAATCCAGGTCGACCGTGATGACCACCGGCGTGCCGTCCTTCAGGTTTGCGGCCAGATCGTCGAATCCAAGAACGCGGCAGCGTTTCGCAAACGAGCCGGCCGACCGCGGCGCCGCTTCCAGGTGGCCATCGAAATATTCGACCGCCTTCTCCTGCAACGCGGCCGCGCCGCCTTTGCTCAATTTCCGGCCGGGCACCCAGATCAAATTCGAGATCGGCGCGGGCATCAGCGGTTCGATCCAATTGAAACACTGGATCGTCCCAGCCTGCCGCCACTGATCCAGTAATTGCCGGCGTTCCTCCGTCGAGGCGACCCGCCGGAGCCGGCGACGAATCTCGTCCGAATCAAACACCGCTGAGGCGTCGCTGTGCGCGTCGAAATGGATGAGCGTCAGCTCCTCCTCGAGATCGAGATTTTCCGCGAGCCAGTAAAACGAACCCGCATGGCTATCCTCCAAATAGATCGGCACCGCGGACGAAGCCGCGAACGCGGAGCGCGTTAACGCAACCCCAAGAACCAGCGCGATCCAGCGAAGCGTCACCGGGCCGCTTGAATGGTCGGCTTCTTGGAAAGCACGGCTCGCAGATCAACCGCGGAAATGCACGTATCCTGGGCCGCGCTACCTCGATGAACGCCTTTGATCGTAAGCTTTACCGTGCTGACCGGTTTCGAATAACCGCGCACGGGAACCGGATAGGCGGCCCCAAATTCTTCGTCCGGAATCGAAGCCGTGAAAGTGTGTTCGTCGTTCAGGATCACTTCCAGTTCCGCCACGCGATTGTTTTTTCCCCAAAGCTCTTTCTCCTCACCCCGGTAGCCCGGCACGATCAGGATCGCGTCCAGTGGCAGCGGTCGATGGACTTTCAGGGAGATGTTCTCGCCAATGCCATCGCCTTCCACTCCCTCCGCCCAGGTCACGTACGCCTCCGTTCCCTTAATGTTCTCGACATCGTACTTGTGCTCACCGGAGGGCTTTAAAGTCGAACTCGCCACCGCGTCGTAGTCGCTATGAAGGAGAAAATAGCGATTGCCTTGAATAACATAGTCCGCTCGAAACTGCGGCGTCTCGTCGTAGTTGATCGGACCAAATTCCTTGCGGCCCGGGTAGGTGTCGTAGCCGGGGTGCACGACGATCTTAATATCGTCCGCCAAGGTCGGTTTCAGTTTGCTGAAATCCCAGACCGCCTGGGTCTCGTTGATCTTCTTAAAGCGCTCTTTTGGCTTGGAAATGGCGGTCTCTTCCGGACGTGGGTGGAGAATGTTGAGGGTGATCTTGCCCTTGCCGATCGGACCCTTCCAGGTCGCGGCCGGTGAAAGCGAATATTGGAAGCCCATGCTGCTGTTATGGCCGTCATCCGACACTCCTCCCTCGGTGCCGGCATAAGGCGAGCGGTACTTGATCACCACCTCGCGGGCTTGGCCGCGCGCGAAAGGGATGCGCGACTTCTTCCAGAGCCGGGTGGCCGGGGGAAATGCGCCCCAGTGCTCGTCTACCACCGGCTTCGGTTTTTCACCCTTCGCATCGACATTGTCCCATTTGAGCTCGGTTCCATCTGCCGCAATTTGGTAACCTTCCAGATCGGTCCTGGTATTTTCGCCGTCGCCCGACTCCCCCTCGGCCGGCGTCCAGCGTTCCACCGGGAAAAAGAAATCCTGCTCAACCTGAGCGCCGGTGTTCTTCATCCGGTAACGCACTTCCACCGCGGCAAATTCCTGGTGCAGATCGATCGTGAGATTCTCTTCCTCAATCGTCACGTCCGTCGACTTTTTCTGGTCCGAGGCCGCTCCATTTCCTGTCTTGGGCACTCCGGTTTGCCAGGCCCCGCCATTGGCGAACAGCCGGGTTTGGGCAACGAAAAGCAGGGAGACGGTGGCAACGAAGAAGCGGATCCATTTCATGAACCGGGAAGCGTATCGAAGATCGGTCGCATCGAACAAGTGGGATGTTGATCGCAAAGGGCGGATGTTTTTCCGTTAATTTCAAGACTTGTCAGCGGCACGTCCGATGCTAATACTCGGCTCTCGATGATTCGTGCGAATTGTCGGGAGCGGTTCACCGCGGCGGACTTCGACTTTGTCGTTCGAACTCTCGCGCGTTCGCGCGTCGATCACGTCTCCCTCATCGAACTGCTGGCCGACGCGGAAACGCGCGACTCGGTCCTCGATAATCCGCGGCTGGTCGACGCCATTCTTTCCAATGCCGGTCACCTTTGCATCTCGTCGCACTTTTACTTTTACGTGCTCGCCCGCCGCGTCCTGCGCGACGTCGGCATTAGTGACCGGAAACTGTGCGATTACGTCGGCTCGCTCCTCGAAACGTTCTCGCGCGTAAACGGTTTGCAAGCGCCGCACGTGACCGAGGAACGTGGACGCCAATACGTTTCCGACATGCTGATCGCGCTAACCCGCGCCACACCGGAACAGGCGTTTCTCCTCCGCGCGCACGTCGGCAACTATTCGCTCTTTCTCACCGGAATTTTTCACGAGAACACGCAGCGCCGCAGCCTGCGCGGCGCGCCCGACCTCGATTTCTACGAGCAGATTGGGCGGACCAATTATCAACTGGTGGCTTCGCACGCGACCGCGCGCCGCTGCGAATTGAGCGACGTTTATGAAGAACTGGCGGGCCGCTTCCGCGAAGTCCGGCTCGCCCTGAATCGGCTCTCCGACTCGTTGCTGAATCTCGATGATGCTCCGTCTGGGCTGCAATTTTGATCATGAACGAGACCCTCTTTAGCCAGATCCAACGCCTCTTCGAGCGGACCTACGCCCAAGTGGGGATCAACCTGGAGGATTGCCTGATCGATCGCAGGCGTTGCGCGCAGCTCTCGCGGCTGGCCGGCGCGTCCGCGCGGGAATTGAGCGAAATCGCGCGCACGTTTCTGCGGCGGGCCGACGATCAGCTCTACGTCGGCATTTACTATTCGCGCTGGTTGATCGAACAACTCGAGAGGCACGATCCCCGCGCCGGCCTGAGCGATCACAACATCCGGTCGCTCATCGCGTTCGTGGAAGAGATCAATCACGCGCTGCATGCCGCGCTCCAATTCAAGACCGGGCAGCGCGAAATCGCTTCGGAAGAATTCGCGCGCAACCTCGAGCTTCAGGCGCGCGTCGATACCTACCTTGTGCTGTTGCTCTTCGTCGCCTTTTTTCGAAAGACCCAAAAGGTCTCACGCACCGACCGGCGTTGGCTCCGCTTTCATCTTTTCGCCTCGCAAAATCCGGGCGCGTTCCAGGCGGAGAACCTGCGCGGCCGTTACCTCGAGACCACGGAACTCGCGTCTCATTACACGAAATTCCTGGACACCCTGAACGGCATGCGCCGGTTGGATGAGATCCGACGTTTCCGGTCGCTCGATTACGGAGCGAAAAAACAGCGCATCCTCGCGCTCACGGACGGCCGGTAACCGAAGGCGCCTACTTCGCCGGCGGTGAAGATTTGGGAGCGATCGCGGCCTCGAGTTCGGGCAGGTGATCCTGGACGCGCTTCTGACCTATTTCCGCGCCTTTCGCCATCAGCCCCGGCATTTTCTGGATCGTCTTCTTTCCCAGCGGCGTCTGATAAAACTTGGCCAGCTCATTCAGTTCGCTCTCGGTAAACTCGGCCATGTAAATCTTGGTCATGTCATCCTTAAGACTGGCCCAGCTCATGTACTTGTTCAGGAATGTCTTCATCTGGGGCTGGAACTGAGCGAGCCCCGGGTTCTGCTGCACCTGCATCGCCAGCATTTGATCGATCGACTGGCTGATCACGGTTTCCATGCCCATCAAAACGAACAAATTTTCCGTCGCCTTGCGGTGGCTTGCTTCGTCCGCGCGGGTCGTGGCGGGTGATAAGACGGCGAGCGCGCCGATGAGAATGGAAAGCAGGAATGGTTTCATCGGGAGAGAGTCGAGGCGCTGTCGCTTCAACGCAAGATCGAAGCGCGAACGATGTTTTCCGCCCGCCGACGCCCAAATCTGTTTGAGAATCTCGGGCGCGTCCGCTACTAATCGAACGTGTTCACTTTGACGATGCTCGGCAGCGGAAGCGCGGGCAACAGCGCCCTCGTTGCCACCGATCATTGTCGTCTCCTGGTCGACGGTGGCTTGAGTGCGCGCCAAATCGTCCTGCGCCTCGCCCAGTGCGGGATCACTCCCAACCAACTCGATGGCGTCCTCCTCACCCACGAGCATGGCGACCACGTTTGCGGCCTTGAAGTGCTTTGCCGAAAATTTCGGATTCCGATTTATTGCAACTCGCTCACGGCGGAAGCGATCCGCGGCGGGACCTTGTCCGAACACCGCAACTGGCGGCTGTTTAGGACCGGTGCCGACTTTTCCATCTGCGATATCGCGGTTCAGACTTTTCCCGTTCCGCATGATGCGGTCGATCCGGTCGGCTACGCGTTTCACTCCGGCTCGAGCGGACTCGGTTTCATCACCGATCTCGGTTACGCCACGAAGACGGTGGTCGAGCGACTCCGCCACGTCCACACGCTCGTGATCGAGACGAATCACGACGAAAAACTTTTGCAAAGCGATCCGCATCGGCCCTGGCCGGTGAAACAGCGAATCCAATCACGACACGGTCATCTCTCGAATACGGCAGCCGCCACCGTGGTCGAACAGTTGCTCTCCGGGAAACTCGAGCGGGTCGTGCTCGGCCATCTCAGCCGCGATTGCAACACGCCGGAACTCGCCGCGGGCGCGATCCGCGCGATGCTGACCCAACGGGGCCGCGACGAAGTCGAGGTGCATTGCGCCGGACAGTCCGAAATCAGTCTTCGCTTTCGAATTGGAGAGACGGCCGGGCGCACGTTCCAGCCGACGTTTGATACCATTTTTTTCCAAACGGCGCCGGCACCATCCTAGCGGCGGTCCATGACCGTTGTCACGGTGAATTTAGGGGAGATTGTTGGGCGGCGATCGCTCGAGAAGATGATCATTCGTGACGCCGCGGAGTCTGATCTTCCCGCGATCGTCGAGATCTACAACACGGCCATTCGCAGCCGGATTTCCACAGCCCAGCTGGAGCCGGTTTCGGTCGAAGAAAAGGTTGCATGGTTTCGCGGCCATTCGCCCCAGTCGCGTCCACTCTGGGTTGCCGAGCACGATGCCCAAATCGCCGGCTGGCTCAGTTTTCATGTCTTCCTCCCGCGCTCCGCCTACCGCGACACGGTCGAGATCAGCGTTTATGTGAGCGAACAATTCCAGCGGGTTGGACTGGGCCGCGCCTTGCTGGAAAAGGCTATCACCGATTCGTCCCGCTTGGGGATCCACGCGTTGGTCGGGTGCATTTTCGGCCATAACGAACCCAGTCTGCGCCTCTTCGAGAAACTGGGGTTCGAGCGTTGGGGATTTCTCCCGCGCATCGCGCGAGTGGACGAGATCGAGCGTGACCTCATGATCGTCGGTCGACATATCTCGGGCTGACGCCCAGCGATCATCTGCGGATACAAATTTGTTGTCATCCCGAGTCGCGCAGACCGGGATCGCGTCCTGGGAGGAGCGCTGACCTCACGGGCGCTCTGCCGCTTTCGCGCCCTGCCAAGCGTCCACGTCAGTTATGCGTGATGCTCTTGGAGTGACAAATTTTGCATGGGCGAGGTCCCTCGCCGTCTACGCGGCTCGGGATGACAGATGCGCGCGAAGGTTGCCCTATTCTTCGTCGCCGACCACGAGGTGAATCACCCCGGCGGGATCGGAGATCCAGAACCCGTCGAAGTCTTCGCGCAACTGTTCCACCTCGTCGCGACGCGGCACCCCGTTGATTTTCAAATAGGACGCGGCGGCTTCGGTGTCATTTGTTTCGAGCTCGAGCCAGATATCAGGATGGCTCAAGTTCGGCACCCGATCGATCCAGAGTCGATTCGGGCCGAACTGAAAAATGCAGCCGCCCTCCTCCTCCTCGATCAAGGGCAGGCCCAGGGTGTCGCGATAAAACGCGAGCGTTTGCTCGTAGGTATGGCTCGGACATTTGATGGCAATGTTCGCACCGCCCGAGAATTGAGGACCGTTGACGTTGGCGACCATAAATTGAAGTCAGGCGGAGGCGAGCCGGCGCCTAGAGTTTCGCGAGGATTTTGCGGGCCAGCCCCTTCGCTTTTTCGAGAGCCGCTTTCTCGTCGTTGATGCCGCTGATTCCGACGGTGACAAATGCGTTTCCTTTCGTGACATAGAGCATGAGAGCGTGGGACATCCCTTTTTCCATGCGTTCGCTCAAGACCACAGCCTTGTCGCCCAACCCGGGCATCGGCTTGATTCTCCCGTTTCCCGCGGTCAGCTCCTCGAGTTGTTTGGCCGGCGCGAGCTGATCACCCGAGGCCTGACGAACCCTCAGAACCAGCGCCCGGCCGGGGTTCACACTGTAATAATTGCAGCGCGAATAATATCCGTCCGCGCCTTCCTCATTCCGCGATTGCGGATCGTTGACGGCTTCACCCAGAGTGGCCTCGACCTCCTTTTTGCCAACGATGGCCGCCAGGTCGATCGGTTTTTCAGGCGCAGCCAAAACATTCCCGAGCTCGCAAACAAGCGTTGCGACCGCTGCCACGACCACGAATCTGCGCATCACCCCTATCCTCCCGCCGATCCCTCGCCGCCGGGCTCGGTCATCGCAATCGGATCGAGCACGCGCTCCAGCTCTGCGGCGGGCAGCACTTTTTTCTCCAGGCAAATCTCCCGGACGGTGCGTCCGGTCTTGGCGCTTTCCTTGGCGATCTCGGCCGCGCGATCATAACCAATCTTGGGGGCGAGACTGGTCACCATCGCCATCGAAAGCTCGACCAGTTCACGGCAACGCTCTTCGTTAACCTCGATCCCGCGCACGCATTTTTCGCAGAAGACATCGCAGGCGTTGCCCAGGAGACGAATGCTCTCCAGGAGATTATGCGCCATCACCGGCATCATGACATTCAGCTCGAAGTTCCCATTCGCGCCCGACCAGGTCACGCAACCGTCGTTGCCGATGACTTGCGCGCACACCATCATGAGCGCTTCGCACATGACCGGATTCACTTTGCCCGGCATGATCGAGCTGCCCGGCTGCGTGGCGGGCAGGCGAATCTCGCCGATCCCGCAACGCGGGCCGCTCCCGAGCCAGCGGAGATCGTTCGCGATCTTGAAGAGGCCGACCGCGATTGTCTTCAGGTGGCCGCTCGCCTCCACTACCGCGTCTTTCGCGCCCTGCGCTTCAAAATGGTTTCGCGCTTCCCGAAACTTGATTCCGGTGCGTTGTTCCAGGTGTCGCATCACCTTACCGGGGAATTCCGTGTGCCGATTCAAACCCGTGCCCACCGCGGTTCCGCCCAGGGCCAGCTCTTCTAAAACTGTGATGGCCCGTTCCGCCCGTTCCTGGGCGTTGGAAACCTGACAGGCATATCCGCTGAATTCCTGGCCGAGCCGGACCGGCGTCGCATCCATCAGGTGAGTTCGCCCAATCTTGATGATGTCCCAGAATTCGTTCGCTTTGACCTCGAGGGCGTCATGCAACGTTTTCAGCGCCGGAATAAGACAATTCTTGAGCTGCTCCGCCGCGCTGACGTGCATGGCCGAGGGGATCACATCGTTGCTCGACTGCCCCATGTTGACGTGATCGTTGGGATGAACCGGATCGCGCGCGCCGATTGGCTTTCCCGCCAGCTGACAGCAACGGTTTGAGATCACCTCGTTCGCGTTGGTGTTCGTGCTCGTGCCGGATCCGGTCTGGAAAATATCGAGCGGAAAATGCTCGTCGAGCTTCCCCTCCACCACTTCTTCCGCGGCCTGGACAATCAGGGCGCATCGATGGGAATCGAGCAACCCCAGGTCCGCATTCGCCTGCGCCGCCGCCCATTTGATCAAACCCAGGGCGCGAACAAAGGGCCGGGTAAATCGATGTCCGCTAATCGGAAAATTCAGGACCGCCCGCTGGGTGGAGGCGCCGTAGAGCGCCGATTCCGGGACGGACATTTCGCCCATCGAATCCTTTTCGATCCGGGTCGAGCCGAGCGTCATGCTGAATGGTTGGCCGAAAATTCCGCGGGCCGCCGAACCGGCCGATGATGCCCGTTCCGTCGTTTCACCTTATGGAAAACCGTGATGAACATCGGCGGAAGGTTCTGGAGCACATACTCAGACTCCGCGCGCTCGAACAGGGTGGCGTGCTGGCGCAGCTCGTTCGTGACCTGGTAAATGATGAAGTGCCCTCCATCCGCCAGCGCGTCATACGTTTTCGCCAGCAAGGCCCGCTTCTTATTGATCTCGAGAATGCTGAAGGGGATTCCGGAAAGAATGTAGTCGCAGTGCGGGATGCCCCGCCGCTCCAGCTCCTCCGGCAGCCGCGCGGCGTCCCCGTTGATCACGTGGACGCGGGGATCGTCCGCGAATTGGCGCCGGAGATCCCGGGAAAAATCGGGATCCAGCTCGAACAGAAGCAACTGGGAACCCGACGGCATTCGGCGCACAATCTCCCGCGAGTGGACGCCCTCACCGGGCCCGTATTCCGCGATGACGCGCGGTTGGCTGAAATCCATCTTGCGCGCCACCCGCTTCACAAGGGCTTTGGAGCTCGGGGTGATCGAAGCGATTTGAAATGGGCGTTTTAAAAACCGCTTGAAGAAAAGAGCGCTCATGAAGGTGGGAATAGTCGGTCGCCGGTCGTCCGTTGTCCAGCGTGGATGTAAGGGGCGCGGAAGGCCGGACACGATCAAAACATGCTCAACATCCACTGCAATCGACGCTTCCGCCGGAGCGGAAACCGAGAAAATAGGAAGTAACCATTGACACGAACCATAAATTTAATAATGCTCGTCCAGCGAAAAGACTTGCCTCCGAAAGGGCAAATCGCTGTTTTTCTTCTCATGCACAACCTCTTAACGGTCAAAGAAACGGCCAAATACCTCCGGATTCCGCTACCGACCGTTTACTACCTTGTGCAACGCGGTCAGTTGCCCGCCATCCAAATCGGCGGTCGCTGGCGCATCAAGAAAGCGTCGCTCGACAAAGACATTCTCAAGGAAGACAAGTCCGGTCAGCCTACCGTGCTGGTCGTCGACGACGACGAGAGCCTGCAGAGCTTGTTCAAGGTTTTCCTCAAGAAGATCGGGTTCAGCCGGGTCGTGGTCGGGACGGTCAAGGAAGCGATCGCGGCGCTCGAGAAACAAAAGTTCGACCTTCTCTTTCTGGATTTGAAACTGCCGGACGGGCCAGCAGACGACGTTTACGAGGCGGCGAAAGAGTCTGATCCGGAAATGCCGATCGTAGTTATCACCGGGTATCCCGACAGCGAAATGCTCGACCGGATCCTGGCGAGAGGTCCTGTCACCGTCCTAAAGAAGCCGTTAAAAGTGGAACAGCTTCAGCAGACGGTTCGCATCCTCGGCCACAAAGACGCCGCCAAGCTCGCGGCGTAATTCGCGCGAAACGGGTTTCGGAGGGACATGCTTCCGCATGTCCAAGTCCAGAAAAAGGGCGCCCCCCTCGGTTCGTTTCCTCGATCAACTTGCCAATCAATTCCGCGCGGCCCATAATCCCCTCCTCGAAGACGGGACGCGCGGTTAGCTCAGTGGTAGAGCACTACCTTGACACGGTAGGGGTCACAGGTTCGAACCCTGTATCGCGCACCATCTTTATCCACGGGCGCGAACCTTGATAAAGCGGCTTCCGCCTACATAGTAAGTAATCGACAATCTCGATAGACTTGCGCGGCTCATCCGGGACGAAGGCTTTGCTTTGCTCGGAAAATGGCGGGAACAAGTGAAGCAACTCCCCTCGGCGCAGCAGCTCGATGTGCCGGCGCTCAACGATCACATACCGCATTTCCTCGAGGAATTAGCTACGGCGCTGCAAGCGCAAACGCGGACAACAATTCCGGAGGCATTGGAAGGAAGCAGCCCGCCGGCCCATGGCTTGCAACGTCTCCAGGAAGCGTTCGATCTCGAAGAGGTCGTCGCGGAGTACAACATCCTGCGCGGCTGCATTCACGATCTCGCCGAGAAGAATGGCATCAATCTGCAAGGCGAGCCCTTCCACATCATGAACCGCGTCCTGGACCAGGCGATCGGCATGGCCGTTCAAACCTATGCCACCGAACGGGCTTTGGACGTCCAGCGGCGCCGCGAAGAATACCTCGCCTTTGTGGCGCACGATCTTCGCACGCCGCTCAATGCCATCTCCCTCGCAACCCGGGTTTTGGAAGTCACGTTCAAAGAAAGAAGCGAGCGCGCTGAGACCGCGCAGATGTTGAAAACGCTCGGTCGCAACGTCCAGCATCTTCAACGGCTGGTGGAGAAAATCATCGAGGAAAACACGAACCTCCAAACCGAAACCGGCATCAAACTGGAGCGGCGCGAGTTTGATTTGTGGCCACTGGTCGAGGCGCTCATCCACGATCTTCGTCCCGTCGCGGGAACCGGCAGCACCAAACTGATCAACAAAGTGCCGCACCGCCTGGTCGTTTTTGCAGATGCCAGCCTGCTGCGTCGGGTCTTTCAGAACTTGATCGCTAACGCCATCAAATCCACGCCGCGCGGCAAGGTGGTCATCCAGGGGAAACAACTCGACGATGAAGGTCTCGTCGAGTGCAGCGTGAGCGACACCGGAGCGGGATTCCCGCCCGAACATCTCGAAAAGGTCTTCGACGAACTAGAGGGCGCTTCTCAGAACGAAGGAGGCCTCGGCCTCGGCCTGGCCATCGTCAAAACTTTTGTTGAGGCTCACGACGGCAAGGTAACGGTTGAGAGCACGGAAGGTGAGGGCTCCATCTTTCAATTTACGCTGCCCGGTAAATGCGACTGAGGCAGCGAAGCGTTTCGGTTACATGATGCTAGCGCCTGATTAAATTCGCGGATAAATCGGCGCTGTTTGTCGCTCGAGTCTTTCAGCCTTTTTCTTGATTCGAATTTGTTTCGAACCTCGCGATACAAAAATCTCGACACGCCTCCCCCACGCATCCCAGCCTCGATCATGCTCGCGAAGGCCAGGGCAATAGCGGCGGTTTCCTTGACCCTCCTTTCCTTCTCCGCCTGCATGAAATCTCGCGACGATCCCCACGCTCGCGAAATGGCCGAACGCGTGAAGAGCGAGTTGCAGCACGCTTGGAATAATTACGAGCGCTACGCCTGGGGTCACGACGCGCTGAAACCATTGAGTAAGGCGCCGCATGATTGGTATGGACAGTCGCTGCTAATGACCCCCGTCGACGCCCTCGACACCCTCATCCTGATGAAGCTCGACAGCGAAGCGGCCAAGGCGCGCAACCTCATCGTCGGCGAGCTCTCCTTCGACCGTGACATTTCAGTCAAGAATTTCGAGATAACGATCCGACTGCTCGGCGGCTTGCTATCCGGTTATCAACTCACCGGCGACAAGCGTCTCCTGGACCTGGCCGACGATTTGGGCACCAGACTTCTTCCGGCCTTCAATTCACCGACCGGCCTGCCTTACGTCTTCGTCAATCTTCGCACGGGAGAGGTTCGTAACCCCATATCGAACCCGGCGGAAACCGGCACGCTGCTCCTCGAGTTCGGCACTCTCAGCAAACTGACGGGCAAGCCGATCTTTTACGACAAGGCGAAACGAGCGCTGGTCGAAACCTACAAGCGCCGATCGTCCATCGGTCTGGTCGGCGCCGGGATTAATGTCGAGACGGGCGCATGGACGGACAACGACAGCAATATCAGCGGCGGGATCGATTCCTATTATGAGTATCTTTGGAAATGCTGGCTCCTGTTTGGCGACAAAGACTGCCTCGAAATGTGGAACGAGAGCATCCCAGCCGTCCATCAGTACCTGGCCGACAAAACGGGAGACGAATTGTGGTACGGCCACGCCGATATGGCGACGGGTCAACGCACTGAAACGACTTATGGCGCACTCGACGCTTTTTTCCCGGCCCTGCTCGCGCTTTCGGGAGACATTCCCCGCGCGCGCCGCTTACAGGCTTCTTCCTTTAAGATGTGGAACCTGCACGGGATCGAGCCCGAGGTGATCGATTACAAGACCATGCGAGTCGTGGCGACCACGTATCACCTGCGTCCCGAAATCGTGGAATCGACCTATTACCTCCATCATTACACCAGGGACCGGCAGTATCGGGACATGGGCGAGAAGATGTTCAACGACTTCGTCAAGTATTGCCGCACCGAGGCCGGCTACGCCGCGCTTTCCGACATCGTCAACAAGACGCAGCGCGATGAGATGGAGAGCTTCGCGCTGGCCGAGACCTTCAAGTACTTTTACCTGCTCTTCGCACCGCCTGGCGCCATCGATTTCGACCACGTTGTTTTCAACACTGAGGCCCACCCGCTTCGCCGCACCTGGTGAACCCTGTCCCAAGCGGCGCTAGCCAGCCCTAAGTTTCATCGAGTTTCGGAAGATGAATCGCGGCCAGCATGCAACGGGCGCTGCCGCCGGCCAGTTCGATGGTGGGTAGAGCTAAAGGCAGAAGGCGTGCGTGGCGCTCGATTTCATCTCGCTGCTCCACGGTCAGCGCTTCCGCGGCGCGGCTCGACAGGACCAGGAGCTTCTCGGAATCACTGCGCAATTCCAGAGCGTTGCCGGCGAAGTTCGCGATTTGATCGCGCTTCAGCTCAATCACTTTCTTCCCGCTTGCTTCGAGCCGGCGCCGAACTGTTTCTCGCTGGGCGGCATCCGCGATCATGTCCAATCCCACCAGGGCAAATTCCGATCCGAGGCACATCATAACGTTAGTGTGATAAATCAGTCGGCCATCATCACCCACGCTCTCGAAAAAGACTGGCTCGAAATTGAAGTCCTGGCAAAACCGTTCGACCAGGGCCCGGTCGGACCGCTTTGAAAGCGAGACGTAGGCGATGCGATTGACGTAATCGAGGACCAGACTTCCGGTGCCTTCGAGATGAAGACCGCGTTGTTCGTAGGAGGAATAGTCGACCAGCGCGCTGATCCGATAGATTTTGCCCAACTCGTCGATCACGTCCCGGCGCCGCTCGTGGCGGCGCGTCGGTGAATACATCGGGTAAAGCGCGACTCTGCCGTCAGGATGCGTCGAGAACCAGTTGTTCGGGAAAACGGCATCCGGTTTCTCCGGCGAAACGGTGTCGTCAAACACGTGGACCGTTACCCCCGCCCCGCGCAATAATTCCACCGCTTCATCGAACTCCGCTTGCGCGGCTTTGGAAATATCATCGGCGTCGGCTGCTGCGATCTCTCGCTGGAACGCATTGTCGGAAGCTGTCTCCGGATTCGGATAGAAGCGGCAAGGCCGAATCATGACCACTGCCTTCGCGCTCTGCTGGATCATACTTCTTTGGAGGGCGGACGCGTCGCCCGGAAATCTATGCCGCAACCTGCTCGCTCGTCACGACTGCAGGTGAACTCGGCGGCCGCGGTCGTTTTGTCCCGCGATACCGCCAGATAGCGAAGGCCACGAACAACAAATCGGCCACGACGAAGCTGACAACGTAAGTCTCGCCGCCGAGGCCGAACCCATAACTGTGTAACCCTTTGCCGAGAACGAAATTCACGCCATACCACGCCATGAGAACCGCGAGGAAACAAACGACGCTGGCCACCACCAAACCGAATTGCGTCCACCAACCAGCGAGCCGTCCGTGCAAGGTCAGGATGTAGCAAAGCAGCGCGATGAGGGCCCAGGTTTCTTTCGGGTCCCAACCCCAGAAGCGTCCCCAGGAATAGTTGGCCCAAACGCCGCCCAAAATTGTTCCCGCCGCGAGGAGCAAGACGCCCAGCTGGAGGACACGGTAAAGCCAGAAATGCATCGGCTGATCCGCCCGGGCCGCCACGGGGTTGCGCGCATAACGCCAGAGGAGGATGTGCCCAAACCCCATCGCGAGCGCAAACGCGGCGTAGCTCAAAGTGATGGTAAGCACGTGGATCGTGAGCCAGAAATTGTCGCGCAAGACCGGCACGAGCGGATCGATGCTCGCGGGCATGGCGATCGGCATTTGGTGCACGAGCAAGAGTGCGATCAGGGAAACCGGCAACGCCGCCAGCAGGTAGATCGGCGTCCGATAACGCGCGAAAAAGATCATCCCGAAAAACGTGACCGCAAACGAGACCCAGATGATCGACTCATACATGTTCGTCACCGGCGGACGGCCCGCGATCAGGCAGCGCATCGTGATCGCACTGGCGTGAAAGAGCAGGCCGACGATCGCGAGCGAAACGCCCATCCATTTCAGAGCGCCGCCTTTGCTGCGCATGTAAGCAATCCCAAGCAGCACCAGCGCGATCCCGTAGGACCAGGCCGCGCGGTAAAATCCATCCCAATGGTTGTAAAAATATTCCAGGCGCAGCTGCGATTCTTCCGGGTAAATCTTTGGGCTCAGCCCGCGCAAACCGTCGCGCAGTTGATTCGCCGCCCGGCTGAACTGGAAGCCGTCGCCCTTCGCATACGCACTCGCGAGCGTTTGCAACTGCGTCTGCGGCCCGCTGAACTGCGATACCGAATAGTGCTGGGCGAATTCCGGCGGCACCAGCCAGGGGTCCGTCGCTTTCTCCGGCGCCGGCACGAGGAGAAATGCGCTTCCATCCATGACGTGCGCGAAAATCGTCAGTCGCTCGGTCACGCTCATCACTTCGCTTTGGAGACGGTCCAGCGGCTTCTCCGCCTTGCGGAGCGCATGCGCTTCCGCCGCGAGCAGGTTCAACTCCGACAGCGCCGTCAGTTCCGTGAAGGAAAATCTCCGCTGGGTCTTGTCGAGGCCGAGCTTCTCCACCAGTTGCCCGAGCGACACCAGGATCATCGGCTCGCTTTTCCAGTCGTGCGTATCGAGAAGCATCGACAGGAGGAGATCGTTGGCCTGCCAATTCTTGCCGCTCTTGTCGGTATAGCTGGAACGCCCGGTGGTCTTGATCAGCGTCTCGCGCGCGAAAGTGTCGATCGGCTTGCGCCGGCCGCCATCCTGGATCGCCAGAAGTCCCCATTGCTTGAAATCGAGCGAGCTCGAGTCCGCCGCGGGCATGTCAGACTGGGCAAAGCCAATGCCGCTGAGAAACAGGCTGATCGCCGAAATTAAGAGTCGTAAGCGCATAAAATCGGAGGGGTGGTAATGTAGCGCTGCTTCCGATGCCCTGTCGAGTGGGAGCCTCATCCCGTCGAGCCCAGGATAATTCTCTCCTGACTTCCTGGTTTCCCGATTATCTTTCCCCATGAGAACAGCACCTGCCGCCGCCCTTTTTTTCATTCTGTCCCTGATTGCCGTTTCGGCGGAACAACCCGCCAGCTCGGTCAAGGTCGGAGCGTTCACTTTTGCCCTGCCGGAGGGCTGGAAGAGCGTGACCCCCTCCTCGGCCATGCGCAAAGCGCAGCTCGAAATCACCCAGGGATCCGATAAGGCCGAAGTGACCTTCTTTCAGTTCGGGGCCGGCGAGGGCGGGAGCGTGGCGGACAATGTCGCCCGGTGGTTCGCCCAATTTCCCGGAAGCGATGACAAACGGAAGTCGGAAACCGTCCAGGCCGGTTCCGTAAAAATCACTTATGTCACGACCGAGGGAACGTTCAGCAGCGGCATCCCCGGCGGTCCGACTGCGCCGATGAGCGGTTACGCCCTGTGCGGCGCGATCCTCGAAAGCGCAGACGGCAGCGTGTTCATCAAGATGACCGGACCCGAGGCCGTGGTGAAATCGTCGACCGAGGCGTTTAAGAAGATGGTCTCCGAAGCCGCGAAACAGGCCGCTCCGCGGGCGTAGGCAAAATGGCAGGCGGTGACGGACGGTGGAAAATACTCCGCGACGCCTGGATCGCGGAGGTGAAGGGGGAGCGGTGACCCTGTACCTACGCCGATGACGGTGCGGCAGGGTCGACTGCCTCCGGATGATATTTTTGCCAATAGCGCAGCGCGCCGCTGACCGCCATGAAACTCGGATCAGCGCACTCGTAATCGCGCACTTCGTTTTCGGTTGCGCCGGCTCCGCGCAATTCTTCGGCAACCGACTGGGCGAAGTCGGAGGTTAATTGCTCTTTGTTCTGGCCGGCGCGGATTCGATCGCGAAACCAAGTCGCCCAACGGCGGACACATTCCGCCAGTGCATCGAGGTGCGCGGGGATCGAGCCCTCGACCGGCCCGAAGTGAGGCAGGTATAATTTCGCGGCATTAAGTGCGCGGATCTTCTCGATCGAGTCCAACCATGACTCGATGTGTAATTCTGGGGGAACGAACGGCGGAATAGGAGGCCCCCCACCCAACCGCACACCGGCGACATCCCCGCCAAAAACGTGGTCTTCCCATTGATAAACGTGGTGGTGACTGGCGTGCCCCGGCGTTTCCAGAGCGCGCACTTCAAGCGAACCAAGACGAACGGTGTCGAGGTCGTGTAAAACCGTCACATTTTCCTCCGGGATCGGGGCGAATTTCCCCCAGAGCCGCTCCATTTCTCCCCCATAAATTCGCCTGGCAGAATCGATCAAACGACTCGGATCAATGAGATGAGGCGCCCCGCGAGGATGGACGTAGATCTTCGCGCCGAGCTGGGCGAAGCGCCAGGCCGCCCCGGCGTGATCGAAATGAATGTGGCTGAGGAAGACGTGCCGAACATTTTCGCCGGCGAACCCCGCCCGCGAAAGCTGTTCAGCCAAGTGGGCGAAAGTCGACTCCGGCCCGGTGTCAAAGAGCGCCAAGCCATCGGGCGTCTCGACCGCGGTGGCGGCGATGATCCCGGGCCGGCCCAGCTGCCTCGTATCGAAGACGTGAACCGTCATGGACGATCAAATGTGACCGGAAAACGCGCCCCGAGGAGGCGGCCGGTTGGGAAAAACCCGGGGATTGGAAGGGGTTTCCTCGAGGTAAAACAGCGTGGACCGAAGAAATTTTGGCCCATGGCACAATAAAAATGTTGACGAGCGCGACTCATTTATGAGAAATATAAGAATTATCAGAAATAACCGTAGCTAAACAGAACCTTAAAAACTGACCTAATACCGTATGAACCAAACCTCTTTGATCCTCGCCGTTACCGTGTTTGTCACCGTTGTCATGTGCTGGCTCATCCCTGCGCCGGTCTTCAACTAAGAAATCTGCTCACGCCACCCGATCTCATATCTTATGAACCAAACGTCTTTAATCCTCACCGTTACCGTAGCTGTCACCGTCCTCATGTGCTGGCTCATCCCGGCGCCGGTTTTCAACTAGACCTCACGCAGCCTAATATTGCCCCATTTTACCCATATCTTATGAACCAAACCTCCTTGATCCTCGCCGTTACCGTGTTCGTCACCGTCGTCATGTGCTGGCTCATCCCGGCGCCGGTCTTCAACTAAACCTCCTCAGGTCCGATTTAGTCGCAACCCTACCTCGTATCCCATGGACAGACTCTCCTTAATCCTCACCATTACCGTGGTTGTCACCGTCCTCATGTGCTGGCTGATCCCGGCGCCGGTTTTCAATTAGAAGCTGCTAACCAGCCGTGAGCGGACCCCTACCTGGCTCGATCGCGGCGAATTCCGCGCTCCGAGACAAGGTAAACGGCGAAACTCCCCAGCCAATGACCCCCCTCGTAGTGCGCGCCGGTCACGGCCCCCAAGCCGGCCCGCCGATGGGCCCCGGCGGCCGAGGTCAGTGCGGGACGGCGCGGATCGTCGGCGGGGAGAACCGAGAGAATCCCCTCGAGCATCCAGGCCCGGCTCAAGTTCAATCCGTCGAGATGGGCGAGCTTTGGGTCGCTCGGATCAGGAGAGACCGTAACCGGCAGCCAATCCGCCTCGGCCGCAGCTGGAATTCGAGGCATGAATTCCTTCAGCCAACTGGCGAACTCGGCGGGCGCAAGGACCCGGCGCATCAAGTCTCCTTCAGCGAGACAGGGGGAAAGAAAATCCTCACCGGAAGGTTCATAGTCCATCGGACAACTCCTGTCTGCGAGATAGAACCTCCGCGCCTGCTCGCTGACCATCCCGGCAAAACCTTCGTTCCCAGTCGAGCGCGCGTAATCGAGCATCAGACCGAGCGCGAAAGCGGTTTGCGCGTGCTCGCCGATCCGGACCGGATGCGAAAGCTTGGGTAGCCACGTCTTTAGCCGATCGAGCGCGGCTTCTTCCAGCGGACGCAGATTCGCCCGCATTTCCTTCGCTTCGGGATCATCCCATTCGCCCAGTTCGGCCACCAATTGCAGGAGCCAGGCCAGGCCGTAGGGCCGCTCGAAGTTGGTCCGCCCTTTACCGCCCAGATAAGCCGCTTCCTCCTTCAGGTTCGCGGCTGTCAAATTTTTGCGAAGCGCGGCCCGGGCCGGTTTGGCGAATGGCGCGTCGGGGAATTTCCGCGCCAGCCGGGCGAGCAGCCAGTGCCCGTGCACCGACGAGTGCCAGTCGTAGCAGCCGTAGAAAGCGGGCGTGAGTTTGCGCGGCGGAGCGACATCGGCGTCGCCGTTCAAGACATGGCTGATCTTGTTCGGATATTCCTTGTCGACGCAGGCCAGCGCGAGACGTGCGAACCGTTCGGCGGTCTGGGCGTCGAACGTCGGAGCGGGGGCTTCCGCAGCCGCAATTAGCGGAAGCAAAACGAAGGCACTCGCAAGAATCTTCCTCATGCCAGCTTCACCCGCCCGGCTTCAGCAGGCTCAAACCGCCGGAGCCAGCGGCGCCTCACTCAGTTTCGGGCTCAAAGGCACCGGTTCACCACCTCGACTGAGATAGAGGGCATAGAGCTGCTTGTGCAGGTGCGTCCAGGTAAAATAGGTCAGCACCGTCGCAAAGTAGACCCCGATACAGAAGACGATCAGACCGAGGCAGACAAACAGAAGGGCTGCGCCCATGACGAAGAGCGAACTGAGCACCATTTCCTTCCAGGTGAGCGCCACGAAGTTTTTGACAAACTTGAGATCAAACGATTTCGCAAAATCCTGGGTGAGGGATGCGCGAATCTTCAGCGGCACCAGCACCAGCATCAGGAGGACAAGCATGACCGCCCAGACCAGCATCATCAGAATCATGACCAGAACTCCCAGGCAGCCAGCGGCGTTCGCTTCATGTCCCGAAGAAAGCCCGCCGATCAACATCATCGGAATCATCAGGAGCCAGGTCAAAGGCACCATGACAATGCTGAGGCCCATGCTGACGACGAAAGTCACCAGAAATGGCCAGAGACCGCGTTCGAGATATTTCCCGAAGTGCGAGAAATCGAAGTCGGGGAAAGTCTCGAATCGCTCGTCCTGCCGCGCCCAAAACCCGGTGATAAGCCAGCCCAGGACGACGATCGGGCCGACGATCGGAATGAGCACGCACACACCGCCCAGCAATAGATTCATCATCCACTTGGGACTCTTGAAGAAATCGGAGACGGAGTCGGCGTAGTTCACGTGGCGCTGTCACTCTTAGCGCTAAGGCCAGATCCGAGGCAAGACCGAAGGTCGGAGGCAACCGCGGAAGCGCCGCCTGAAAGCGGCAGCGTTATCACACCGGCTTCAGTTCTTCCGGCCGAACGGGCAGACGCCGAACTCGCTTGCCCGTGGCGGCGAAGATGGCGTTTACGATCGCCGGCGCAACGGGAGGCACAGTCGGGTCACCCATACCAAATGGCTCTGTCGCTTCGCTCGGGACAAGGTGCACCTCGATCGCGGGCGTGTCGCGCATGCGGGCCACCCCGAAATCGGCATAGGTCGATTGGACCGCCGCGCCATCGCGGAACGTGATTTCACCCAGGAGCGCGGATGAAATTCCCCAGAGAATTCCACTCTCGACTTGTTGTTCGACCCCGGTGGGATTGACGACCAGACCGCAATCGACGGCCGCCACCACGCGTTCCACCCGCACTTTCCCAGCCTCGTCCACCGCCACGTCTACGACGTAGGCGATGCAGGTTTCTCCATTGTAAATGTTGCAAGCCACTCCGCGCCCGTGCCGGGCCGTTACTGGCGCGCCCCAGCCGGATTTTTCCCGCGCCATTTCGAGCACACGCCGCAAACGCCCGCGATCAATCGTCAAGGATCCGGCCTTGAAGGTGTCGGGCTCCTTAAGCAGGTCGAGACGCAAAGCCAGCGGGTCGGTCCCACGGAGATTCGCCACTTCATCCAGGAACGCCTCACGCGCGAAGACGCTCGAGGCCGCGAAGCTCGAACGCCACGGGCCATGCCGCACCGGAAGATCGACCAGCACGTAGGCTGTTTCAATTGAAGGAATCGCGTAGGGCACGTCATAAACACCTCCGGACAAATCCTGGTAATAGGCGGCATCCCGGGCCGCGGCTGAATCGGACGGTTTGAGGTTGTAGGGCGAACCAGCCTTGGTATGCCGCCAGGCCACCAGCGCGTCCGCCGAATCGAAACCCGCGGAAAGATGATGCACGGACGCGGCCTGAAAATGGCCGTGCCGCATGTCGTCCGCCCGACTCCAGAACACCTGCACCGGCGCCTTGACGGCGCGAGAGATTTCCGCGGCTTCCAACGCGTAATCGACCGCCAGCCGCCGCCCAAATCCGCCGCCGATCAGCGTTACGTTGACTTCAACCTTTTCCGGCGCCATTCCGAGAAATTTAGCCAGCTCTTCCTGGAGCGCGTTGGGCGCCTGGGTCGGAGCCCAGATGACACAGCTATCTGCCCGCACGTCGGCGACACAGTTCATCGTCTCGACCGGCGCATGCGCGGAGAAAGGATAAGTGTAGCTCCCGTAAATCGTCCGCGCCGCCGCTCGGGTGCCCGCCGGAGCATCGTCCTTGCGAGTCACCACGCCTTTTTGCTCGGACATTTCCTCCAGCCGTTTGAAATGCGCCTCGGAATCGAACCCGCCCTCGGGCGGTGTGCCCCAGTCGACCGCAAGTGCGGTGCGCCCCTTCAGGGCCGCCCAGCTCGACTCTGCCACCACGGCAATTCCGCTCGCGCAGGAAACGATGCGCACCCCATGAATCGCGAGCGCGTTCGCGTCCTGCGAACTTGCCGGTTTCGCCCCGGTCCACGGTGGCCGCTCGATTGACGCGTAAAGCATTCCCGGAATCTTCGCGTCGATGCCGTATCGCG
>QHMY01000241.1 GCA_003218305.1 Verrucomicrobiota bacterium
TGATCAAACGCCGCGTGCCGGCGCCTTCGATCTTCGCGCCCATCTTGTTAAGGAAATTCGCCAGATCGACCACTTCGGGCTCGGTCGCCGCCCCTTCAATGACCGTGATCCCTTCGGCCAGGGCCGCGGCCATCATGACATTGTCGGTGCCGAGGACGGTCGGGCCGAATTTGCCGGTGAGATTGATGATCGCGCCAGTCAATTTCGGCGCGAACATTTTCACGTTGCCGCCTTCCACCCGCACAGCGGCCCCGAGCGCTTCGAAGCCTTTCAAATGCAAATCGATCGGCCGATCGCCGATGACGCAGCCGCCCGGGAGCGAGACCGTCGCCTCTTTGCACCGCCCGAGGAGCGGACCAAGGACGCAGACCGAGGCGCGCATTTTTCGCACAACTTCATACGGAGCGATCGATTCGATCTTCTCGGCATTGACGGTCACCGTGCCGCTGGCCCGTTCCACTTGCGCGCCCAGATGCATCAGGATTTGCAGCATGTAGTGCGTGTCGCTCAGGTCCGGCACCCGGTGCAGGATGCAGGGCTCCCGCGTGAGCAACGTCGCGGCCAGGATGGGCAAGGCGGAATTCTTTGATCCACTGATCTTGATCGAGCCAGAGAGTGGCCGGCCGCCGTGAATCAGAATCTTATCCATACCTGCTAAAAAGGAATCGTGTCACTCCGCAATAATCGCGTATCGAAGCAATGTCGTGATAATTTTTTTCGGCCATGAGCGCTGCGAGGTCGTCAGCCTGCCCGATCCCGACTTCGAGCGCCAGCGTTCCACCGGGACGAAGGTAAGCCGGAGCGGCCTCGATCAGCGCCCGCACCAGTTCGTCGCCCCGCTCGCCGGCGAAAACGGCAAGGGCCGGATCACGCAGCACCTCGCGTGAAAGCGTCGGGCGGTCGCCGGCCGCGACGTAGGGCAGGTTGGCCACGATCAGGTCGAATGGACCTTTAACCCCCGTCAGCAGATCGCTTTTGGCAAAACGCACCCGGCCCTCCAAACCAAGCCGTGCCGCATTTTCTCCCGCGAGCGCGAGCGCCTCATCGGAAATGTCCACGGCATCGACCTCCGCCTCCGGAAATTGCGCAGCCAGCGCGAGCGCGATTACGCCGCTTCCCGTCCCAACATCGAGAATTTGGGATCTGGGATCTTTAATTTTGGATTTGAGCAACTCGACGAGCTGCTCCGTCTCAGGCCGAGGAACAAGGGCGCGCTGGTCGCACAAGAAAGTGTGTCCGGCGAATTCCACCGTGCCGAGCAAATGCTGGAGCGGTTCACCCTGGCCGCGGCGCCGGACCAATTCGCGCAGCGGCGCGAGTTCCGTTTCCGCGAGCGGCCGTTCGAACTCGAGATAAAGCTCAATGCGTTTGCGCTGAAGCGCATGCGCCAGCAGATGTTCGGCATTCAGCCGCGGACTCTCGACCTCGTGTTTCTTAAAGTAAGCGGTGGTCGATTGCAGGACCTCGAGAACAGTCATTGGTTGCTGGGCCATGTAGAGGCGCTCGCCGCGGCGAGCGCCTGTGGTTCTGGTCTGGCGCCCGACACAAGCGCTTTCACCTTCAGGCCGTGATCGAGGATTCCTGCAGCCGTTCCTGCAAATCAGCGGCCTGGAGCGATTTGATCATCTCCTCCAGGTCGCCTTCCATGAACCGGTCGAGATTGTAGAGGGTTAACCCGATGCGGTGATCGGTCACCCGGTTTTGGGCATAATTGTAGGTGCGGATTTTTTCTTCCCGCCCGCCGGAACCAATCTGGTTCTTGCGATGTGCGGAATACTTCGCTTCTTCTTCGCGCTGCTTCTCTTCGAGCAACCTGGCGCGCATGATCTTGAGCGCTTTCTCCTTGTTCTTCTGCTGGCTGCGGCCGTCCTGGCAACGCACGATCCGTCCGGTTGGGATATGAAGAATCTGCACGGCGGAATCGGTCGTGTTCACGCCCTGGCCGCCAGGCCCGCCGGACCGGCAGACTTCAATCCGTAAGTCTTCCGGCTTCAGCTCGAGATCGACTTCCTCCGCCTCTGGCAGGACGGCAACGGTCGCGGTGGAGGTATGAATGCGTCCCTGGGCTTCCGTGGCCGGGACCCGCTGCACGCGATGGACGCCGCTCTCAAAGCGAAGCTGGCGAAACACGCTTTCGCCTGAAACCTTGAAAATGGACTCCTTCAACCCACCTAATTCCGACGGACTCGATTCGAGATCTTCGATTTTCAGGCCGGCCGCTTCGGCGTAGCGGTTGTACATCCGGTAAAGGTCGGCGGCAAAGATCGCGGCTTCGCTTCCGCCTGTCCCGGCGCGGATTTCGATGATCGCGTCGCGATTTTCGTTTTCGTCCGGCGGCAGAAGGGCGATCTGGAAATCGCGCTCCAGTTCGGTGACGCGCTGCTGCAAGTCGGGAATCTCATCATCGGCCATGGCGGCGATTTCGATGTCGTTGGACGCGGCCAGTTCCCGGTTGTCATCCAGTTGCTGGCGCGCCGTTTCCAACTCGGTCCAGCGCGAGAGCAGCTGCTTCACGCTGGAATGTTCCCGCATGATTTCGCTGGCGCGCTTCCGGTTCTCGAAAAGCGCCGGATCGGCGATTTCGCGTTCGTTGGACGCGGCCAGTTCCCGGTTGTCATCCAGTTGCTGGCGCGCCGTTTCCAACTCGGTCCAGCGCGAGAGCAGCTGCTTCACGCTGGAATGTTCCCGCATGATTTCGCTGGCGCGCTTCCGGTTCTCGAAAAGCGCCGGATCGGCGATTTCGCGTTCGAGCTGCTCGAAACGTTCCCGCTTGCGCTCGATTAAAAGGTTGAAGTCCATAAGACGCTGTAGCCGCGGTCGCTGACCGCGGAGGGCCGGGGTCGGCGACCCCAGCTACAGAAACTCAGCTAGGCTTTGGGAGCTGCGCCGGCCCGAGTGGCCTTGGTGCTGCCGTAGCGGCGGGCGAACTTCTCTACCCGGCCCGCGGTATCGACGAACTTTTGTTCACCAGTGAAAAACGGATGGCACGCCGCACAGATGCCGATTTTAATGTCCCGCTTGGTCGAGCGTGTGTGGTAGACAGCACCGCACGCGCAGGCGATGTCGGTCTCGTAATATTCTGGATGAATGTCCGCTTTCATGTTTGGAAACGAGTGGCGAACTTAGGCGCGCTCAGCCACCTGCGCAAGAGATGAAATCCACCCGTGCCGATCGCCTGCCTGAGGCTTGGGAAAAGATTCTGGGCACCCTGGGCGGTCCGAGCTCGGCGCGAGAGGCCGGAGCCGCCCCGGGACTAGAGGGCGCCGCGATCTTCGATACCCAGGGAGAGGTGCTGCGAACCTTCGCACGGGTCGAGGAGGAGGCGCGCGAGTTCGAACGGAACCTGTTTTGCGAATTTCGAGACGGTGCCGTAATCGCGATCCAGGTCGGGAATCATCCCGCGTGGCCGGCCCTGCTTCTGGCGTGTCTGAGAAACGGGCTCGTCGCGCTTCCCCTGGAACGCGGCATGGCCGAACGCGAGCGGGACGAGGCGCTCCGCATCTGCTGCGCTGCCGCCATCGTCGAGCTCGAGAACGAGCGCGTCGTCCTGCGATTGTTGTCCCACGCCGCGATCGATTGGGGCCCGGGTCCACCCTCGCTCCTCAAGCTCACCTCCGGCACCACGGCGGCGCCGCGCGCGATCCGTTTCCGGAGCGAACAGCTCCTGGCCGATTGCGAACAGATCTGCGACACGATGGGAATCACCGGGCACGATCTCAATTTCGGCGTCATCCCGCTCTCTCATTCCTATGGCTTCAGCAATTTACTCACGCCTTTGCTGGTCCGCGGAGTCCCGATGGTGTTGAGCCGGGACCGGATGCCCCGCGCCGTCCTGAACGACCTCGCCCGGACTAACGCGACCGTCTTCCCCGGGATGCCGGTTTTTTATCAGGCCTTCTCCGAGATGGAGGACGTGCCGGAGTTTCCAAAATTACGGCTCTGCATCTCCGCGGGCGCGCCTCTGTCGCTGGAGGTGGCAAAGAAATTTCAGCGAAAATTCAACCAGCCGATCCACTCCTTCTACGGTTCGTCCGAATGCGGCGGCATCTGTTACGACCGGGACGCGCCCTTGCTCGAACAAGGTTTTGTCGGCCAGCCGATGTGCGGAGTGAGCGTCGACTCGCTTGAACCCGATGCCCCGGCAACTCGCATTCTGGTCCGCAGCGGTGCCGCCGGGGATGGCTATTTCCCGCAGCCCGACGAAGAGAAACTGGGGCAGGGCCGGTTCGTTCCCGACGATTTGCTCAGCCCCGGCGCGGAAGGATTTCGGATCGTCGGCCGCATCTCTGATCTCATCAACGTCGCCGGGAAAAAGGTGAACCCGGCCGAAGTGGAGGCGGAATTGCTTCGCTTTGCCGGAGTCCGGGCAGCGGTCGTTTTCGGTCGCGAATCCTCTCTGCGTAACCAGGAAGTGGCGGCCTGTGTGGTGGCGGGCGAACGGGTGCAGGAGTCCGATCTCCTCGAACATTGCCGGGCTCGCCTTAGCGGGTGGCAGGTCCCGAAGCGGATCTTCTTTGTTCCCGAAATCCCGGTGAACGAGCGGGGCAAGGTCAATCGGCGCGAGCTGGCCGGTAAATTTGTTTCATAATTTTCTTCGATAGGCCTAAGGCAGGCGCTCGTTTTCGGTTCGCCATCCGAATCAGAAATATGCGACATCTTTTACTCTCTCTCGGCGCCGTCCTTGTCCTGGCTACGTTCAACAGCTGCAGCACCTCAGTTAAGACCGACAGCGGCCACGGGGTTACGGCGGGCGTTCACGATACAGGGCATGGCGTCACCGCGGGCGTTCACACCCGCTAAGGGCCTGTTCACGGGGCGGCGACTTACCATCGCCGAATCGGTACTACGGCGGAGCAAATTGCCGGCCCTTGTGGCCGCCGCGGCATCTTTCCCCCCGGCGCTTGAGGACACTCCCTGGTGGCGGTTGCGCGAAAAATGCTTTTCATTTGCTTGGAAGCAGGCATGTCTAGTTAGGGCGCGGCCCCGGCTCGAAACGAGCTAGACAACCCTCGCTCTATTTGAATTGTGAACGGAACCACCCAACCTCAAGACTCGCTCGAAAAAGGCGGGCGCATCCTCGTCCTTGAACCGGAGGAGGAGCTCGCGACCAGAATGCTGGTGGCCCTGCGCGAAGCGGCCCCGGCCGCCCAAGTCGATATGGCGCGTAATCTCGAAGAGGCGCAGTTCCTCGTCCTGAACGACCGCCCGGACCTCTTCGTCCTCGACATGGACGCTGCTCCGGACTTGGGCCAGGATTTTCTCTACGACCTGCGCACCAGCCACCCGAACGCGCGCGCCATCGTCCTGACCGATGTTCACCTGGCCGCGCATCGCGAGCGGGCAGCCGGCCTCGGCGCAATCCACTTTCTGGAAAAGCCCTTTCCGCACGACGATTTCGTCGTTCTCGTCCAGGCACTCCTTTCGCCTTCGGGCGCGCCGGAGGGCGAAAAATTCCAGGGAACCCTTAGCGACCTCCATCTGGCCGATATCATCCAGCTGAAATGCATGAGCGGATCGTCCGCGGCGTTGCAGTTCACCGGACCCCAAGGAGAAAAGGCCCGCGTCTATTTCGAAAACGGACAGGTGCGCCACGCGACCGCGCCGGGGAAAGAAGGCGTCGCCGCCTTCAACGAGATCGTGAATTGGAAAGGCGGCCAGATTTCCGAAGTCGCCGGCGCCCCCCAGAGCCCGCGCACGATCGATCTCGACTGGCAAATGCTGCTCATGGACGCCGTCCGCGAGATCGACGAGACCCGCGGCATCAAGTCCACCGCCGCTGCGGCCGCCACCGAATCGAGCGACGGACGAAAAGTCCTCGTGGTCGATGACAGCCTGATGCTGCTCAGTTTCGTGAAGGAAATTCTGTCCGAAGCCAATTACCAGGTCACCACCGCCGCCACCGCGGAAGAGGGTCTGGTCTCCGCGAAACGCGACGTGCCCGATCTCGTCCTGCTCGATTACGTCCTGCCCGACATGAAGGGCGATGAAGTTTCCCGATTTCTGTCGCAGACACCGGCTACCGCCAAAGTGCGGATCGTTTACATGTCGGGTTTCGGTGCCGATCTCAAGCCCGATCAAATCAAGAATGCGAACGTTATCGGATCGTTGAACAAACCGTTTACCTCTGATCTGTTATTGAAAACCGTGGAGAAATACATGCCTGAGGAATCGAGCCAGCCCGAGTCGAAAGCGGTGGAAACCGAGCAAGCTTCGCCCGCGGCCGCACCGGCCTGGGCTCAGCCTAAACCCGCCGCCTCCCCGGAGGAACCCCGGCCTGCTGCGTTCGATATGCCCTGGCTCGTGAAACAACCTGAACCGGAGCCCGACCCTGTTGCGGCCGAGCCGTCCCAAGCTAACGAACCAATCGAACCGGCATCGCCCGAAGCCGCGGAAACCGCGGAGAGCACCGGCGCGGCCAGCGACGCCTGGTGGAGCGCGCCCGCCAAGTCCAGCGAACCTGGCGAGGCAGCCCCATCGGAAGCCGCGGAAAACGCTGGCATCGCCGCGAGCGCCGGCGCGACCAGCGAAGCCTGGTGGAGCGCGCCAACCTCGCAACCATTCCGGCCCGAAGCGCCGGGCGCATCGTCCGCTGCTCCTTTTGAAGCTCCGACCGCATCTTCCCCCGCCGGTTTTGACCTGCCCGCCGTACGGCCCAACGCCGGTTTTGAACCGCCCGCACGTCCCCCTGCCGCTTTTGAACCGCCCGCCGCACGCTCCAACGTCTCTTTTGAACCGCCCGCCGCGCGTTCAACCGAC
>QHMY01000102.1 GCA_003218305.1 Verrucomicrobiota bacterium
AACGTCACGGTCTCATGGGATCGCATCTGGCAGATCGAACCGATCCCCTTTCACCCCGATTTGATCGCACTCTGCGACGAAGCCATTTCCGAATCCGGTGCCGTCCCGCACCGGATGCCTTCAGGTCCGCTGCATGACACCTCGGAGGTTGCCCGCACCGGCATCCCCAGCGTGATGATGTTCGTCCAAAGCCTCCATGGCATCAGCCACAACAAGCTCGAAGACACCAAGGAAGAGCACCTCGAATTAGCGGTCACCGCATTGGACAAGCTGGCTGAGAAGGCGATGCGCTGGGTGGGACAGAAGCTGTGAACGGTGATCAGTAATCGGTGATCCGTGAGAAGACCGGGTGACTCACCGCCCCCTTACAGATCACCGATCACCGCGAACACCACTGCGCGCGACGCCCGCCTTGCCCAGGTCTGGGACAAGGCAAAGGCGAACCCCGAGCTGTCTCTGATTCCGATCGTCATCGTCGGGATGCTGGTCGTGCGCCTCTTCCGCCGTCGGCCGTCACCGGCAGATGAATTTATGCTGCCGGATCTCTCCACCCTGATTCCGTCCGAGGCGGAAGGCTACGAAATGACGCACCGGGTCCACTCGCTTGAGGCGGAGGATTTCGAGCTCTTGGTGGCCCTGATTTATCAACGCCAGGGCTACCGCGTCACGATGCCAGCCGGCCTGAGCGGCGGACGGGGCGGCGACTTCATGGTCCAGCGCAAGTCAGAGAAACTGCTGGCGCAATGCAAAAAATTCAGTGCGGATTACAAAGTGCCAGTGGACCGGGTGAAGGAACTGCACGAAGCCGCGGTTACCGCCGGGGTCACCCGCGGCGTGTATGTCGCCTCCTGCAGTTTCTCGTGGGACGCGCGCAATTTCGCCAAGACCAAAGGGATGACCGTGATCAATGCGCGCACGCTCGACACTTTGCTCGGCGAGGCACGGGAGAGGCCGGACGAAGATTTTCTCGCGGTGTGGGACTGGGCGCCGAAGCTCCTGAGCAAAGTGAAGCTGACGCCCCCGCTCTGCCCGGCCTGCGAAGCGCCGATGGACGAGCTCACCGTGAGCAGCGGCCCCGTCTGGGTCTGCAGCCAGCGTCCCGAATGCCGCGGCCGCCGCTGCGCCCGCAAGGTCCACAAACCCAGGCCAGCTATAGCATCAGCCGGGTACGCGAACGCGAAACCACAGACCACTGCGGATGGCGAGGAATGGGAAGAACCCGTGGTTCTGGGAGGCCGCGCGCGGACAATTTGCCCTTCGACGTCCTAAGGGCCTCAGGCCTGCGAGAGATTTTTCCGTCGTTACTAGTCACCCCTTGGTGCAGACACCTCGAATTGGCGCCGCTTGCTTCCGATACTCTCGTAGTGAAGGCGATGAAGTGGATGCTGTAGGGGACGGGCCGCTGACCACGGAAAGGGCGTTGCAAAAACACGCCGCTAGGCTCTCTTTGTCGCCTCGATGCAGATCACTCTCTTAAAATCCAAGATTCATCGCGCGGCGGTGACGGGGGCCAGTTTGCACTATGAAGGCAGTCTAACGGTGTCGGCCGACATCGCCGAGATGGTGGGCCTGCTTCCGTACGAGAAAATTCTGGTGGGCAATCTCCAGAATGGAGAGCGTTTCGAGACTTACGTGATCTATGGGAAGGCCGGAATGGGATTGATCGAGTTGAATGGGGCAACGGCCCGGCTTGGGGCGATCGGCGATCGCCTGACCATCATGAATTTTGCCCAGTTTACGCCGGAAGAAGCGAAGACCCATCATCCGCAGGTGGCAGTACTCGACGCCCAAAACAAGGTAGTTCGCTGCGAGCAAGCCAAGACGAAGGTCGGTCGGAGCGAGCGAGAACTGACGATTGCAGGCGAGTGAGAGCAATCTCGATCGCATTCGTTAGCCTTTTTTATCTCTGGTCCAACCTCGCGCTGGGCGGTGATTTCGGGTCGGCCCGGTTGCAGGCGCGTTCGACCAATCCGAGCCGACAGGCCCAGATCGGGGTGCATCCTCTCGGACTCGGAACAGGACGCGACGGCCTCATCTCCGTTCCGGCGGGATACAAGCCGGGCCAGCGCTTGCCGCTGATTGTCATGCTGCACGGAGCCCGTGGTCCGGAAAGCGCCGCGCAATTTTGTACCGATGCCGCGAAGGAAGGAATCGCGGTCCTGATGCCGGATTCGCGCGGGAAAAACTGGGATCTCATTACGACCGGCCGGTTCGGCCCAGATATTGAGTTTCTCGATCGCGCTCTGCAGAAAACTTTCGCTTCGGTGGCCGTGGACCCCCAGCGTATAGCGTTAGCCGGATTTTCGGATGGCGCCTCGTACGCGCTGTCCGTCGGTTTGGCCAACGGCGATCTGTTTAGCCACGTGATCGCTTACTCGCCAGGCTTTCTCAGGACGTCGGTTTTTCATGGTCGGCCCCTCCTCTTCATCGCCCACGGCTCCGACGACCAGGTCCTGTCCATCATCCCGACGCGGCAAATCGTCACGAAGCTCAAGACGGCGGGATATCGGGTAGAGTTCAATGAATTTCGCGGCGGTCACAGCATCGCGAGAGATGTCACCCGAAGGTCTTTCCGGTGGCTGGCTGGAAGAGCGCGCCCGGCTGATTCCAGCCCATCAGATTTGCCATTGTTTGAGTCTCAACCAATCCAGGATCAGTCGGGCGGTCTCTGATTTCCGGGCGGGGGGATCTGGGGAGCGCACGCGCCATCGCGTGCTGACGTTGGCGCCTCGCCAACGCTGCCTTTCGGAAAATTCTTTGCGGCGGGGGCGCCGCAACCCAGCACGCGAGGGCGCGCGCGCTCCCCAGACGTGGCCCACAGGGCCGCGGCTACAGGAGAACGGGTTCGATGCTGAAGCTGGCGGCGAGTTCTTCGCCGGCGGGAATCTCTTGAATGCCTTCTTTGTTCTCGAACGCGCGCTGCTTGTGGTGGTCGGTCAGGCCCCAGCAGGGCTCGACGCAGAGAAACGGACCACCATCGGACCACAAGGTCAGGTAAGGTACGCCGGTAAGATCGATCGCAACGGTCCGTCCGCTCGGCGGGTCGGTGAAGGTGAAGGGGCGGTTCGGGACGTCGACCAATTCCAGAATGTAAGATCCGGGCAATTTCTCCTTCGCAAAAGGCATCTCGCCGCCGGTGAACTGAATATCTTCTGTTTCGCCGCTGAGATAATTCGTGGGCGAGAAATGACGCCGGTAAAGGCCGGCGGGCATCTCGAAGCGGAAGGAGTCGAACGAAGTCGCGGCAAATCCAGGGTGCAAACCAAAACCGACATGCGCCGTCAATTCAGGTTCGTCGTTTCTAAACTGGAACGAAACGGAAATACGCGAGCCATCGAAGCGATACGTCAAATGGAGCAACACCTTGAGTGGATACTCCGTCGGTGAAAAATCGTCGGGCGTGATGCGATAGGTCAATTCGCCTTCGCGCCGTGACTCGTCGAAATGCCACACCTTGGTGCGGAGAAAACTGTGCGTGCCGCCGCGCATTTCGTGGCCACGGTAGAGCGTGCGCTCGTCCTTGATCCGGTGCAGGTAATAGCCCATGACGGTGGCGTGATTCGCCCACCCCTCCTCGGGCGGACCGATTTCGTTGTCCCGGTAAAGAAATCCGATCCATTCGCCGCTGCTATTCCGACGGGCAACGCTGATCAGCTCCGCGCCGAGCCGCGAGACAATGAGGCGAACTCCGTTTTCGTCGTCTGTCAGCACATCGAACAGACGGTCGCCCCGTTTCTCTTCGCGACGGGTGAACTTCATGGGTGTGGGATCGGCTGTCGTCCTCAGGCGACTCCGCGGGGTCCCTCGACTACGCTCAGGATGACCCTATTTTTCGGACCGCCATTACAAATCACGGGAACAACCCGCGGGCGTGCTTCGCTTTCATGACGCGCTCGACCCCGATGGCCATCGCCGAAGTCCGATGAGAGACCTTGTGAGCCTTGGCCCGCTTGATCACCTGCGTGAAGGAATGTTCGAGGATGCGGAAAAGTTTGTCGGTCACTTCCGTCTCGCTCCACATGAAGGCCTGCAAGCCCTGGACCCATTCGAAGTAGGAAACGATTACGCCGCCGGCGTTGCAGAGAATGTCCGGAATGACGAACACATCATCCCAGCGTTCGTTGAGAATGAGGTCGGCTTCCGGGGTCGTCGGGCCGTTCGCGCCTTCCGCGAGGATCCGGCATTTCAATTTCGCGGCATTCCCGGCGTGGATGACGCGATCGACGGCCGACGGCACGAGCACGTCGCACGGCATGGTGAGCATCTCGTTGGGATCGACCCGATCGGCTTCGGTGAAGGCGCGCAGGTTTCCCTTCTTCATCACGTGCTGCTCGGCCTTGGCAACATCGATGCCGTTGGGATTGTAGAGCGCCACCGTAGCGTCGCTGATTCCCACCACTTTCACCCCAGTTTTGTAGGCAAGCGACAAGGCAGCCACGGAACCGACGTTGCCAAAGCCCTGGACAATGGCTGTGCACTTGGCCGGGTCGAGTTTCAGCATGTCCATCGCCCGCTCGATCAGATAAACCACCCCGCGCCCGGTCGCTTCCCGACGCCCTTCGGTGCCACCGATCGAAACCGGTTTCCCGGTGACGATTTCGTTCACGCAATAGCCCTGATAAACCGAATAGGTGTCCATGAACCACGACATGACTTGTTCGTTGGTCCCCATGTCGGGACCCATGATGTCCGTGTGGGGGCCGACGAACGGAATCATCTCCTGCATGTAGCGCCGGGAGACGGCTTCGAGTTCCTTAGTCGAAAGCTTGGTGGGGTCGCAGGCAATGCCGCCCTTCGCGCCGCCGTAGGGTAAATTAGCCAATGCGCATTTCCAGCTCATCCACATGGCGAGCGCGGCGGTTTCGCCCATGGAGAGCGAGGGCGCGAAGCGCGTGCCTCCCTTGGTTGGTCCCAGGGTCAGATGGTGTTGCACCCGGTAACCCTGGAAGGTCTGAACGGTGCCATCGTCCATGTGAATCGGGAGCGTGACCGCAACGGCGCGCTTCGGATACATCAGCCGATCTCGATCGTTATTCGGAATCTCCAGATAATCGGCGATGACCTTGAACTGGTCGCAAGCCATCTGGAACACGTCGTCGTTGTAGATACTCATAAAAGAGAAGCTGGAAGGTAGGACACCCAGTGAAAGATTCAGGTGCTATTTCCGCCGGAAACGTGGGGGTCGTCAAATCGTTTTGAGCCGCGCTGGAGCGGCGGCGCTCTGCCACCGTTCGTGGTTCGCCTCGACTCGGCGAGGCGGCTACAGTAAAGAAGAGCCGCAGTGAAAACGGATCGCAAAATGCGGATCGAAACCCTGGCGGTGCATGCGGGGCATTCCGTTGATTCGGCGACGGGTGCGGTCGCTGCCCCCATTTATCTCTCCACGACTTTCGAGCGCGACGCGGACGGTGGGTATCCACACGGGTACAGCTACGGCCGGAGCGCGAATCCGAACCGTCACGCGCTCGAAGAGGCGCTGGCGGCCCTGGAGGGAGGCGAAGAGGCGGCTGCCTTTGGCTCCGGTTTGGCTGCCTCGAGCGCGATCCTGCAAGCCCTCGCGCCCGGCGATCATGTGGTCGCCCCGACCGACGTTTACCACGGAATGACGAAGCTGTTGCGCGATGTCTTCATGCGCTGGGGTCTCGAGGTGAGTTTTGTCGACATGACGAAAATCGATGAGGTCCAGGGAGCGGTCCGCCCGCTGACCAAACTGTTTTGGGTCGAGACTCCGTCGAATCCGCGTCTCAAGATCACCGACATCGCGCGCGTTGCCGAAGTGGCTCACGCCGCCGGAGCGCTCTGCGTCTGCGACAATACCTGGTCGCCGATCGTGCAGCGACCGCTCGATCACGGCGCCGATCTGGTGATGCACGCGACGACGAAATATTTGGGCGGTCACAGCGATGTGACCGGCGGCGTGGCGATCACGAAAACGAAGTCGGATTTTTTTGAGCGAGTGCGCGAAATCCAAACCACGGGCGGCGCGGTGCCCTCGCCTTTCGATTGCTGGCTAATCTTGCGCGGAATGCGCTCCCTTCCCTGGCGGATGCGCGCGCATTCCGAGAACGCGCTCAAGGTCGCGACCTGGCTGGCTGGGCATTCCCGCGTGGAGCAAGTGCATTACCCCGGACTCGCCTCGCAGGCCGGACATGAGATTGCTGCGCGCCAGATGAGCGCATTCAGCGGGATGCTTTCGTTCGAGGTGCGCGGCGGGCGTGAGGCGGCTTTGGGAGTGGCGGCGAAGACGGAAATTTTCACCCGCGCGACGAGCCTGGGCGGGGTGGAAAGTCTGATCGAGCATCGCGCTTCGATCAAAGGCGAGGATCCGACGACACCACAGGGGTTGCTCCGGCTTTCCATCGGGCTGGAGCATCCGGATGATTTGATCGAGGATTTGGATCGGGCGCTGGGAGTCTAGCGCGCGGAAGAGATGCTTGTCATCCCGAGCCGCGCAGACGGCGAGGGACCTCGCAAGCGCAGTCTGCGTCACACAAGAGAGAGCACGCTTCGATTGCCGGGAACGTCTGTCACATCGCGGTAGCGCTTGAGCGCCTGAGAGGTCCCTCGCCGTCTGCGCGGCTCGGGATGACAAGCAAGAAATTGACGCGCCCTCAGGAGCGCAGCCGGCTGAGCCGGCCGCGAACCAACGTGACGACATCGCGCAGTTCCGCGATATGCAACAGATACGCGACACCGAAGAAGGCGCCGCCACCCACCGCAATCGTGACGACGATTCCAAAAAGCCTTTGCCATGTGTCGGCCGCTACACTGGGAATGAAGATGAATTGCTGGGCAAGGAAGCAAATGCCCGCAAGGAACGCCCCGGCCACCAATAGCTTCGCCAGCGTCTTGACCATAGCCCCCGTCTCCAGGCGGCCGGCATATCGCCGCATCATTGCGTAGAGAACCAGGAAATTTGTGATCGCGACGAGGCTGGTGGAAAGCGCGAGGCCCCGGTGACCGAGTCCCAGATTCAGGGTGAAGAACCAGTTCAGGCCAGCATTTAATGCGATGGAAAAGAGGCTGACGAACATCGGCAGATTCCGTTTATCAAGCGCGTAAAAGGCCGGCGCGAGGACCTTAATCGCCGAGTAACCGACCAGCCCGATGGCGTAGAATTGGAGAGCTTCCGCGGTATGCGTGGTCGCCTCAGCCGTAAACCGGCCATGCTGATAGATGAGCGCGATGATGGGTTTCGCGAGGATCACGAGGCCGATCGCGGATGGAACCGTCAGCAGCATGACGAGGCGCAGAGCATGCGCGAGGGCTCCGCGAAATTCGGATTTATTTCCAAGCGCGGCGCTGCGCGAAATCAATGGAAGAGTGACTGTGGCGATGGCGACGCCGAAAATGCCGAGGGGTAATTGCATCAGGCGAAAGGCGATGTTGAGCCAGGCGATCGGGCCGTCGCCAAGTTTGGAGGCAAACACGCTGTTGATCAGCACGTTCACCTGGACGGCGCTGGCCGCAATCGTGGCGGGCCCCATCAAAGCGAGGACTGTCCGGACTCCCGGATCCCGCCAGTTGAAGTCGGGGCGAAAATGGAAACCAACCCGACCTAACGAGGGCAACTGGACCACGAGCTGAAGCAGGCCGCCGATCAGCGTGGCGATGGCCAATCCCATTAGCCCACGCTCACCGAAGTGCGGATGGCGCCAGTCCGCCTGCGGTTCCAGCCAATAACAGAGGACGACGCCACCTACGATCGAACCGATGTTGAAGAAGCTCGAGGCCATGGCCGGCATTCCGAACACGTTTTTTGCGTTCAGCATTCCCATCACCAGAGCGGCGAGAGAGACGAGAAGAATGAAGGGGAACATGACCCGCGTGAGCTGGATGGTGAGCACCGCTTTTTCCGCCGGAAATCCCGGGGCCAGCACCTGAATCAGGGCCGGGGCAAAGAGGATACCGAGCACAGTGAGCGCGCTCATGAAAACAACGGTGAGCGTCGCCACCTTGCTGGCGAGACGCCAGGCGGAGGCATCGCCATCGGTTGCGATGCGGCGCGAAAAAGTGGTGACAAAGGCGGTCGAAAGAGCCCCTTCGGCGAAGAGATCGCGTAACATGTTGGGCGCCCGGAACGCGGTCAGAAACGCATCCATATTGCGCGAAGCGCCAAAGAGCGCGGCGAAGATCACTTCGCGGAGCAACCCAAGGAGGCGGCTGCAAAGAATGGCGATACCGACGATCCCCGTGGCCCGGGCGCTGACGCGTTGGTTCGAATTCGCGGCTGCAGTCACGGACGCAACACAACAGCGTAGTGCCAGCTTACGAAAGGAAAAACAATGTAGAGGCGCTCGCTGCGGCGAGCGCCTCTACATTGGAGGAGGCGGCGGCGGGCTCTCCTTGATCTTCGGAACCAGGAAACGCTGATAAACGAATGAGACGACGATCAGGATGATAGCCACACCGATGAACGCGCCGATGCGATAAAGCTGACTGAGACTTCCGAGATCGTGGAGGAAAAGTTTGGCCAGGGTGACCAGGAGAAGGGCCACGCCGGCGTAACGCACCCAGCCCGTTTTCTGTTTCATGCCCGCGAGGAGAAGCGCAAAGGCATAGAGTGCCCAGGCGATCGAATAGGTCATGTCGCGCGCAAAGTTGCCTGAGAAGGAAAACGTGAGCGTCGGGCCCACTGAGAAATAATCCGCGATCTCAATGTTCAAGAGCAGGAAGGTAAGGATCGCGCCCAATGAATAGAGAAATGTCGGGGCGGTCCGTTCGAAGGTCGTTTGCCGCGGCGGGCGAAAGAGCCACGCGCCGACGAACAGGAAAATAATCGGCAATCCGTAGCCGTAGAGATACCAGTTCAAAATCGGCGTCTCACTCCGGCGGTGATACTCGAGAACCGCCGGATTCACGGCGAGACGAGCGAACGCGATCGCGAGCAGGGCGACGCCCACATAACGCAGGCCCCGGTTCGGAACCACGCGGAACAGGCAAAGCAGCGCGAAACCTTCAAAGGCCCAGCCCAGCGTGACCCATTCGCGATCGAATTGGATCGGAAAGATAAGGCTGACAAAAAGCAACGCGGCCCCAGCTTGCCAAGCCAGACGGGCATCGCCGGAGGCCGGCGAGGCCTCTCTCTTTTTCACGAGGGAAAGAGTGCCGACGATGTATGGGAGGACGAACGCCGCGGGAATCAAACCGTTGCGCAGGCTTGGGAACGTCGTGAAAATGATTTCGTAGATCAGCCAAAAATGGAGGGGCCCGGAAAGCGCGCCGACCGCCCATGGCAACGGCTTTCGTTCTTCCGACGTGAAAAATGGATAGCCGAAAAAGAGCACGAAAAACGCGACCCCCCACCCCAGGCCAAGCGAGCCATAAGCACTGGAGAAATGAAGCGTCTGCCATTCGCGTTCGACCGCCCAGGTGAAAGCCAGCGCAATCAGCGCAATCCAGCTCGTACGCGTCATCACGCCGAGGCCAAGCAGCAAGACCGCGAGAAAAAATGCGGTCATGAAGAAAGGCGTGGGATCGCCAATCGGCAGCTTCGCGATAGCCATGAGCAGAAGGAGGAAGGGCAACGAGGCCGCGAGGGCCGGAATATTTCGCCGGACGTTTTCCGACTCGGGGAAGAACTTGCCAGCCGCGAAAAGAGCAACGGAGAAAAAGAGGGTCCCGGAGCCAGCCGCAACTACCAAGAATTCCCGTATATCCATTCCGCTGGGCGCGGCCAGGATCCACAGGGCACCTGCAACAATGGTCACGACCAGGGCGAGGGCGATCGCTGGAAGGGAACGGCGCGCGAATGCCACCGCGATCAAAATGAAATCGAGAACCAGCAGAGAAAGCCAAACGGCGGACGATGTTTCGCCTTTGACTACGCAAAGGCAGATGAGGACGAGCGGCAGGAGGGGCACATAGCTTTGCCAGGCCAGGCCTTTTGAAACCGGCGCATCCGCGCCCGGCCAGAACGCGAAACCGGCGTGCAAGAGCGCGAAGCCGACATACCCACCCAACCCCCACCAGAGCAAATTATCGTTCAGGTAAATCCCGGTCCAACTGGCCAGGAAGATGAAGACCACCAAGCCGCCGAGGGGCGCGAACCAGGCCGCGAGGCGCGCTCGCAGGAGCGCCATGGTCAGGAGGCCAGCCTCCGCCAGGAAGACAAACGTGAACAGAAACCCGGGCCGGTGACCAAGCGTGGGATAGCCGAGAAAACAGAATCCCGCAGCCAAGGCCGCAAACGCGAGCCCGATGGCCGCGCCCGCCGACCAATTCGCATTGGGAGTGGTGCGGCGTTGCACCGCGAAAATCGCGAGAAATTGCGCCTCGAAGCCGAGGAACACGGCGAAAGCGATATTTGCCTTCGGCGATTCGAAAAACCGGAAGGCCCAGCCAAACTCCATGAGCACCGTGCCGGCCGCCGCGAGCAGAATGAGGTAATCCCAGCGCTTCCGGAGAGCGATAGCCGCGACGCCGGCATTGAGGACCGCGATGTAGCCGAAGAGAGCGGTCGGATTATCAACCCCGGTCGAGAGCAGAACCGGTGTGAGAAAGCCGCCGAGCAGACCGAGCACCACGATGACCTGCGCATTCATGCGAACGGCCAGAAAGAACGCGGCGCCGGTGACGAGCGCCATGAAAGCGAACGCCGGAACGATTTCGATCAGGTGATAGAAAACGTGGGCCGCAAAAATATTTCCGTACAGAACGAGGACGCCGGTGGCACAAAGACTCTGGCCGGAAACGCGATAGCCCCGCGTCGCGGTGAACCAGCCCGTCATGATGAGGGCAAGACCGACGACCGTGCCGATCATCACCCGCATGGCGGGTGTGATCAGGTTGTTTTCGAAGGAATATTTCACCAGGAAAACGATCCCAAGGAAGAGGACGAAGCCGCCGATCCATGCGAAAAGCTTGACCCCAAAAAACGCCTCCCAATCGATTGGCTTCGAGACTCGAGGGACCCGCGTTGGTGGCGGAGGAATGGGCGGCAACGGCGGCGGCACGCTGGGAGCTACCGCTGGGCGTGCTGGTTCTGGAACGACTGACGGCGTAGCGACCTGCGGCGGGACGGCGCGGGGCGCGGTCGGAGCCGGCGATGGCGAAACCACCTGAGGCTCAGCTGCAGCCGCCGGCGCGGGAGCCGCTGGCGCAACGACCCCATGATCGCGCGACTCCAGTGCTCCGATGCGGCTGGTGAGCTGGCGCACGGACCTCTTCAGTTTGTGGATCTGCACCACGCCCACCACGACCAGAACGACAGGCAGTAGCAAGGCCGCGAAGCCGAGACAAACGTAGGCGTCGTCCGTAGCCAGGATCACCGCGTTAAAATAGGAGCCGATCATAAGCCGGTCGGAAAATCCAAGAATTCCCAAGGCAGGTCGAACCGATCGGCCAGATGTGCGGCCAGGGCCTTCACCCCGAAAGTCTCCGTCGCGTAATGTCCGCCCAGAAGAAGGTTAATCCCGAGTTCCTCCGCGGCTACGGCAGCCCAATGCGGCGCTTCGCCCGTGATGAAGGTGTCGATGCCTTCCCGGGCCACGGCGTAAATTTCCGAGCCAGCACCGCCCGTGATCAAACCGATCGCGTTCGTTTGCTCGGGTCCCGAGGCAAAGAGTTTCACAGGCCCGCCTAACGAACGCTCAAGCGCTCCGGAAATTTCCGCGCGCGAAATCTGCGCTTTTACCTTGAGGCCGATGCATTGTCCTTTGTGTTCGAAAAACGGCTCGGTGGTTTCAAAGTTCAACGCCGCCGCCAGCTGCGCGTTGTTGCCCAGGACCGAATGGATATCGAGAGGAAGATGGGCGCTGTAGAGAGCGAGATCGCTCTGGAGCGCCCTCTCCAGCATTCGCCGCCGGCCGCCGACGATCGGTTGCAAGCCCGGCCAGAACAAACCGTGGTGCACGATGAGAAAATTTATCCCGCGCTCGATGGCCGCGTCGATCGTTCGGGTCGAGGCGTCGACCGCGGCGCCGAGCCGGGTGACAACCCCGGAGTTTCCGATCTGGAGCCCGTTAAGAGCATTCGGCCAATCCTCGATTTCCTCGATCCGGAGAAGATCGCGGCAATAATCCACCAGCTGATCCACGGTTGCCATCGCGCCAGTTCTACTCAACGCGCGGCGGGTTGAACAGCGGAGATACAGGCCTCTTTCCGGGGAACGACGACGCGCTGCGCCGTCCGCAACGAATTCTCTCCCGAGTCTCTGTTGGCAGCCTGCGGATCCCGCAACTGCGGGACGGCGTCCCTGCTATGAAGAGCGAGAGTCGCCGTCAGGCTTCCGCGGAAACGACCGCGCATCACCTTCTTCGAGAACATCCAGCAGCAGACGATCAGCAGGCAGGTTCTTGCCGTAAAAGCTCTGAAACTCGCCCTTAAATGGGTCTGGCACATCGGCCACCGTGAGCCCCTTCAAAAAGCTCGAGAGCTTGGAATGATCGGTTTGGCCGGGACCACCAGGGAGCGTTGCCAGCACTTCGTCGTCGTCGTTGGCCCGCGCAACGATTCCGATAAATTCATCCGCGGTAAGCCGAAAGTGCTTCAAGACCACTCCACTCATCCCGCGTCCGATCTGATATTCTCCGACCGCTCCACCCGGAAGTTTGGCTCGCGCAATGTCGATCATCCGCGGGAGCATGATGAGACCCGCCAGCTCTTCGCTGGGTGAGCGCGGTGGACTCTTAGTCAGATCGAGCGGTGTCATGTTTCCGAATGACGGATTGCCCCTGCCACGGTTTCCCGTGGAATTCGATCCGTCAAATGCATCACTGTTCTTGACGGATGCCCCGGTCGTTGGAACGATGACGCAGCCATTATAAAAACGGAGGATCACTTTGGAATACACTGACGCACCCGTCTCAGAGCCAGCCCTGACCGCGGACCACATGAACTGTCCGCTCTGCGGTCACGTCTTGCCGAAGGATGCACAGAGTTGCGATCGTTGCGATTGGGTCCGCGCCGAAACGGATACCGCCGAGGGCAAGGCAAGCGATCTGGTCGCGGTAATGCTGAGTGTGGTCCCCGGCCTCGGGCATGTTTACAAAGGCTACAAAGTGCTCGGTTTGCTTTTTGTGATCGGCGCGTTTGGCGCGCTCCTGTGCGGGGCCCTGGCAGCCACGGCCACCGCTGGTTTCGGACTGGCCTTGATTCCCATCTATTGGTTTGGGGTCATGTTCCACGTTTACGGAATCGAAGACAAAATTGCGCCTACGGCGAAAGACGACGGCGAAGAGTACTAGTCTGCTGCGTTGGTAGGGCGAGACTCAGTCGAGCCGTCTGGGATGGCGCGTTCGATCGGACCCTACGGCTCGACAGAGTCTCGCCCTACCGAACAAAACAGGCGGCCGCTGCAGTTGCGCGTGCCTACCTCTGAACCACGGCGCTGTGGATCTCGTCGAGAATCTCGCGCAGGCCGTAACGAAACTTCCACGTCGGATAATGCTCCTGGAACTTGCGCACATCGCTGATCCACCAGATGTGGTCGCCGATGCGATTATCCTCTTCGTATTTCCAAGTTAGACGCTTGCCGCTTATTTCTTCGCAGAGGTTAATGGCTTCGAGCATCGAGCAGTTGCTGTGGCGGCTGCCGCCAATGTTGTAAACCTCGCCGGCTCGCGGTGCGCTGATGAACGCGGCAAACGCATCCACCAAATCGGCGCTGTGAATGTTATCGCGCACCTGCTTTCCGCCGTAACCGAAGACGCGGTAGGGCCGCCCCGTCACGGTGCAGATCATGAGGTAGGATAGAAAACCGTGCAGTTCCGTTCCGGCGTGGGCGGGACCCGTCAGGCAACCGCCGCGAAAACAGGCGGTGGGCATGCCGAAGTAGCGGCCGTATTCCTGCACCAATATGTCGGCAGCGGCTTTCGACGCGCCGAAGAGCGAGTGCTTCGTATAATCGATGCTCATCGTCTCGGAAATGCCTGGCTCGTATTCGTGACCCGCCTCGATTTCCCAGCGCAATGGCAACTCGCGCAACGGGAGCCGGTTTGGCGTGTCGCCATAGACCTTGTTGGTCGAGGTAAAAACGAAGGGCGCCTCCGGGCAAACCGTGCGGACGGCTTCGAGCAGATTCAGGGTCCCGTTGGCGTTAACCGTAAAATCGGTCTGCGGATCGCGCGCCGCCCAGTCATGGGATGGTTGCGCCGCGGTGTGAACGACGGCCGCGATATCGGCGCGGTGCGTTTTGAACAATTCGAGGACCGCGTTCGCGTCGCGGATGTCCAGGTCGTGATGTTCATATTCCGGCACCGTCTGGACGAGCTGGTCGCGTGTTTTCTGGGTCGAGGCTTCCGGCCCAAAGAACCGGCTGCGCATGTCGTTGTCGATCCCGACGACCCGGTAGCCATCGCTGGCGAAATGTTTGACGGTCTCCGAACCGATCAAGCCCGCCGAACCGGTCACGATGATTTTGCGCATAAGAAGTTTCTAAGCTGAAGTCATGCCGGTTTCTACGACTCTCCGAGAATCCAGGTCAGGTCGCCATTCTTTGGTTGCACACGGGCCGCAGGATACCGGCGGTCGCCGGCCAACACCTCTTCGAGCAGCGTCGGGTTCTTGTTCGCGTTCGCCAGGAAACAAATGTGACGGGCCCGGCCAAGCATCGGAAAAGTGAAGGTGATCCGCCAGGTTTCAAATTTGGGAACAAAGTTGGCCACGACCCCGCGAACCGTTTCCTCGAGTGCGGGCGTGCCGGGGAACAATGACGCGGTGTGGCCGTCATCCCCCACTCCGAGGAGAATCAAGTCGTGCCGGTAAGTCGTTTCGCCGCGTTCCGTCGCAAGACGATCGAGCTGGTCCTGATACTCCCGGGCCGCGACCTGCGGCTCGATCTCGCCCCTCATCCGCGCCACCGATTTTTCCGGGACCGACCCAGGAACGAACAGTGATTCGCGCGCCATGCGAAAGTTGCTTTGCTCGTCATCGGGTGGGACGCAGCGTTCGTCGCTAAAGGTGAAGAACACGCGGTCCCAGGGAAGGTCTCGTCCGATCCTGGCGAACTCCGTGTAGATCGGGCGCGGCGTGTTCCCGCCGGAGAGCGCGATCCGAAATTGGCCTCGTTCCGCCAGCGCCATCCGCGCCTGTTCGAGGAGGAAATTCGCTGCGTCGGCGACGAAGTTCTTGGAGCGGATCACTTCGCGCGGCATGGGGTGCGGAAGGGAGCTAAACCGCGCAGTGCGACAACCCGCGCTTTTCCAGATAACGCTGATGATAATCTTCGGCGGGATAGAACGTGGGCGCGGGTTGGATCTGCGTTACGATCGGCTGCTTGAATCGACCGCTCCGGTCCTGGCTGGCTTTTGATTCTTCGGCGGCGGCCTGCTGCTCGGGAGTGTGATAAAAAATCGCCGAACGATACTGGTCGCCTACGTCGGGTCCCTGGCGGTTCAACGTGGTCGGATTGTGATTCGACCAAAAGACCTCGAGCAGCTGTTGATAACTCACGACAGCCGGATCGAACTCGACCTGCACCACTTCGGCGTGGCCGGTGGCGTGACTGCAAACATCTTCGTAGGTAGGATTGTCCGTGGTGCCGCCGGCGTAACCGACGGTGGCATTGGTCACGCCGCGGGTGGCTCGAAAGGTCGCTTCAACGCCCCAAAAACAACCCGCGCCAAAAGTCGCTTTTTCTGTGGTCATGGTTTCACCATGAAACGAGAACGCTGGGTGCGCAAGGAACGGGCCCACTCTCGGCTCGACCCCGTTCGGCTTCGCTCAGTGCAGGCTCGCTTCGCCTAGCGCTACAGGCGCGCTCTCATATAAGCCTGGGGCATCGCCCCAGGATTCTCATGCGATGATGGGATCCAGCGCTGAAAGCGCGATTCAAAACGCATAGGTACGGAATGAATCGCGCTTTCAGCGCTGACGGTTGGCGTTGCACAAATCCCTGGGGCGCCCCAGGCTGGAATGCCGACGCGCCTTTGGCGCTAAACAAATGGCGCGCATGTACGACCTCGCTTAGGATAAACTCAGCGCACGATCCACCCAACGATCAGCGCGTAACGAGTGCCGTCGCCTTCCTGACTGCCGGATCCAGCTTCGCGCAGTTTTCCACCAGCATCAGTTCGCAGGCGCCGTTGCCGCTGTCCGTTCGGGTAAGCGAACTGCGCCAGGTTCCGATCTCGGGACCCGTCGCCTCGACCAGTTCCCCTTCCAGATGAACGAGCTCGCCCTGCCGCAGCGACTTGCAGAAGGCTGCAATCGCCGGGGAGGCTGGAATGACGTGTAAATTCGTGCTGTGCGAAATGATCTGGTCTTTCGGGATCGGCGGCGATTGATACTCGTACCAGTAGAACCGCATGCTCTGGCTGATCGTGAGCCGATCGAGCACGGCCTGATCCGACATCGCCCCCCAACCCACCGCCAGATCAACCGGAACGAGTTTCGCTCCGCGGTCGTACCCGTACGTCTTTCGATGCAGAATGCGCGCATCGAGCTTGAATCTGGCCAGCGGTTTCAGGTGATACCTGCCGTGCTCGATCTCTTGCTCCCCATCGCCGATCGCAATTTGCGTCGGCTCCGAATCAATCAGGACGCCTGGGGGATAACTGATCGGGCGGTGAAAGTAGAAGTAGGCGAAGAATGCGAGAGCGATTACGAAGAGAGCAGCCAGAGTTTTCATGCGCGGGCGTCGCCTAACGAGACGCTGGACACTGAAAGCAGGTTTGGTGCTACGATTGTCCTGTGGGATCGAATTCGCTTGTCATCCCGAGTCGCGCAGACGGCGAGGGACCTCTCCGCTGGAGAAGAGCGCTTCCTTCTGTTGCGTGACGCAATTTGCAACTGCGGGGTCCCTCACCGTCTGCGCGGTTCGGGATGACAGCGTAATGACCGCCAGCCTACATCACCATGCCGCCATCAACGGCGAGCACTTGTCCCGTCACATATTTCGCTTCGGCAGAAGCGAGATAGGCCACAGCCGCGGCGATGTCGTCCGGCTGCCCCAGTTTTCCCAGTGGGATTTTTTGCAGGATAGCCTGCCGAATTTCGTCGGAAAGCACCCCGGTCATATCCGTTTCGATCAACCCCGGGGCGATGGCGTTAACCGTAATTCCCCGGCTCGCCAGCTCGCGCGCCAGC
>QHMY01000157.1 GCA_003218305.1 Verrucomicrobiota bacterium
CAGGGGCCGAAGAAGTTTGAGTTTACTCCGGCTGCTCCGGCCGGTGCGCTCTCGACCACAGCGACAGATATGACGCGTTTCATGCTCGCCTTCCTCGCCGAGGGCACACTCGACGGCGCCACCATCCTGAAACCGGAAACCGTTCGGATGATGGAAACGCGTCAGCTAGACCTGCCTCCGGAAGTTCGCACGCTTGGCTTGATCCTGATGGAATACCCATCGAATGGGCAGCGCATTGTTGGACACGCCGGCGATACCTTCTATTTCCATAGCGACATGATCCTGATGCCCGAGGCGCGGGTCGGCCTGTTCGTGTCGTATAACAGCGCGGGATCGCGGTTCGGCGGCGGCCGCGGCGAAGTCATCCGCACGTTCCTGGATCGCTATTTTCCCGACCCGGCCGCGCCACCGCCGGACGTGGATCCAAAAACGGCGCAAGCCGACGGCCGCGCTGTGTCGGGACTCTACACCACGAGCCGCCGCGCGGATTCGACGTTTCCCAAGATCGCCGCTCTTCTCGAACAATACGAGGTACGCAGCGATGAAAAGGGAATCTTGACCGTGGAGGACAACAAGAATTTGCGCGGCAATCTGAAGCGCTGGCGTGAAGTCGGCCCCCTTCTCTATCACGAGGTGGATGGCCCGGGCGTGATCGCATTTCGCCGCAACGATCAGGGCGTTGTCACACACCTCTTGTCCAGCCCGGTGACCCTGGAAGAGCGCGTCACGGGTCCGGTGCGCAAGACCCTGATGCTTCCGCTCATTGGAGGGAGCCTCGCGCTCCTGGTTGCGACCATCCTTCTCTGGCCGGTCGCGGCGTTGATTCGGAGGCGGTATGGCCGCCCCTTACCGTTGTCCCCCCGCGATCGGCTCCTTTTTCGCCTGTCCCGCATCGTCTGCCTGTTGGAGATCGGCTGCATCGCGCTGATCGGTCTGCCCATGAGCCGCGTCGAAACCGATGTTGCCTACCTCGGCGACGGGTTAAATCCCTGGCTGCTTGCCTCCCACCTGACCGGCTGGCTGGCCGCGCTGGGATTGATCGTCCTCGCGATGGCCGCGGTGAGATTTTGGAAAGCTCCGGGGCTCGGCTGGTGGCCGCGCGTTCATGCGACGCTGCTCCTGCTCGCCAGCACTGCTTTTATTTCCTTCGCCTGGTGGGGGCATCTCCTGAGCCCATCGCTCAGGTTCTAAGCCGGAAAGTGGAGCCGAAGACGGGATTCGAACCCGTGACCTACGGTTTACGAAACCGTTGCTCTACCAACTGAGCTACTTCGGCCTGACCGCGGAAACGCGGATGGGAACATGCCACCCGTTCGCGAAGCCGCAAGCTGTAGCCGCGGCCCTGTGGGCCGGTTTGTCTTTAGCGCCAAAGGCGCTGCATCAGGCCAGCTCGCCGCGGCGAGAACATTGCCCAACAGCGTGCCCAGCGCTGAAAGCGCGTCTCAACACTTCAATTCGCAAACGACGTTGGCTAGACAGCGTGCCTGGATGAATTGCGCTTTCAGCGCAGGGGAAATATTAATCCATGTCTCCTGGGGCGTTGCCCCAGGCTAACCTGAAAGCCGCGCCGTTGGCGCTATACAGACACGCGAGGCCGGGCGCGCACTGGGATGGTTCGATAATTTTCGATTGCCGATTTGCGATTGAGGAGGAGCGCTTCGCACAGCGAAGCGGCTACAGGGAGGCGATCGCTAAAATCGCTAGACGTTCACGCTTCGGTGCGGCCGGAAAACATTTGCTTAAGCCCGGTCCAAAAGCTCCCGGGCCTGGCCTCGCTCGATTTCCCCGCTCGCGCTACCAATACCGGCACGTTCGCGCGGTTAACGATGCCTCGGGTCACGTCCCCCATGATGTAATGGCCGAGGGGGCCGCGCGTCAGCGAAGTGCCGCTGACGATTAAATCGTGTTTTCGTTCGTTCACTTCCGCAAAGACCTGGCTGAGCACAATCCCGTGGCGCACGCGCACCTCTGTGGTGACACCCATCTCCTCCAGACTCTTTTTCTGCGCCACGAGGTTGCGGCCAAGCTCGGAGCCGGACCGCAGGAGTTGATCCACATCCTCCTCGAGCCGGACCAGATCGGCGTAGATGGCGGGCGGCTCCGGCATGATATGCAGAAGAGTCACCGAAGCGCCTACCGCCGCCGCGACTTTGCCGGTCAACTGGACGGCCGCATCGATGTAATTCTTCCCACCGGTGCAAACGACGAAGCTTTTCAGGCTTTCGCACGCGCCGGTCGCGAGCAGGACCGGTGACGGAATCGCCTTGATCACTTCATAGCTTTTTTCCGCGCGCCAATAGAGGCCGGTGGTCCCTTTGCGCTCCGCGCCGATGACGGTCAGATCGTACTGCGACTCTTTGGTCTGGTGCAGGATCTCGCGGATCGGTTCGCCGGTGCGCAAGACCAGTTCGGGCGTGACACCGAAGCCACGCAGCTTTTCCGCCTCGCTCTCCAGCGCCGCGCGCAAAGGCCCTTCGTCGCCGGGCGTCTCGGCGATTCCCAGCAGCGTCGTCTCGGCCTGGCACGGCCCGGCAACCAGACCACCGAGCCGGACCGGTTTGTCGGCGGGGTCGGTGCCGTCGCTGCAAATGAGAACGCGCATGGGTTAGAGTTTGTGTCCGGTCAGCAGGGTGTAAATGACGATAGCCGCGCCGATCAGGGGCAGCGGCACAAAGGCGAGCCGGATCTTTGGGCCGGCGAAATACTGGGTGGAGACGGCGCCGATCTGCGCGCCGATGGCGGCGCCCGTGTGCATGACCAGCGCGATCAGGATATCAACGTTGCCTTTGATCGCGTGACTGAACGTCCCGTAACTGGCGGAAATGATGATTTCGAAGAGATCGGTGCCGACCGCGAGATGGGTGGGAATTCCGAGCACGTAAACCATCATCGGCATCCGGATGTAACCAGCGCCGCCCCCAAGAAACCCGCTGAACAATCCGCCAATGAACGAGACGAGCACGATCACCCAAAGCGAGATCGTCACCCCGGAGGTCGGCAGGGAGATCATCGGCCAGAGGCGAAGGCGCTGGATGGCCCGGGTTCGGTGGCTGAAGGAGGACTCATCCTGTTTCGCCGCGGTTCCCGGCACCTTGGAGCGGGGCCGGCGCTTTTTTCGAAGATGTAGCGTCCGCCACGCTTCCCAAATCATGAAGCTGGAAATGCTCACGTAGATGACGATGGAGACGATGCTCACCACGAAGTTCACGTTGCCCGCGCGCTTTAACATTTGAATGAGTTGCGCGCCGACTTCCGCGCCGCCCATCGTTCCGAGGGCCATAATGAAGCCGAGTCGCAAATCGACATTGCCCAAAGCGCGATGCCGCTTGGCGGCCACCACGGATTTTCCGACTATGTGCGCGAGGTCGGTGCCCACCGCGAAATTCCAATCAAGGCCCACAGCCCGGAGCGCGGGACCCGCAATAAAGCTTCCGCCTACACCGAAGAATCCGCCCATAACCCCGATGCAAAATCCGACAACGACGAGGTAGATCGGGCTGATGTGCGACTGCGAAATGGGGAAGAACATGCCCTTTTATTCCGAACGGCCGCGGAGAAGACGGAAGAGCCACGTCGTGATGCTTTCGAGCAAGACGGCCTGGCCAATGATGAGCACAATCGCGACCAGCGCATAGAGCTTCACGTGATGCAGATGCAATTCCTGCAACCAGCCTGAGAGGAAATGGAGCACGAGGAAGAAGTAGCCCGTGACCAGGACGGCATAGACTGCCAGCTCTATCGCAAATGCCCGGAACGTTGTCGAAGTTTCAGCTTTCATTGCAACTGCGACACGGCATCACCCCTTCTTCGCCGGTGACGGGTCCACCGGTTGCGCGAAACGGCGTAAAATTCCATTGCGTGGGGCATGTTTCTTCCTACGTTCGACTTCGCTTTTAGCAGGCAAACCTATGGCTGACGCAGCAAATAAGTATCCGGAAAACATCGACGGACAATTCTACGTCGACGACCAATGCATCGACTGCGACCTGTGCCGGGAAACGGCGCCCGCCAATTACAAGCGGAACGACGACGGCGGACATTCCTTCGTTTACAAACAGCCGGAAACGCCGGAGGAAGAAGCTCTCTGCAAGGAAGCCATGGAAGGCTGTCCCGTTGAGGCGATCGGCAGCGACGGCGCTTAGAGTCGATAGTCGCCCTGGCGGCGACAGCATGGGCTAAAATGGCGGCAAACCCTGAAGTTCCGGTCGGTCTTACCATCGCCGGATCCGACAGCAGCGCCGGCGCCGGTATCCAGGCCGACCTCAAGACTTTTAGCGCTCTGGGAGTCTACGGCTTGACTGCGATCACAGGTGTCGTCGCGGAAACTCCCGGTCACGTCTCAGAAATTGAGCCGGTGAGCGTGAAAATGGTTTCCGCGCAGATCGAAGTTCTGCTCAAGAGCTTTCCAGTGGCTGCGATCAAGACCGGCCTGCTTTTCTCCGGCGAAATCGTGTCGGCGGTTGCAAAAGCGCTCCGCTCGCGGACCAGAGAGACGGCGGCGCCTCTCGTAATCGATCCGGTCATGGTGGCAACGAGCGGGGCTTCTCTTCTGCAAGGGGACGCCGTGGGCGCGTACGAGCAGGAGTTGTTTCCGCTCGCGGCTCTCATCACCCCAAACCTCGACGAAGCCGCCCGGTTACTGGGAGAACCGATTGGCGATTTGCCCACGATGCGCGCCGCGGGCAAGAAGCTGGCGGAAAGATATCGCGTTCCGGTGTTGTTGAAAGGCGGTCATCTTTCGGGTCAGGAGGCAATCGACCTTCTTTTTGTGGAGGGAAATGTCGTTGAATTCTCCGCGCCCTTCTCCCGCGGAATAGCGACGCACGGGACGGGATGCACTTACTCCGCCGCAATTACCGCCGGCCTTGCCAACAGACTTTCCCTCGAGGAATCAGTCCGGCGCGCCAAGAAATTCGTCACCGCGGCAATCGCGCAGCATTTCAGCTGGCAATCGGGCGCCAAGACCCTGCACGCGCTCAACCATTGCCGACGGGCTGGTAGGGCGAGACTCTGTCGAGCCGTAATCGTTTCGCGGCTCGACTGAGTCTCGCCCTACCGAGAAGGTGCGGTCGACGTCTTTTCCGTTTCCCACCGCTTTTGCCGCATCGCCTCCTCGGCGGCGGCCGTTTCCGCCTGTTTCTTGCTTCGCCCGGTTCCCTCCCCGAGCGTGATGCCCTCCCAAACCGCGCGAATCACAAACGTCTTTTCGTGCTCCGGCCCGGTCTGCGAAATCACTTCGTAAACCGGGCTGCGGGGCGAAATCGCCTGGAGCAATTCCTGCAGGTGACCCTTCGGGTTGATATCGGTCGGTTCGTCGACGAGTTGCGCCAGATCGCCCGCTGCCTGATCCAGGATAAAGCGACGCACCGTGGCCAGATCGCTATCGAGATAGATCGCTCCGACGAGCGCCTCGAAAGCGTCGGCGAGCGTCGAATTGCGTTCGCGACCGCCGCTCGCGTCCTCACCGCGGCCGACGGCCAGATAGCGTCCCAGTTCGAGCGTCGCCGCATGAACGGCGAGGGCCTCCCGCGAAACAAGCCGCGAGCGCAGTTTCGTCAGCGTCCCTTCGGCTTCTTTCTTAAAATGCCCGAACAGGTGTTCCGTCATCACGAGCTGCAGGACCGCATCGCCCAAAAACTCCAGGCGCTCGTGCCTCACACTGGGATGCGTGAGCGCTTCTTCCAGCAACAGCGCGTTGCGGAACTTGTAACCGATGCGGTCTTCGAGCGGATTCACGAGGCGCGAGAAGTCTACGACAGGGGCGCGCCTTTTCCAAGGAGCGCCGGTCTCCAGTCCGCCGTCGGAAAAAGGGCGGTTTGGAAAGCGCCCCTCCTTGGCCGCAGCGCGACCGC
>QHMY01000103.1 GCA_003218305.1 Verrucomicrobiota bacterium
AGCTTCCCGCCTACCTGGTGAAAGTGCGCGAGGGCAACGAAGAAACGGTCCGCTACTTTCACGATCAGCACGAGGTGCGCGATTTCCACGAGGAGAACCTCGATCTGAATCTGTTCGATGCCGAAATGGGCCAGGAACTGCTCCCGCTCGCCGCTACGCCGGTGAAATCAAACGGCGGTGTTCGCCGCCGCGCCAAGCTGGTGGAGTTGCACGAATCGGCCACCATCCAGAAGATCATTGCGGAGCTCGCGCGCAAAGGTCTCAAGGTCGACCACTATGCCGCGAGCGATCATCCCATTTTCGAGCTGATCGAAGGCGAAGGCGAAAAAGCCGTGGTGCATCCCTTGTTCTCCATTCCCGAGATTCACCAAAAGATCGTCGAAATCGGGCGGCGCGGCGTCCAGATCAAGCGGTTCAAAGGCCTGGGCGAAATGAACGCGAAAGAACTTTTCAACACCACGATGGATCCGGAGAAACGCAAGCTGCTCAAAGTTGACCTGAATGACGACAATGCGGTCGAGGCAGACCAAATGTTCTCCAAACTCATGGGCGATGTGGTCGAGCCGCGGCGGCAGTACATCGAAGACAACGCGCTCAATGTTCGCAACCTGGATGTGTAGCAAGAATGACGAAGGAAGGTTAGCGATCATCTCGTCCAGCGTTTCGTCATCCGTCATTCGTCATTCGTCATTTTAATTCTGTGTATAATCCGAACGAAAAAATAGAGCTAATCAACGTAGCCGAGGAAGTATCGAGGTCGTTCCTCGATTACTCGATGTCGGTCATCATTTCTCGTGCGCTCCCGGATGCGCGGGATGGGCTGAAGCCTTCGCAACGCCGCATCCTCTACGCGATGCACGATCTCTCGCTCTTCCCGAACCGGCAGCATCGGAAATGCGCGAAAATTTGCGGTGACACGAGCGGTAACTATCACCCTCACGGCGAAGCGGTCATTTACCCCACCCTTGTCCACATGGCGCAGGCTTGGGCCATGCGCGAGACGCTCGTCGACGGCCAGGGAAACTTCGGCTCCGTCGAAGGCGATCCGCCGGCCGCCATGCGTTACACCGAGGCGCGCATGACTCACCTCGGCGCTGCGCTCATGACCGACATGGACAAGGACACGGTCAACTTTGTCCCGAACTACGACGAGACCCGCACGGAACCGACCGTCTTTCCTGCTGCCTTCCCGAATCTGCTGGTCAATGGCGGCACGGGCATCGCGGTGGGCATGGCGACAAACATGCCGCCGCACAATCTCGGCGAAGTGATCGACGGCATCTGCGCTCAGATCGACGATCCGGACATCACGCTCGATGGGCTGATGAAGCACGTGAAAGGGCCGGACTTTCCGACCGGTTGCGCCATCCTCGGGCTCGCCGGCATTAAGCAATATCTCGAGACCGGCCGCGGCAGCATGAAAGTGCGCGGCAAAGCCGGTGTCGAAGAACTGAAGGGCAATCGCGAGCAGATCGTTATCACGGAGATTCCTTACAACGTGAACCGGGCGACGCTGGTCGAGCGCATCGCGGACTTGGTGAACGACAAGGTGTTGACCGACATCTCGGCGATCCGGGACGAGTCGGACGAAAACACGAGGGTGGTCATCGAACTGAAGCGTGATGGCAATCCGAAGATCGTCATCAACAACCTCTACAAGCACACCGCGATGGAAAGCTCATTCGCGGTCAACATGCTGGCGATCGATCACGGCCGGCCGAAGCTTCTTTCGCTCAAGGCGGCGAACCAGGCTTACATCGATCACCGCCGCGAAGTCATCCTGCGCCGGACTCGCTTCGAATTGCGCAAAGCCGAGGACCGCGCGGAAACGCTCGAAGGTTATCTCATCGCGCTGGCGAATCTGGATGAGTTCATCCGGATCATTCGCAGCTCAGCCAACCGCGACGAAGCGCGGGTGAAATTGCTCGCGTTCGAATTCACCCGGAAACAGGTGGAGAAAATCGGAATCCTGATCCGGAACGAAGCGCGCCTGGTCGATGGCCGGTATGCTTTCAGCGAGCACCAGGCGAACCAGATTCTCGAACTCCGTCTCTACCAACTCACCGGTCTTGAAACGGAAAAAATCACTGCGGAATACAAGCAATTAATCGATACGATCCAGGACCTGCTCGACATCCTGGCAAAGGAATCGCGCGTCTTTCAGATCATAAAGAAAGAGCTGCGCGACATTCGTGACAAGCATGCCGGTCCGCGGCTGACCCAGTTGGTTCCGGACGAAGGCGAGATCAACATGGAGGATCTCATCGCCAATGAAGGCTGCATTATCAGCATCACGCATGGAGGTTTTATCAAGCGCACGGCGGTGAGCGCGTTCCGCGCCCAGCGGCGCGGCGGCAAGGGCGTAATCGGGATGACCACGCGCGAAGGCGCGACGGAGGAAGAAGAGGGCGATTTCATCGAACATCTCTTCACCGCCACCACCCACGATTACCTGATGTTCTTCACGGCCTCCGGCCGGGCGTACGTCGAGAAAGTCTACGAGATTCCGGAACTGGGCCGCGCCTCCAAGGGGCGTTCGATCGCCAATTTGCTCGAGCTCCGCGCCGATGAGAAAATCGCGGCCACGATTCGAGTCCAGTCCAAGAAATCGGGGACTGGGCCCAACACCGTCGACGAAACCTGGGACGAAAATCTTCACATCGTTTTCGCGACGCGATCCGGGATCGTGAAGAAATCGAATCTATCCGATTACAGCAACGTCCGGAAGGGCGGCATCATCGCCATTCAAATCGAAAAAGATGATTGCCTGATCGACGCGAAGCTGACGAATGGCGACAACGAGATCGTCCTCATCACCAAAGAAGGCATGAGCCTGCGTTTCCATGAGGAGCAATTGCGAGATCAGGGGCGCAACACCGTGGGCGTATGGGGAATTCGTCCCGAAAAAGGCGACTTGGTGGTGGCCATCGCGATCGTGAATCCGAACGCCATGCTTCTGGTGGCCGGCGAGAACGGCATCGGAAAACGAACGCCGTTTGACGATTACCGGCGGCAGTCGCGCGGTGGCAAAGGCATCATCACGATGAAGACGGGCGAAAAAACCGGCAACGTCGTCGGTGCGCTCACGGTTACCGAAAACGATGAGCTGATGCTGATCACGACCAAGGGCCAGATGGTGAGGACACGCGTGAAAGAGATTCGAGCCGTCGGCAGAAATACCATGGGCGTGAAGCTGATGGATTTGAAAGGCGCCGAAAAACTCCAGGCCATCGCGCCGGTCGTGAGCCAGGAAGGCGCCGAGGTCGAGTCTGACAATACCCCGACGCCTGCGGCATAAATAGAAAAGGGACACGCCAAGCGTGTCCCCTCTCTAATTTCTGTCGCTTAAAGCAAGCCTAGTAACCGCTCGAACGAACGGTTGTCTGAGTGGTGGCGGGCGCACTCTTGACCGTTTCTGAGTGGGTCGTAGTCGTCGTCGTGGTTGGTGCCGGTTTTTCCACAACCGTGGTGCACGAAGTCAAAAGGACAGCGGCAGCGGCCAGCATTGGCGTAACAATAATAAGTTTTTTCATAGTTGAAGTTGTTCCTTCAAGGACAAATCGGCACAGGTTCTTCGGCTAGATGTATTTCTAGCGAAAATTTTCGGATTCTTTGCTGCTTCTTCAGGGCGGGTTTGCTGACCCCGTCGACTCTACGCGTCACCTCGCGTGAGGGGGGTCAGCGCCCCGCCCTACAGACAAAGCTCGGAAGCAGAACGCAACCGGCGTCAATCGTCCGTCCTGGACCGCAGTTTCTTGAGTTTGGATCTCCTCCGCTTCCCCTCAAGGATTCGCTCCTTTAACCCGCGTGGCCGCGGTGAGCGCTGACGTCGAATTTTTTCACGCCGGCTCCGTTCGGCCGCCCTTTCCTCCTGCCGGCGTCGCTCAATTGCATCCAAGAGTCTTTCGCGCGCCAGCTTGCGATTTTGGGCTTGCGATCTCGAATCCTGAACGGTGACTCGCAAACCGGACGGTGTATGCCGCAAGGTAACGGCCGTTGACACCTTGTTGACGTTTTGGCCGCCCGGCCCGCCCGATCGCGCGAAATCCTCTTCGAGATCAGACTCCAGCACGCGGAGCTCTTTCATCCGCTTTTCAAACGGTCGGTCGATCGACATGCGCGATCTGTTTATTGGGGCGCGATGTTCTCGCGGCCGTGGCGCAACACTCGCGCCATCCAGAGAAGCTCATCGAGAAAGCTGTTCACGCGCCGCACGAAGCTCTGGTCGAGCAACTCTCCGTTTTCGCTGAAGATCTTTCCCACATTGCTGAAGTTCACATCCGTGAAGGTGGTGACCAAGCCCAACTCCCGCATGACCGGAAGAAGATGTTCGATAACCCGGGTGCCTCCGAATGGTCCGGCCGAGACCCCACAGAGTCCGACGGCTTTGTGGATGTACTCCTTTAAATTCATGTCGAGGGCGTGCTTCAGAAGTCCCGGATACCCGTGATTGTACTCCGGCACGATCAGGATGAGCGCGTCCGCCCGCTCGACGGTCTCGGAGAAGGCCGGATCTTTCATCTCCTCGCCGGCGTCATCCAGGCGCATGTGGAGCGATCGGACATCGATTAACTGCGTTTCGACGCCGGCGCGTTTCCTGGTTTCTTCCAATACCAGATGCGCCGGGTGCGCACTCCGCCTCCCCTGCCGCGGTGTGCCGAGAATGACCGGAATGAAGAGGGGTCTCTCCGTGGATGCCATGAGAAAAGAGCAAAGGATTGAGACGGCCTTGGCAAGCGCATTCTCTCGAACCGGAGAAGCACATGCTCGAATCGCCGATCAGTCGTTCACTCTTTCTTAATCGCCGCCCGTTTGGACGAGCTTGCCTTCAAATCTCTCCGCCTGTTTGTCGTAGTGGACCTCGTACTTATCGAGCGAACCGCCTCGACCCCGATAATCGATCTCATATTTCCACCTGCCCTTATCGGCGGGCTTTTTGCTGAACAGATAATCCGTCCACAGTTCCGTGGTGCTTGAACCCTTCCCCTTTGAAGCCGTCACGGTCAGGTGAGTTTGATATTGGATGACTTTGTCCTGGCGCTCGCTGTATCCGATCAATGTGGTCGCGAGCCCCATGCAGGCCTGGGCATCGAAAAGCGCGAATTCCCACGCTTTGCCGTCGCCGTTGTAATCTTTGAGCCACATGATCGTCGGTTTTCCTTCCGTCTCTTTCGGCGCGCCTTCGACCCGATAGTAATAATCCGAGCGGATCTGATACGGCAGATCGAATTCATCCGCTCCCTCTCCCGGGTCCGTCGTAATCTTTACGGTGTTGATCACCCGCCGCGTTTGAGGGTCCACCAGGGAGACTCTGGTCGCGCCACTGTAATAACTCCCCCTCGTGTACTCGGGGCACGTGTACGGGTCGCCCGGCGTGTCACGCGGGTGCTGCGTCGGCCTGACCATCCACAGGATGAGGGACCGGTTCGGTGTTAAGGGCTGCGTTTCGATTATCTTCGCTCCCTCGGCCAGCTTGTAATCTTCGCCCTCCGCCGCGGCCAACGCGGTCATCCTGGAAAAGCAGGCGCCAACCAGGAAGAGCATGGTCTTACGTTTCAATGACATCACCGGCTTCTAACACGGATCGGACAAACAGTCTTGCACCCCATCCGTCGCTGCGTTGTCATCCCGAGCGCAGTCGAGGGAACCCGTGGGACTTTGTTCGGCGCGCCAGGCACAGCCGCTCAACGTGCGGCGGGGGTCCTTCGACTCCGCTTCGACTCCGCTTCGACTCCGCTTCGCTCCGCTCAGGATGACAACGCAGATATCGGCCGGCCCCAGAACGATCTGTTAATTCGTTGCAATCGATCCTCCGATGGCCGTATTAGAAGTGTATGTCTGAAGAAAATGAGAGTAGCGAAATCGCAGCGGATACCGCCGCGAAAAAAGGCGAGGTCGCCGGCCGGAGCACTCGAATGTTTTCTGTGTGCCCTAACTGCGGTGCGCGCCACAACATGGTCAACGACACCAAAGGCGTCTGGATTTGCCCGGACTGCGGCAAACCATACGACCCGGTTTAGGGTTCGTTGCTCGAAGATGCCGATGGCCGGACTCGAACCGGCACGGGCCGTTAAGCCCAACGGATTTTAAGTCCGTTGCGTCTGCCATTTCGCCACATCGGCAATGCGGGTTGCATCTTACCCGGCTGAACGGCAAGACCAAGACGTTTTAGAAAACACCTGCAAGCGCGCGCTTGAGAAGCAGAGGAATTGCTTGCAAGTGTTTGCGACAGTCTTGAAAGGTTCCATCAACACGACGCTTTCCGATGACCACCGCCAACAAGATCACCGTGATCCGGATCCTGATGATCCCGATTTTCGTCACGCTGGCGATCTATTATGGGGAAAGCATTCAGGAAGGCAGTCCGCAGGATTGGCAACGCTTCGCCGCCATTACGGTTTTTCTTCTAGCCGCCGTCAGTGACGGCCTCGATGGCTATGTCGCCCGGCGTTACAATCAACGCAGCTCGCTCGGCATGATTCTCGATCCGATCGCTGACAAAGGCCTTCTTCTCAGCGGTATCATTACGCTCAGCATCAGCAACTGGAGCACGGCCGATTTCCATTACGGAAAATTCCCGGCCTGGTTTCCCGTTCTTGTCATCACGCGAGATGCGGTCATCCTCGTCGGCAGCGCGGTCCTGCATATTTTGAACGGAAAGGTTCGCGTCAGGCCCAGCTGGACCGGGAAGGTTGCGACGGTCTTGCAAATGGCCGCCATCGCCTGGGTCATGTTGCAGGTGCAAATTCTGCCCTTGCTCTACGTGGTCGTGGCCGCCGGCTTTTTTACCCTTGTTTCCGGGGTAATCTACGTGAGGGATGGTGTGCGGCAATTGACCGCGCAAGGCCACGCCAATGCAAAGGTGGGCTAGCGCAGCCAGGCGATCGCAACCATGCAACGAAAAAACACGCCCGAAAGCGTGGGCAAAGTCGCCATCGTCGGTCGTCCGAATGTAGGCAAGTCCGCGCTCTTTAACCGGCTCGCCGGCCGCAACATCGCGATCGTCCACGATCAACCCGGCATCACCCGCGATCGCCTGGCCGCGCCCTGTGTGCGCGGGGTGCGCACCTTCACGGTCTGGGACACGGGAGGAATTGGCGGCGCCGGCGAAATGGAGTTGACCGCGCAAGTCCGGACCGCGGCGGATGCCGCCATGCGCGAGAGCGACGTAATCCTGCTTGTGGTCGATGCGCAGGCCGGGCTCACCCCGATCGATCAGGAGCTCGCCCGAATCCTGCGCAAAGCGAAGGCCCCGGTCGTCCTCGTTATTAATAAGATCGATCACCCCACCCACGAAGATCTGGAGAGCGACTTCGCGCGGCTCGGCTTCGCCATTTACGCACCAATCAGCGCCGCCCATGGCCGCGGTATTTCTGGCCTCCTGGAGATAATTGATTCTCTCCTGCCAACCTCCGTCATCGACTCCGACACCCCTCGCGACCCGGACGCTCCAACCACCAACTTCCCCCTGGCCCTGGCTATTGTCGGGCGGCCGAACGCCGGCAAATCATCGCTCATCAATTCGATCCTGCGCGATGCCCGAACCATCGTGAGCGAATTGCCCGGGACAACGCGCGATGCCGTCGACATCATGTATGAGCGGGACGGACAACCGTTTCTCCTGATCGACACCGCCGGGATTCGCGCGCGCAGCAAACATTCCAGCTCGGTCGAAGTTTTCAGTGTGATGCGAGCCGAGCGCACGATACGACGCGCCGATCTTTGCATTCTTGTGATCGACCTGACGAGCGGCGTGACTGGCCAGGACAAAAAGATCGCAGGCCTGATCCAAAAAGCCGAGAAACCGTGTTTGATCGTCTTGAACAAATGGGACCTCGTGAAACCGAAGCGCGGCGCCAAAGCCGAGATGGAGCGGACCGCTTCCGCGACCCGGGACGACCTCTTCTTCGTCGATTACGCCCCGGTCCTGATCGCTTCCGCCCTAACCGGCGAAAACGTCGAGCAGCTCTTTCGCCTGATCGCCGACGTCCGGCAGGCGGCGCAGGTGCGCCTCGGGACGGGCGTGTTGAATCGTTTGCTCCGCGCTGCGTTCGAGGAAAATCCTCCACCGACCATCGGAACTCGGCGCCTGAAATTATTCTACGCGGCGCAAGCCAGAGGCGACGAAGAACGGACGCTCGAACCCCCCAAGTTTATCTTCTTCGTGAATCAGCCGAAGTTGCTCAGCGAGACATATGGGCGGTATTTGGAAGGACGGATTCGGGCGGCCGAACCGTATCCCGGTTTGCCGCTGCTTTTGAGCTGTCGCGCGCGGGCTGAGCAGGTTTAGAGGCGCTTATGTCAAACGCCTGACCCTTCTAACAGGCGCTTGACACCAGCGCCTCTACATCGAAGGAGAATGCGCGGAAACGCAGTGGAAGATCGAACGATCTCCCTCGCTCGCATGTCTCACCCTTTCTTATGAAATCGACGCAGGAAATCACACAGCAAGTTCAGGAGATGGGTCAGTGGATTCCACCCTTGCGCGAGCAGATTGGCCGGGTCGTAATCGGCCAGAAATACCTGGTCGATCGGTTGTTGCTCGGTTTGCTCGCCAACGGCCACATCCTGCTCGAGGGCGTTCCGGGACTGGCGAAGACGCTGACGGTGAAAACGCTGGCCGCCGGGATCCAAACCGGCTTTCAGCGCCTGCAATTCACGCCCGACCTGCTGCCGGCGGATCTGATTGGGACGCTCATTTACAATCCGCGCTCCGGTGAGTTCACCACGAAACTCGGCCCGCTCTTTTCCAACCTGATTCTAGCCGACGAAATCAATCGCGCCCCGGCCAAGGTCCAGAGCGCGCTCCTCGAGGCGATGCAGGAACGCCAGGTCACGATTGGCGAAACCACTTATCCCCTCTCCGACCCATTTCTTGTCCTCGCCACGCAAAACCCGCTCGAGCAGGAGGGCACCTACCAACTGCCCGAAGCGCAGCTCGATCGCTTCATGTTGAAATTGCACATCGGCTATCCAGCGAAAGCCGAGGAGCGCCAGATCCTTGATTTGATGGCGACCTCGGCGCCGAATCTGGGTGTGACGCCAGTCGTTGATCCGCAACAAATCATCGCGGCCCGCACGATCGTGAACAGCATTTATATCGACGACCGCGTGAAAGACTACATCGTCGACGTCGTCTGGGCGACCCGCGAACCGGCTTCGTATAATTTGAACCTCGACGGCCTGATTCGCTACGGCGCTTCACCGCGCGCAACAATTTACCTGGCCCTGGCCGCGCGCGCGCATGCCTTTCTGAGCGGCCGCGGCTACGTCACGCCGCAAGACGTCAAGAGCATCGGAACGGACGTGTTGCGCCACCGCGTCATTGTCAGCTACGAAGCGGAAGCTGAGACAATCAGCAGCGAGACCATTGTCGATCGGATTTTCGCGGGTTTGCCCGTGCCATAATTGCGAATGACCAATCCGCCAGATCGGAAGACTCCCGCGGAAATCCTCCGCAAAATCCGCGCCCTCGAAATCAAAACCAAAGGCCTTGTCCAGACGGTCTTTGCCGGCGATTACCACAGCGTTTTCAAGGGGCGCGGGATGAACTTCGAGGATGTGCGCGAATATCAGCCCGGTGACGAAATTCGCGCCATCGACTGGAACGTCACGGCGCGACTTGGAACCGCCTTCGTCAAGAAGTTCACGGAAGAACGCGAACTGACCGTTGTCCTCGTCGTGGACGTAAGCGCTTCCGGCAATTTTGGCAGCGCTACCCAATCTAAGCGGGAGCTGGCGGCCGAGGTCGCCTGTCTTCTGGCCTTCAGCGCCATTCGGAACAACGACAAAGTGGGACTGCTTCTTTTTAGCGATCGCGTGGAGCTTTTCATTCCACCGAAAAAGGGACGATCCCATACCCTCCGCATTATTCGGGAGATCCTGTTTTTCGAACCGGCCGGCCGCGGGACGGCCCCAGCCCTCGCCCTCGATTACCTGAACAAGGTGGTGACCCGGCGCGCCGTAGTTTTTTTCGTCTCGGATTTTCAGAGCAGCGATTTTTCCCGTGAACTTTCCGTGAGCGGACGAAGACATGATTTCATCGCGATTCACGTCCAGGATCAACGCGAGGAAATCCTGCCCAACGTGGGGATCATCACTTTGGAAGACGCCGAAACCGGCGAACAAATCGAGATCAATACCGCGGACCGAACGACGCGGGCCCGTTTCAGCGCGCTGGCGGAAACGCAGCGGACCGAGCTGAACCGGATGCTTCGTCGCAATAGCATCGATGCCATTCCGCTCCGGACCGGCGAGGATTATCTGCCGGCGCTGCGCACCTTTTTCAAACAACGCGAGCGGCGCCTGGCGGTGCGATGAGTTTCCTGCTTTATGTTTTTTCTCGCCGCCGAAGAATTCCACGATATCGCGCCTCCGGTTGATTACTCGCTCGTGCCGCCGTGGGTAATCTACGCTGGCGCGTTCCTCGCCCTGGCGCTTTGCGGTCTGATTGCCTGGTGGCTCTGGCGCAGGTGGCAACGTCCGAAACCGCAACCGTCGCCCCGCGAACGTACCCTGGATGAACTCAATCGTATCAGTGGCGAGTTGGAAACATTGGCGCCTTATCAATTCAGCATCCGCGTTTCCGACATTCTCCGGCGTTATGTGACCGACCAATACCAGCTCCCGGTGACCCGCCAGACGTCAGTCGAATTTCTCGCCGCTCTCACTAAGGCGTCACCTTTCTCCGACGACGAGAGATCGTTGCTCGAGGATTTTCTCAACCGCTGCGACCTGATCAAGTTCGCGCGTTACGACGCTACGACGGAAGACAGCCGGCTGCTTCTGGAGGAAGCAACGCGTTTTGTGGAAGGAGGGAAACTTGAGCCTGCCTGATTGGTTGTCGCCAAATTCCGCGCTCACCTTCGTACATCCGTGGGTGCTACTGCTTCTCCTGGCGATCCCGTTGCTGGCCTACTTCCGAGGGCGGAGCGGGCCCGCCGCCGCGCTCACCTTTTCCTCTACCACAGCGCTGCGTTCCCTCGGGAAAACCAGTGCGGCCCGGGCCGGAAATTTCCTCCGCAGTCTTTTTTTGCTGGGTCTCGCGCTCCTGATCATCGCCCTGGCGCGTCCCCAGCTGGGCAAGAGCCTCACTCAGGTGGAAGCCAGCGGCATTGACATCATGCTGGTCCTGGACGCGTCGCAGTCCATGCTGACCAAGGATTTCTCGGTTGGAGGCGACCAAGCCACGCGCATCGAGGCGATTCGTGAAGTGACCCGGCAATTTATTGAGGCCCGGCCCAACGACCGCATCGGCATCATTGCCTTCGCCGGACGCCCCTATGTCATCAGCCCGATGACACTGGATCACGATTGGCTCTTGCAGAACCTTGAGCGCATCCGCACCGGCATGGTCGAAGACGGGACCGCCATCGGCTCCGCCATAGCCTCGGCCGCGAATCGATTGAGGGATAAGGCATCCAAGAGCCGGGTGCTCGTCCTCCTGACCGACGGCGAGAATAACGCCGGAAAGATTCCCCCTACCACCGCCGCGGAAGCGGTGAAGGCTCTAAAGATTCACTTCTACGCCATCGGCGCCGGGATTAATGGGGTCGCTCCCGCCCCCGTCTTTAATCCACGAACTGGGAAACCGTTTACCGACATGCTGGGCAACATCATGTATCAAAACCAGCGCGTTCAATTCAACGAAGCCGGCTTAAAGGAGGTCGCAAAGATTGCGGACGGACAATTCTTCCGGGCCACCGACACGAAATCGCTGGAGCAGATTTTTCGCGACATCGACAAACTGGAAACGACGACGGTCGCGATAACCAAATATCAACAGTACCGCGACCTCTTTCCGGCCTGCATCATGGCGGGGTGCGGTTTGCTCGTGGCGCAGATTTTGTTAAGCCAAAGCATTTGGAAGAAACTGCCGTGAAGAAAAGACACGCGCTTCACCCATGACTTTTGGCTTTCCACAGTGGTTCTGGGCTTTGCTCGCGGTGCCGTTCCTGGTCGCGCTATTCCTGCGGGCCGAGCACCGCGCTGCGTTGCGCTTGCGAGAATTTGTTTCGGAAAGGCTGCTGCCAGAGTTGGCCCGCAACGTAGATCGCCGGCGCCGCGCCTTGCGCTTTGCGATCGGCCTCCTGGGCCTCGCGCTCGCGGTCGCCGCGCTGGCCCAACCCCGCTGGGGCTACACCTACGACGACGCGAAACGGAAGGGCCTCGACCTCATTCTGGCGGTCGACACTTCGCGCAGCATGCTTTCCAACGACGTGCTCCCAAACCGTCTTCAGCGAGTGAAGCTGGCAACCCAGGATCTTGTTAACGAACTCCAGGGCGATCGGATTGGCCTGGTCGCATTCGCCGGACGCGCCTTCCTGCAGGCGCCGCTCACGATCGACTACGACGCGGCGGTCGAAGCAATCAACGATCTCGATACGAGCACCATTCCGGAAGGCGGCACCAACATCTCGGAGGCGATCGACCTGGCCGTGCGGACCTTTGGCAAGAGCGCGATCGGCAACCGCGCGGTAATCATCTTCACGGATGGCGAGGAGTTGAGTGGCAATGCGCCGAAAACCGCGAAGGCGGCGGCAGACGCCGGCGTCCGAGTTTTTGCGGTCGGGGTGGGCACACCGGAAGGTTCGCTTATTCCAATCAATGGTGAAGGCGGCGGGAACGCCTTCGTCAAAGACAGCCAGGGGCAAGTCGTGAAATCGAAGCTGGACGAGAAGCGGTTGCGAGAAATCGCGGAAAGCACCGGGGGATTCTATCTTCATCTCGAGGATGGCCCGCGCACCATGAAACAACTTTTTTCCGAAGGGCTCGCGAAAATGGAGGCTGGTGATATTGATGCCCGACTCTCCCGGCGGCCCATCGAACGCTATCAATGGCCTCTGGGCGCTGCACTGATCTTTCTCGTTATGTCCTTTCTGATGCGGGAGCGAAGGCGCCAGCGGATGACGGCGCGGTTGGCCCAACCGAGACGGAAACTCGCAATGGCTGCAATCGGACTCCTTGTGGCCAATCCATTGTTCGGTGCAGCCCCCGGTCTCGAAGCCTACCGGCAGAACAAGTTCCCCGAGGCCTATGGGGAATTCGAAAAGACGCTGAAAGAACATCCCCAGACCCACGCCGCGGACAAAATCGAATTCGATGCCGGCACCGCCGCCTACAAAATGAAGGATTTTGGCAAGGCGCTAAATTCTTTCAGCCAGGCGTTGCTTTCGCCTGACCTCGGCCTGCAAAGCCGAAGCCACTACAATCTTGGAAACACTCTCTACCAGCGCGGCGACGGGCAAAAAAAGGACGACGAAAAGCTGAAGGATTGGACCAACGCGCTGCAGCATTACGAACAGAGCCTCAAGATCGCCCCGGACAATAAAGAGGCGAAAGAAAACCTCGAGTATGTGAAACGGAAAATCGAGGAATTGAAGCAAAAACGCGACCAGCAGCCCTCTCCGTCGCCCTCGCCGAAACCGCAGGATAAGAAAAAGGACGATTCCAAGAAGGACGACAAGGATCAGCAGCAGCAGCAACAATCGAAAGATCAGCAGCAGCAAGATCAGAAGGACAAGCAGGGGGACCAGAAAGACCAATCGAGCAAGAGCGACGATCAAGGGCAGCCCAAGAGCGACCCGGGCAAAGACAAGAACAAAGAGGAGCCCAAACCTGGCGAAACTCCATCGCCGGCGCCGGAAAAAGAGGAGGGACAACAGGATCAACCGGGGACCTCCCCCTCGCCTTCTGAGAAGAACAAAGGGGGCGACCAGCAGGACAAACAGGACGCGTCGGGCCGTGATCAGGAGAAGCCCGAACATTCACCCGGGGACTCCGGAGAAAACGAACGTCCATCTCCCCCGCCCGCCGAGGGAGAAGGCGCCGGGAGTTCACCCTCGCCCGTCCCTTCACCCGGGAAGAAAATGGCCGGCGAAGTTAAGGCGGCTGGCGAAGAAAAGCCCGACCCGAACCAGCAGCCGGCGCAAATGGCTGAAGCGGAGCCGGAAAAGGAAGGCGAGATGAGCGAGAAGCAGGCGGAGCTTCTCCTGCGCTCGATGAAGGACGAAGAGCGGCGCGTTCAGCTTGATGAACGCAAGCCGGCGCGTCCTGTCTATAAAGACTGGTAATCAGTCCCCGATGTACCGTTCACCGTTCAAACATCTTTTCGTTCGCACGACCGCAGTGGCCCTCACTTTCGCGGCGCTGATCGGATCCGCCCGAGCGGACGAACCCTCGGTCACAGCGGTTCTGTCGAGCTCGGAAGCCAGCGTCGGCGAGGCGGTCCAGCTTCAAATTCAAGTGAAGGGCGATCGTAATGCCGGGGCGCCTTCAGAAATCTTGGTGGATGGCCTGGAGATCCGTTCGACAGGCCAGATGCAGTCATTCGAAATGAGAAACTTCAACGTGACTTCGAGCATCACGTTCACCTACTCGGTCGTGCCCCTGCGAGCTGGGCGGTTCACCATCCCACCGCAAGCCCTTCGCGCCGGGAACAATTCGCTGCGGACTCCGGAGCTGACCCTGAATGTTACGGATTCCCCTAACCCGACCTCCCGCTCCAATCGTGCGCCGCCCACCGCAACCGACCCGAGAAAGAACACTTTCGCGGAGCTGATTGTGCCGAAGACCACCGCCTACGTGGGAGAAATGATTCCGATCGTGGTGCGGGTCGGTTTTGAAATTCAAACTCGCGTGCGCAATATCGCCCCGGAACTCGACCTGCCGGGTCAGGGGTTTACCAAACAGAAGATGCGCGCCGCGGAAGGACGGCAAACGATCGGCGGAAAGACTTATACAATCGTGACCTATAAGACAGCCATCGCGGCCGCTCGCACCGGTCCAATCGAGATTGGGCCGGTCGAAATTCCAGCGGTGGTGCTGGTCCCGCAGACGCAGCGGAATCGCCCTTTTCCCCAGAATCCATTGGGGATGAACGATCCCGCGCTCGAAGACTTTTTTAATGATCCCTGGCTCGGGGGAAGTGTTCCGCGCGAGATCAAGTTAACGACGGAACGCGTGACCATCGATGTCAAACCGTTGCCTCCCAAGGCGCCCGCCACGTTTGCCGGCGCCGTCGGCAATTTCACGATGACGGTCGACGCCAATCCGAAGAGCGTACAGGTGAACGATCCAATTACGGTGACGGCAAAAATCTCGGGCCGCGGAAATTTCGACCGGGTGACGGCCCCAGTCGCCGCGGATGATCATGGCTGGCACAAGTATCCGCCATCCGCGACCTTTAAGCAGGACGACGATGTTGGAATCAGCGGCACGAAAACGTTCGAGACCGCAGTCAGTCCCAACGAGCGCAAAGATAAGATTCCGGTGCAGGTTTTCAGCTTCTTTGATCCGGCCAAGGAGCAATACGAGACTCTGCGCAGCGACGCGATTCCCATTCGAGTGGAAGGCGGAGCTGCTCCGGCCGCCCCGGCGCCTACAGCTGCCGTGACGGCGGCAGGGGCCGCCCCCGCCGCATCCGCGCCAGCCATTCCCAAGCAGCAGGACATTCTGCATCAACTCGGAGAGAACTCGGGGGCACCACAATCCTTTGCGCCTCTCTTCGCTCGCCGGTCGTTCTGGCTGGTGCAACTCATTCCGCTTCTGCTGGTTGTCGGCTACATCGCGCTGAAAGTGCGGCAGACGCGCCTCAACGATCGCGAGGCCCGAAGGCGTGAGACCCTGCAGGTTGAAGCCGCGGAGTTACAACGAAGCCTGCGTCGCGACGATACGCCGTCGCACGACTATTTTTCCCGGGCGTCGCGCGCTGTTCAATTGAAGACAGCGCTGGCCAGAAATATTGATCCGAACACCGTCGACGCGGACCTCGCTGCCTCGGTTTTTCAGACGGACGAAGCGACACGCCTGCGCCTGCGCCATTTATTTGAGAAGAGCGATGAGGTTCGATACAGCGGGTCGGGTCAGAATGGCGACGGAGTTGTCCTCGCGGAAACCCGAAAAGAGGTTCTTGGTTTGATCGAAAGCCTTCGGGTATGAAACACGCGACGCATTCGTGGTGGACAGGTATCGCCGCGCTCGCGCTGGTTTGCGCGGCCGTTTCCTTCGCTCGCGCCGATCAAGACTCCCCGTTCGCGCGGGCGAACCAGGAATACAGTGAGGGACACTTCCAGGAGGCCATCAAGAGTTACGAAAGTCTTGTCGCTTCCGGCCAATGGAGCGCCAATCTTTTCTACGATCTGGGGAATGCCTGGTTTCGCGTGGGAGATTTCGGCCAGGCCATTTTGAATTACGAGCGCGCGCTGGCGCTTGAACCCCATCATCCGGAAGCCACGGCAAATTTGGCTCTGGTGCGGGACGAAGCGCGGGCTCTGGAGCTGAAACGGACACCCCTCGAACGCTACGTTGAAGCCGGAACTTCCAGCCAGTATTCCATCGCGGCCTCCATTGCTTTCTGGTCACTACTCCTCCTGGTAGCACGTCTCTTCTTTGCCCGACGACGCTCGGCAGCCCTTGTCTCGCTGACAATCTTTTCGACCATTATTTTCGCAGCGGCGGTGTTCGCCATTTATTCGCTGGAAACCGGCAGCAGAGGTGAAACGCTCGCCATCGTCACGCGGAAAGAGATCGTGGCGAGACTCGCAACAGCGGACAGCGCCGGCGCCGTTCTGGCCTTGCCGCCGGGCAGTGAGATCAAGGTTCTGAGTCAACGCGGCGATTGGGTCTACGCAGCCTTGCCGAACGATCTTCGCGGGTGGATTCCGGCCTCCGGTGCCCAGCGGGTGCGGTTGTAGACCGGATTTCCGAATCATCCAGGTCTCGGTAGGGACGGCGCGCTGCGCCGTCAGCCGCTGGTTTGCCACTTAGGGACATTCGCGGACTCCGCACCGCGCCGTTCCCGCCATGAGGCGATACGGAAACCACCCTCCTTCGGTTGAGAAGCCGCGAAATGTCCACATCTTGAAGACGTATGAGCGCGGATATGAACGTCGGCACCAACTAGAAGGCGTTCCAGATCAATCTCGATGGGCAGAAATACGGGACCTTCGCTGAGATCGGCGCCGGCCAGGAGGTCGCCCGGCGATTTTTCCACGTGGGGGGCGCTTCCGGCACGGTTGCCAAGACGATGTCGGCTTACGACATGACCTTCAGCGACGCCATCTATGGAACAGCCGACCGCTACGTCAGCCGCAACCGGCTCCAGTTAATGCTGGATCATGAATACGATTTGCTGAT
>QHMY01000158.1 GCA_003218305.1 Verrucomicrobiota bacterium
CATCGGCGGGCGCGCGTCGGATTGCTGCACCAGGGAAGCATTCAGCGGGGCAATTTGCCGGATCGATTTCGGGATGATCTGGCGCAGAACCTTTGCGAGCGATTCGAACGAAAAACGCTTTCGCCAGAACTGTTGGAGCGGGCGGCTGGCCTCCGACATGACAAATATGGGACCGAGGCCTGGATGAGGCGGCGGTGACCCTAAAGCGAGGGGTAAGATCCGCTCCCAAGGCGATCAGCTCGCCTTCAGGTACTTTTACCGTTTCACGGGTAGAATTATGATTGACACACGGCACCCCACCTCGAGTAGGGTCTCCGCTCCGAAGCACTAGCTTCAGCAGTATGTTCCATATCAACTCAAGAATAAAAAAGGATTAAGAATGACTAAAAAAACAGTAATCGGTTTCTTTGCTATCATGGCGATAGGCTCTTTAGCTGCACGCGCCGCTACCCTCATCGTCGACGACAATCTGCAATGTCCCGGCGCCACCTACCCTACGATTCAAGGGGCGGTCACGGCGGCAAGCCCCGGCGACACTATCAAAGTGTGTCCGGGCACCTACGTCGAACAGGTTATGATCACTAAGAACCTGAAAGTTGAGGGCATCGCCTTCAACAACGAAAATCTCGCTCTTGTGATGCCAGCCCCCGTGGGCGCGAACTCGACCAGCCTCTCCGGTAACCCGGTCGCCGCGATCATCCTCGTCGATGGAGCTAGTAACGTCAGCCTCACGAACCTCACGGTCGACGGTGCGGCCGGTGGCCTCAACGGCTGCGACGCCCCTACCTTCATCGGAGTCTATTACCGCAATGCCTCGGGCAAGATGGATTCAATGGCGGTGCGCAATATCCGGCTCGGCGCCGGATCGGAGGGCTGCCAGAACGGCCTCGGTATCTTTGCCCAAAGTGGCAACGGCGGCTCAGCAAAACTCGAAGTGGTCAATAGCAGCGTGCACGACTACCAAAAGAATGGCATCACCGCAAACGAAGTGGGCACTGAATTGACCGCCAAGGGGAACGCTGTGACCGGCTTTGGCCCGTCGCCGATTATCGCGCAAAACGGTATTCAACTGGCGTATGGCGCGAAGGGCACAGTTGAGAGCAATTCCGTCATCAACCATGTCTACTCACCCGCCACTTATTCCGCCGCCGGCATCCTGGTCTATGCCTCAGGCGAGGTTAAGGTCAAAAAGAACAACGTCGGCAAGAGCCAGGTGGGAGTGGATTTCGAAGCTAATGGCGGCGAGGTCAGCGAGAACGTGATCTCCGACACCGACGACTTCGACGGAGTCTATGTTTTGGGAAACAACAACAAGATCGAGAACAACACCATCTTCAACAGCGACGAATCAGGCGCGTGGGTGGACGGCAACAACAATACCGTCAAGGGCAACACGATCAATGAAGCGCCCATCGGGGTCCATTTCTTCGGCACGGGCAATGGTGTCACTGGCAACAAGTTCTTCAACACCGGTATGAATACGGATAGCACCCCTCCCCCTCCGGCGCCTCTCGCTCGGTCGATTGCGCCGACACGAGTTACCACCTCCCCATTGCGTTAACCCTGACTGGGATCGCGGCTCATTGGCCGCAGACAAATTACGCGAGGGCCCGGCCACGATGGCCGGGCCCTCTGCTTGTACTGCCCCGCGGGCGCCCCGGAACCCGCCGAAATAGCGGGAGCTTTTCAGCGGGCATTCCTCTCCCAATCGCACGCTGGAAGCTTGCGCTGCATTGGCCCTCCTTCTATCATGCGGTTGTGGAAGTTTTTGCTCATTCTCGCGCGCCAGCTGCATCCCCAGACCAAGCTCTGGCGCGAGTGATGCTCGGGGTGCAGCCGCAGTTGGAAGAAGTCGAGGCGCGCATCGCGCGACAAGCCGCCGAGTTCGATCCGGCAATTGAGGGTTACGTCACCTACGCGATCGGGGGCCGTGGCAAACGGTTGCGACCCCTCGTTGCGCTGCTCAGTGGAGGCGCCAGTGGCGGAATCACGCCGGCCCACCTCGAGCTCGCCGTCATCGTCGAGTTGATCCACATCGCCACCCTGGTGCACGACGATATCATGGACGAAGCCGAACGCCGGCGCGCGCAACCCACGGTCAATGCGCGCTGGGGAAATTCGTTAAGCGTCCTCCTCGGCGATTGCCTTTTCGCGCAAGCGCTGAATCTCTCGACCAATTTCGACAACACGGACGTTTGCCGGACGATTGCGCGCGCGGCCCGCGAGGTCTGTTCCGGGGAAATCATTCAAACCCAGCGTCGCTTCGATCTGCATCTTGGGATCGAGGATTACCTCCGAATCATCGAAATGAAGACCGGCTCGCTCTTTGCCGCGGCGGCCGAATTGGGCGCGGTCCTGAACGGAGCAGATGCTGCAACGACTCGCGCCTTGAAGGATTTCGGGCGGAAAATCGGCGCCGCCTATCAGATTTACGATGATTGTCTGGATATAGCGGGGAACGAAACGGACATCGGCAAGACGCTCGGGACCGATTTGCGCCACGGCAAGCTGACCCTGCCGGTCCTGATGTTGCTCGTCTCCGCCCCCGCCGCCGAACGCGAGCGCTACTGTGAGCTCATTCTCAACGATGAATCCGGCGCGATCACCAAACTGTTGAAAATGGATTCGCCCAATGGCGCCCTGAAGGCTTCGGTCGATGCCGGCGAAGAATTGATTCGCGATGCCCAACGCGAGCTGGAGGCGCTTCCATCTAATCAATACACCGATTCACTGTTCCAGTTCGGCGATGCCCTCCGGGATTTGCTCGACCAATTTCGTGCATAAACACAGGACCAGATACATTTGACGGGCTCCGTGCAGGCTCCCCCCTCCTACCCGCGCGCTTTTCAAATGGCTCAAATCAAAATCCGCGAGATGCCGCAGGACGAGCGGCCGCGCGAAAAGCTTCTTGGCCGCGGGGCCGCCGCGCTGACTGACCCCGAGTTGATCGCCATTTTGCTGCGCACGGGTGTGCCCGGAGCGAACGCGGTCGAGGTCGCTCGCCAGCTGCTGGATCGCTACGGCTCTCTCTCCGGCTTGAGCCGGTGCACGGTAAAGGAAATCGAATTGATTCGAGGAATTGGAGCCGCCAAGGCAATCCAATTGGTGGCTGCATTCGGTCTCGGCCAGCGTCTCGCGAACGAATGCTTGTCGCGCCAAAAACTGGATTCGCCCGAATTAATTCATGATCTGGTCGCAGCGGAAATGCGGACGCTTCACAAGGAATCGCTGCGTGTCATCCTCCTCGATACCCGCTACCATCTCCTTCGAATGGAGGAGGTCTCTCTCGGCAGCGTGAACGAAAGTATCGCCCACCCCCGCGATGTCTTCCGTCCAGCCGTGATTTCGTCCGCCTACGCAGTGATCGTAGTGCACAACCATCCTTCCGGCGATCCTTCGCCCAGCCAATCCGATCACAGCCTGACCCGGCGATTGGCGGAAGCCGCGGAGCTTCTCCAGATTAAGCTGCTCGATCACATCATCATTGGGGCGCCGGCAGAAGGGCGGTTGCCTTACTTCAGTTTCAAGGAGGCGGGTGTGCTGTGAAAATTCATCCCACCGCCATCGTAGACGAGCGCGCCCAGCTTGGCCCTGAGGTCGAGGTCGGGCCGTTTTCGATTATCGGACCCGACGCGGTAATCGGAGAGAAGAGCGTCATTCAATCTCACGTAGTGATCGAGGGAGCGGTCCGGATGGGCACCGGCAACTTGATCGGTCACGGTGCGCTTATTGGCAGCGTGCCCCAGGATCTCGCTTTTCAGCCGGAAACAAAAAGCCGCGTCGAGATCGGCAACTCCAACGTCATTCGCGAGCATTGCACCATTCATCGCGGGGCGAAGGAAGGAAACGCCACTGTTCTTGGCGACGGCAATTTTCTTATGGTGGGCGTTCACGTCGCGCATGATTGCCAGATCGGGAACAGTGTGGTGATCGTAAACAATACTCTGCTGGCGGGGCACGTTCGGATCGACGACCGCGCGTTCATCGGCGGCGGATCGCGTTTTCACCAAAGTATCAGGATCGGGCGCTCCGCCATGGTCGAAGGGCGATTCACGAAAAACCTGCCGCCTTTTGTGATCGCGGCGAAAAACCACGTTTTTGGAGTGAACATTCTCGGATTGCGCCGGGCCGGCATCAGTCCCGCGGACCGCGATGAAATCAAAAGGGCCTTCAAGCTTCTCTACACCAGCGGGCTCAACACCAAACAGGCTTTGGAAAAGGCCGGCACGACCGACTTCGGACCCATCGGACGCGAGTTCTTTGATTTCGTGGCCGAGGCAGGCAAGCGTGGAATTGTTTCCTACAGCGCTGATCCCGAGGGCGAGGATTAGTGTTCGCTCACGCGGCCCGCAGGGCCGCGGCTACAGGAGAGCGAGGAAGGCGAGCATGCGGCCGGTGCGGCCTTTTTTGGCACGATAGGAATAGTAGCGGTTCAAATCGCAGGCGGTGCAAACGCCGCAGTCATGCACCGCGGTAACGCCCAGGCCCTTACACTGCCGGACAATCTCGCTCGCGAAATCCGTTTCGTAATGAGGCGGCCGGATGCAGGGGCTGAGTTGCACCACGAGATCGGCCGCCCGTGAACCAAAATGCTCCTCCATCGCGCCAATGGCCTGGGAAACAATCCCAAGCTCCGTCCCTTTTTTCCCGGAATGCACGAGGCCGATTGCCTGGCGCACGGGATCGACGATGAAGACCGCGCAACAATCGGCGACGTAAATGCCGAGGCACACGCCTCGTCGATTGGTGACCAGGCCGTCACAACTTTCAAAGCAGGCGCCATCAACGGTGGCGGCATCGACAACTCCAATGCGGTTGCCGTGCACCTGCTGCGCGGTCACGAAAGGCACGCCTTCGAGCCCATGTTCTTTTCGGATTTCGCGATGATTAGCGTCCAGCCGCGCCAACGCTTCCACCTTGTCGCGTGACACCTCGAGCCCCGGGACCCGCAGAGTAAACGCATGGGCGACGCCTGACAGCGCGTCCAACGCGGGAAACTGTTCGGACAGGCGCTGAGCCGCGCTCACTTACCGTAAATCGTGGTAGTGGTTCGCGTGGTCTGGACAGGTTGCCTGTCTCCGGCGTGATTCAGTT
>QHMY01000159.1 GCA_003218305.1 Verrucomicrobiota bacterium
GAAGAAACCGAAGTGGGCGCGATCTTGCTGGGCGATTCAACCCAGGTCATGGAAGGCGACGAAGCCAAGACGACCGGCAAACTTCTTCAGGTCCCGGTGGGCAAGGCCCTGCTCGGCCGCGTGGTCAACACGCTTGGCCAGCCGCTCGATGGCAAAGGCCCGATCAAATCGGAGGTCTCTTATCCGCTGGAGAAAATTGCGCCCGGCGTCATCAAACGGAAGAGCGTCAGCCAGCCGGTCCAGACCGGCATCATGGCGATCGACGCGATGATTCCGATCGGTCGCGGCCAGCGCGAATTGATCATCGGGGATCGCGCCACAGGAAAATCGACTATCGCGATCGACACGATCATCAGTCAGGCGCGCTTGAACAAGGCGGCGGAAGAGGGCCGGCTGAAGGATCACCGGCCGCTGTATTGCATTTACGTCGCGATCGGTCAGAAGAATTCCAACGTCGCTCGCGCGCTCGCCGTTTTGGAGAAGGAAGGCGCGATGCCTTATACGACCATCGTTTCCGCGCCGGCTTCAGATTCCGCGACCAATCAATACCTGGCGCCATTCGCCGGTGCCGCCATGGGCGAGTGGTTCATGGACCACGGCATGGATGCGCTGATCATTTATGACGACTTGTCGAAGCACGCGGTTGCTTACCGGCAGGTTTGCCTCGTGCTCAAGCGGCCCTCCGGTCGCGAAGCTTATCCAGGCGACGTATTTTATTTGCACTCGCGGTTGCTGGAACGCAGCGCGCGCGTCACCGAGGAAGCCGGTGGCGGTTCGCTGACGGCCCTGCCGATTATCGAAACGCAAGCTGGGGACGTGTCGGCTTACATTCCGACGAACGTTATTTCCATTACCGACGGCCAGATCTATCTCGAGACCGATCTCTTCTATCAGGGTGTGCGTCCGGCGATTTCCGTGGGTCTTTCGGTCAGCCGCGTCGGTTCCGCCGCGCAGATCAAGGCGATCAAACAGGTGGCCGGCAAGATCAAGCTCGACCTCGCCCAGTTCCGCGAGCTCGCGGCCTTCGCGCAGTTCGGCTCGGACCTGGATGCCGCGACCAAGGCGCGGCTCGATCGTGGCCAGCGCATTGTCGAACTGTTCAAGCAAACGCAATACAACCCGATCCCGGTCGAGGAGCAGGTCGCTGTGCTCTGGGCAATGCAGAATGGTTATCTCGATTCCGTGCCGGTGGAAAAGGTGAAGCAATTCCAGATCAAGCTTCAGGAATATTTGAGCACGCGAAAAGAAAGCCTGCTCGCCTCCATCGTCTCGAAGGGTGCTCTTGATAAAGAGATCGAAGGCAATCTCGCCGCCGCGCTCGACGAGTTCAAATCAATGAATCCCGTCTAGACGCGGCTCACAACTAACGACTCTCAACTCTTCCGTGGCTAACACCAAAGACATTCGGCGCCGGATCAAGTCGATCCGCAACATTGGCCAGCTCACCAAAGCCATGCAGATGGTCGCCGCATCCAAGATGCGCAAGGCGCAGAACGTCGCGCTGGCGGGGCGGCCCTATTCCAAGCTGATGAACCGGGTTCTCGTTTCGTTGCAACAGCGCACCGACTCAAAGTTACATCCTCTGCTCCAGGTCCGGGAAGTGAAGAAAGAACTCGTGGTCGTCATCAGCACAGACAAAGGCTTGGCCGGCGCGCTCAACACGAATCTCCTGCGCGAGGCCGCGAATTTCGATCCGGCCAAAACGAGCTTCGTCGTCTCCGGTCGGAAGGCCCGTCAATTCATCGCCCGCACCCGGCGCGACCTGCTGGCCGACTTCGAGTTAAAAGACGCGCCGTCGTTTGCCGAGACCAAGGCGATTGCCCGGTTCTGCATCGAAAAGTTTCTCAACGGCGAAGTCGACAAGGTGTCCGTGCTCTACTCGCATTTCATTAACACCGTTACCCAGAAGCCGGTCGTTCGGACCCTGCTTCCCATTTCCAGTTTCGAATTGCCGCAGGCGCCGACCGAAGGCGCGACGCCGCAGGACAGCCCCGACCCCATGATCGGATACCTCTTCGAACCGACACCCGAAGGCGTGCTCGACGTGATGCTGCCCTATTATCTCCACTATCAGGTTTTCCAAATGATCCTCGACGCGCGCGCCTCTGAGCACAGCGCACGCATGGTCGCGATGAAGAACGCGACCGATAACGCGAAGCAATTCATCAAGGATCTCACGCTCGAATACAACAAGATGCGCCAGGCCAGCATCACGACCGAGCTGCTCGAAATCTCGACCGCCCAGATGGCGATCGGCGGCTAAACACATTTATGAATAAAGGAAGTATCGTTCAGGTCATCGGTCCCGTAGTGGACGTAGAATTCAAGAACACGAGCGAATTGCCGCGGATATACAACGCGCTCGAGCTTGAATACGAGGTCAACGGCACGCCGACCAAGCTCACCCTCGAAGTCCAGCAGCACCTCGGTGAAAACTGGGTGCGCACGGTCGCGATGTCCGGGACCGAAGGTTTGAAGCGCGGCATGCCGGTCAACGACACTGGCGGCCCGATCACGGTGCCGGTGGGTGAGGGGACACTCGGTCGCGTCTTCAACGTGACCGGCGACCCAGTCGACAACCGCGGACCTGTGACTTACACCAAACGCTACCCGATTCATCGCAAGGCCCCCGAGCTGACCGACCAGGATACGGGCGCGACCATCCTCGAAACCGGCATCAAGGTCATCGATCTGATCTGCCCGTTCACCAAGGGCGGAAAAGTGGGCGCCTTCGGTGGCGCGGGCGTCGGCAAGACCGTCGTCATCCTTGAATTGATCAATAACATCGCGAAGGGCCATGGCGGGTTCTCCGTCTTCGCCGGGGTCGGCGAGCGCACCCGTGAGGGCAACGATCTCTACACGGAAATGAGCGAAGCCGGCGTCATCGATCAGAAGGACCTGAGCAAATCGAAGGTGGCGCTGGTTTACGGACAGATGAACGAGCCTCCGGGCGCGCGTCTCCGCGTTGCTCTTTCCGCGTTGGCGATGACAGAATATTTCCGAGACGAACGTAACCAGGACGTTTTGTTGTTCATCGACAACATTTTCCGATTCTCGCAGGCTGGCTCAGAAGTGTCGGCTCTGCTCGGCCGCACCCCTTCTGCGGTCGGTTATCAGCCGACCTTAGCGGCGGAAATGGGCGACCTTCAGGAACGTATTACTTCCACCAAAAAAGGCTCGATCACCTCGGTCCAGGCGGTCTATGTGCCCGCGGATGACCTTACCGATCCAGCGCCGGCAAATACGTTTGCCCACTTGGACTCGACTATCGTGCTCGAGCGCTCGATCGCTGAGCTCGGAATCTATCCTGCCGTTGATCCTCTCGCGTCGACCTCGAAGTCCCTCGCGCCCGATATCGTCGGCGAAGAGCACTACGCCGTCGCGCGCGGGGTGCAAAAAGTGTTGCAACGTTACCGCGACCTTCAGGACATCATCGCGATCCTGGGCATGGACGAATTGAGCCCCGAGGATAAGCTCTCCGTCTTGCGCGCGCGCAAGATCCAGCGCTTCCTCAGCCAGCCGTTCGCCGTGGCCGAAGTCTTCACGGGCACAAAGGGCGAATACGTCACGATTCCCGAGACGATTCGCGGCTTTAAGGAAATTCTCGAGGGCAAGCATGATGAAGTTCCCGAAACGAACTTCTACATGAAGGGCGGAATCGATATGATTCAGGGAAGTTGAGAGTTATTAGTTGAGAGTTGAGAGCACGCTTCCCGAATGGCCACTTTAAGACTTGAAATCGTAACTCCGGAAGCGACGGCGTATTCCGAGGACGTGGAGATGGTGACTCTGCCGGGGGTAGAGGGGGAGCTCGGTGTTTATCCGAATCACGTTCCGTTGCTGACGACGCTGAATCCCGGTGAATTGCGCGTGCTCAAAGGCGGCAAGGAGACCTTTTTGGCCATCGGCGAAGGCTTCGTCGAAATTACGGGCACGACCGTTTCAGTCCTGACCGACATGGCCATCGATGTTTCGGCCATCGACGAGAACGCGGCCGAAGCCGCCATCGCCCGCGCCAAAGCAGCGATGAAAGAAGATCTTGGCGCGGAAGAAATAGCGTCGGTGCAGGCTGCCTTGTCGAAGGCGATGGCGCAGTTGCACGTCAAGCGCCGGCGACACAGTTGATGTGTCGCGATGTAGTGGCGCTTCTGTGAAGCGCCGGGAGTAGTCTGGCTGCCCGGGATGTTTTAGCGAATTCTCAGGCGCTTCGCAGAAACGCCACTACATCATTAGTCGTGCGCAGGGCCCTTTTCCTTGACAATAGCCCAGCGTTTTAACGCTGGGATTGATGACAAAGAATTCCCCAAGTCCCATCAGGGACGGCAGAACCGTTTTCATTCGCGGGGGTTTCTTTCGTCCCTGACGGGACTCAGGCGTTCTTGCCATAATTTTCCCAGCGCTAAAGCGCTGGGCTATTGTCAGGGAACGCAACCGAGGCGGCACGAATCCTTGGCACAAGCGCGTCTCCATCGATAGTCTGGGCGCCGTGGAAACACTAGACACGCTCGGAATCATCGCCGGCAATGGAGTCTATCCGCGACTTCTGGCTGACGCCGCTCGCCGGGCGGGCGTGAAACGGATTGTCGCCGCCGCGTTTACCGATGAAACCGACGAGCGCCTCACCGCCAAGGTCGATGAAATCCATTGGATGCGGGTCGGCCAGCTGGGAAAATTGATTGCGTGCTTCCGCAGCGCGGGTGTCACCAACGCCATCATGGCCGGACAGATCGCTCCGAAGAACCTTTTTGACCTGCGGCCTGACTGGAAAATCCTGCTGCTGCTGGCGCGACTGAAACGGCGTAACGCCGAGTCCATCTTTGCCGCAATCGGCGACGAACTGGCGCGGGCAAGCGTGAAACTCCTGCCGGCGACTTCATTTCTCGAAGATTGCCTCGCGCCCGCAGGTTTGATTGCGGGCCGAAAATTATCCCGACGGGAGGAGGACGATGTCGCTTTCGGTTTCGAGGTCGCCCGGGAAATCAGCCGGCTGGATATCGGCCAGACCGTTATCGTGAAAAACGGCACCGTGCTGGCCGTTGAGGGTTTCGAAGGGACGAATGAGAGCATCAAACGCGGCGGCGCCCTCGGTGGCAAAGACGCCATCATGGTGAAAGTCGCGAAGCCAGGTCAGGACATGCGGTTCGACGTGCCGGTGATCGGCGCGGCCACGATGGAGGTAGCGGCCGGCGCGCGCCTCAGAGTCATCGCCGTGGAAG
>QHMY01000160.1 GCA_003218305.1 Verrucomicrobiota bacterium
CGAGGAAGACCCCGCGATCATCGAAAAGAATTTCCACCCGACCATCTCGCACATCCGCAAGGCGCTGAACAGCCGGCAGCCGTTCAAGCAGAATTTCATCGTCTTTCGCGACGGTGCGTACCAGCTCAACCCCGAGTTGACGTTCCTGATCGACGCCGAAGAATTCGACCGCAATTTCGCCGACGCCGAATTGGCAAAACGCGAGAAGGACAACGAACGCCTCCGCGCGTCGCTCGAATCCGCCCACGCAGTTTATCGCGGCGAATTCATGGAAGGCATCTATGAAGACTGGGCCGAGGAGCGTCGAAATTTCTACTCCGAGCAGTTCGGCCGCGTCACGTCGGCGCTCGCAAAGCTCGAGCTGGCGGAAAAGCGGCTCGCGTCGGCCAAAAAGTACGCCGAGGAAACGCTCACCGTCGATCCGTACCGCGAAGACATCCACCGCGTCGTCATGAAAATACTTTCCGCTCAGGGCAAACCCGCCGCCGTCAAAAAACATTTCGACGCGATGCAGGAACTCCTGAAAAAAGACCTCGGCATCGACCCTTCAGCCGAAACCCGCCGCCTGGCTGCCGAGCTTTTGAAATAAGCACGATCGAATGCGGGTAAACCGGTTTTCTCAAGTTTCACTCAACCCCTGTAAATAAGCCCTCAAGTATTTCTCAAAGCCTTTCTTTTAGGATGGCTGCAATTAGTTCCCACGACTTTTTGCTTAGGAGAAATGAGGGTGAAAAACATATCGGTTTTCGGAAAAGCACTTCAAATAATCAGTTTGGCGGCGGCAATGTCGGTTATTGCTGCAGCAGTAACGGCGGCGACAGTGAGCCCGCGGCTTCAGGCAAAGATCGCCGGTGCGGCAAACAACGCGCCTGCCGGCATCGCGGTCGTCAGCTTCAAAACCGCTAGCGGTTTGAACGCGACGCACTTGAACATCCTGCGCGGCGTCGGGATCACGTCGGGCGTTACATATCAAAATCTCGGAATGATCGCCGTCGTCCTCAACGCGGGCCAGGTCCGCTCGCTTGCCGCAAATCCGTCCGTCCGCTCCATCTGGTCGAACGATCAGCTTTCTTACTACATGAATTCCGCCCGCGTGGTCACGGGCGTCGACCGTTTAAGGACGGATGCGGCGATCACGTTTCGAAACGGCGGAATGCCGGTCTCGGGCAGCGGCGATTTTTCGGTATTCGTTATCGATACGGGTATCGACGCAACACACGCCGATCTGCCGCTCGGAACGAAGGTCATACAAAATACCTCACGCCTTGTCTCATCGACCACAGGGGACACGGGCATCACGGTCGGCGGCGTCCCGCTCAACGGCTTTACGCCGTCGCTTTCGATCGAGAACGTTCCGAATAACGACAACGTCGGCCACGGCACGCACTGCGCGGGCATCGTCGGTGGACTCGGCATTCGCTCCGGCGGCACGTTTGCGGGCGTCGCTCCGGGCGTGAAGATCGTCGGCTCCGGCGGCGGTGCGGTGATCTTTGTTATTAACGCTCTCGCCGGTTGGGAATATGGGATGGCGACGCAGGACCTTTATAAGATCCGCGTGATCACAAATTCGTACGGCCCGAGCGAACCTGAAGATTTCGACCCGGACAATCCGTTCGTCATCGCATCGAAACTCGCGCACGACCGAGGCATGACCGTTCTCTGGGCCGCCAGCAACGATGGCGCCGAAGATACGGTCAACGCATACGCGCAGGCACCGTGGGTGATAACCGTTGCTGCCGGAACGAAAGACGGAATGCTCGCAGGCTTTTCGTCTCGCGGCGTCCCACGCGACCGTCGCTTGAGCGATAACAATCCGAACAACGACAACGAATATCCGACCATCACTTCCCCCGGCACAGGCCGTGCCTTTGAATCGAGCCTGACGCGATTCGGCTTCACGACCGACATCGTCTCTGTTCGTTCATCGACGAATCTGACGGCGAACGGCGGCGAAGCGGACACGGAAATTCCGTTCGGGATGATCCCGTTCTACACGCAGATCTCCGGCACGTCGATGGCGACCCCGTTCACGGCGGGCGTTGTCGCGTTGATGCTCGACGCCGACCCGACGCTCTCGCCCGACGAGATCAAACAGATCCTGATCGACACCGCGACGCGGATGCCCGGATACGAAGACTACGAGGTCGGTGCCGGATACCTGAATGCCTACGCGGCGGTAGATAAAGTTTTTAATCGTTCGAAAGGGTACGCAAGCCTGCAGGAAGTCGCGTTCAATGCTCAGTTTGGACGCAGCGATCCGCCCCAAATCAATTTTCATATCGATTTCAGCCCGACCGTATCCGGCCCTGATTCGACGAACGCGGTTCCCTTCACGGTTGAACCAAACGTCAGCCGTCTAACGGTCCGCGGCACGGTCGATCTCGAGGGTGAACCGGGAGCGACCAATCTGGTCGGCATCAAGTTGTACGCACCCGACGGAACAGTTTACGCACCGGGTTTCCCCGTGGGGACGAGCAATCTTCGTGAAGTTACGGTCGACAATCCTGTGGCGGGAACGTGGCATGTCGAGGCTCGCGGAACACGCGGACTTTCGACGGTGCCGGTCACTTCGCCGGTCGCGATCGCACCGCCCGGGCCGCTTGACGGAACGGTCTCGCAGGTCCGATACACGGTGCCGTTCGTCAGCGACATTCAGGGAAATGCGCTGCAGTCGTCGATCGAACTGGCGCTGCGAAAACGCCTGGTCGATACATATGCCGACGGAACGTTTCGGCCGGATTCGCTCGTAACCCGCGCAGATCTTGCACGCCTTTTGATCGCCGATGCGGAAGTTCGGCAATCGCTCGGTTCGTCGCCGAAATTCACCGACGTCAGCGGCGAACTCGCTCGCATAGCAGAAGCAGTAACGACAAAAGGCGGATCGCTGAGGGATTACGATTTCGCACCGAACGGAATGATGAGCTACAGCGGCACGTCATTCAATCCGACGGGAAATGTCAGCCGGTTGGATGTTGCCGTTGCACTTGTCAAAGCGCTCGGGCACGACGCCGAAGCTCGTGCACTCGCAAATTCGAACGTGGCCTCTGGTGGCTCGACGTTAACCGATAACGCTCAAATACCGGCTGCACTGCGCGGTTATGTTCAGGTCGCTCTGAACCTTGGCCTGTTCGAAGCGTTCCCGGCGGAGATCCGGCAGATCGCACCGGGCCAGTTCGTCGCCGTTCCTGGCCCCAGGTTTGAACCGGCGACCACGATCACGCGGGCGACGCTTGCCGACAAGTTGTTGAAATACCGCGACCTGTTTACGACAGGCGGTTAAAGCTATCGCTCCAGGCGGGGGCATGGAGCGAGAAAGGACGCGCGGGGTCCATTACTTCGTTCAGAACGCTTGGGTTCCGCGCTCCTTTATTCAAAAGTTTTTAGCAGTTCAATTTGATAGAGATCGGAGGGAAGATGAGGAACACATTTACGAAATTATTTACAGCGAATACGATGCGGCTGGTGCTGGCACTTGCAGCATTCGCAGCGGTGGCGGCGGTACTGTACAACCCGTTCGACAGCTCGAAAGCTGCGACGTCAGTGGATGCGATAAGCAAGATGTACAAGCGGCCGGCTCCGGACTTTGATCTGAATGAGTCGGTGAAGCTTCCGAACGCGCGGCTTGCGACCGGCGAACAGCTCGCGGCACTCGATACGTTAAAGAGCTCAACCGGCGCAGCGAATATGACCTCGCGATGGAACACTTTCGGGGGTTCGCCGGACGTGATCTACGATTTCGCGAGCCAGGCGTATACGGGGACGCCGGAAGAAGCCGGACGCTCTTTTCTTGCGCAGAACGCGACTCTGTTTGGCATTTCCGATCCGAACAGCTTGCGTGTTTTCAGCGAACGCGCGGCGGGCGGCGGCCACTTGATCCGCTTTCAGCAAACGTTCAACGGCATTCCCGTCGAGATGGGCGGCGTTGGCATCGTCATGAACGGGAGCAATCAGGTCATCATGGCCTCGGGCCCGTATTTCCGGAATGTTTCAGTGAACACAAGCCCGTCACTGAGCGCAGATCAGGCCGTTGCAAAAGCGAACGCCGATCTCGCTCGTTTTAGCGTTAACCTCCCTTCGCAGATCAATAACCTTTTGCAGTCAGGTTTCAACACGATCGCCCAACAAACTTCGGCGATAAACAACCTGCCGCCAAGCCTCGGGATCTATCCGACGGCCGACGGCTACAAGCTCGTTTGGAAGGTCGCTAAATTCTCGACCAATCCGTTCGGACTTTATGTTGTCTCGATCGACGCGAACACCGGCGAAACCGTAGCCCGCAAGGATTTCGTCAATTTTCAGACAGTGCCGGGCCAGGAGACCGGGGACATCTATCCGAAATATCCGCAGATCGACGACAATCTGAAAAACAACAGCATTATCAGCACGTGCAACGGCCCGATCGGACCGGCACCGTGCGGACAGGAAAGAGTAACGCTCAGGGCATTTAATCCGACGAACCGTGTGACCGGACTTCAGGGCGTCCTTACCGGTACCCATGCGGCCGTTACCAATGCTCTGGCAGGCCAACAGCCTTTTGGCCAGGCGGCTTTGGGCACGTGGCATTTCCGCGTCGACGATCCGACTGCACTTGAGGCAAGGACAAACGAGCAGGACCAGTTTGCCGAACCGGCGGAGCATCAGGACGAGGTCAATGCGTATTTCTTTTTGACGTACCTGATGGAATATGTCGATTACATACATATCGCGGGTGACAACAATCAATTCGGAGGCGGATCATTCCCGGATGACTATCCGAACAAGACGAACCCAATGCCGGGCTCGGTGCACATTCCCAATATTTACATCGCTCTGGATGCAACGGGTGGAGTTCTTCCCGATCCGACACAGCCCGATTTCGCGCTGAAGGTGCTCGGACTCGACAATGCCATTTCATTGAACCTGACATCGACGATCGAAGGGGTTACCGGAACCAAAGCACCTGTTGTTTTGAACCCAACGGTCTATGGCCACGGTTATCTTTTCAATGACCTCGCTCTTGAAGGTACGGTTCCGTATCACGAAGGAATGCATTCGGTCACAAGTCCGATCGCTGGACTCGAAGGAACGGAAGGTTCCGCCCTGAACGAAGGTCAGGCCGACATGTGGGCGTTCACGATCACAGACAATCCTTCGCTTGGCGATTACGTCGTCAACGCGAAAGGTTTCCGTCAGTACTATCGCGACCGCGGCCGCGACCCGGATTCACTCGCGTACATCCGCAGTGCACGATCCACGTTAAAGTACTCAGACATAGGCACGTGGTCAAACCCGGGACAGTTCGAAGAGCACTACGACGGCGAGATCTACATGTCAACGATGTGGGACGTTCGCGAAATGCTTAATCGGCTCTATCCGCAGACCACCGGATTCCGCCGGCCGCAGCCGAAAGACGGCGCACCGCAAAAGGTCATCACAAAGGGCACGAATATTTTCGAACGCGACTTTATGATGTCGATGTACATTCTCGGAACGACGTCGCCGGACACGATGGTCAAGGCACGCGACGCGATGATCATCGCCGACCAAATGCTTTATCCGAGTGATTCGGCAGACGCCGACGCACCGGGTAAGCATCGTGCAATGTTCGAACAGATCTTCGCGGCGAAGGAACTCGGCATCAATGCACGCGAAGTGACCGGCGGCGTTGCGACCATCTCGACGCAGGTCAGCCACTTTGCCGGCGAGCAGGCGACTCCCGGCGTTCCACAAAACGTACAGGCCGCACCGGCTTCGACAAAGAGTCTGAACGTTTCCTGGGATGCAGTTCCGGGCGCACTTGCTTATGAAGTCCTGAAGCGAAAGACCGCACTCGCCGGTCAGCGACAGCCGAATGGCGAACGTGCTTTTAACGATGGCGACGCCTCGACGACCGGCTATCGTCACGCTGTGTTCGTAACCGCCAGCCAGACATCGTGGGAAGACAAAGGCGCGATCCACGAGGTTTTTGCTCCAGAAGGTTTGAAGAACCTGTTTGATAGTGAATACGTCGTCCGTGCGATCGGTGCGAACTCGAGCGGCCAGCTCGGATGGTCGAATATTTCGGGTTCATCCACGCCTTCAACGGTTCGACAAGACCTGACGGCACAGGTGGATTCGGCCCTTTCGAACATCAGCTTTGCCGGTGGCACCACGTCATTCGATAACAAACTGACGAACGCACGCGGAGCATTCTCGGCCGACAAGACGATCTATTCACCGCTGGAATTCCAGGTCGTGAACATTTCCAACCCGTCAGTGGCGGTCAAGAAAGCTGACTCGAACGGGAATACTTGGGTGTACAACCAGACGCTTTCGCTCGGACAGACGTCGGCAGCGAAACGGATGGAATTTAACAACCCGATGATGCAGCTGTTTACGTTCGACGCTCGGATCTACGGCAACGCGTATGCGGGCTCGACGGTCGGCAGCGGCTCTGGCGGTAGCGACGGCACCAGCGATCCGCCGGCACCGGTCGTTTATTCGCTGTACAACCAAACGCTGACCGGCGCGCTTTTGGCCGGTGAACCGAGCGGCACCGCCGATCCTTCAGGAAGCGCGACATGGGGCGACCCTGCATTCAAGGGCATCACGTGGGACGACATTCCGTTCACGACGAAGTCTGACGCTGTCGCCCTGGAAGCGACGCTGACGTCGGCGACCGCCGTGGACATGGATTTCGAATTGCGTACTGCGGACGGCCAGGTGATAATGCGTTCCGCCGGTTCGACAGCGACCGAGTTCGTGTCATCGTCCGTTCAGCCGAACGCCACCTACATCTTCCGTGTGCTCGGCTTTCTGAACGGCCCGTCGACGTACAACATTGCGACGACGCAGCTTCTGCCAAGCGGTTCGCCGAATGCCAACGGCGGAACACGAACGAGCGGCGGTTCGAGTACTGTGTCTGCCGTGACAAATCCGGTTTCCGGACTGTTTCGCTTCACGGTTAACCCGCTGACGAAAAAGGTCACTTTCATTCGGCTTAATTAGCTGAGGTAAATACCGCGTCAGGCGGGCGAGAGGCGGCGATCCCCAAGCCGCCTCTTTTTTGTTAATACTGGATTAGAGCCAACGTTCGACGCGCCTTTTGACCAGACCATTCTCGACGTAGATAACGAGCGTGGTCGGGAAAAAGTGCGATGCGAGGAGCTGCGGGTGCGGCGATCTCCGTCGCGGCCGATAAGCGGCGGCCTGATAATGCGGCCTGCGCAAAGATGCGGAATGCCGAACCGTTCGAACGCGAACGGCGGACCGCGTATTGCCAAATTCAAAAACATCGCTCCGATCCGCGACAGTCGGGACGGAATCTGGAGCAGTAAATTTATCGGACATCGGCGGCACTTTTAGCGGACGCTGTCTACGCTCCGGCCGCTCGTCTTGCGCCGAATCACTTCCGTCGCTGGGGCTCTGAACGAGTTCCCGATCTCCCGGCCGATCGTACATTCCAATAACGATCGCGCTCGTCAGCACCAGGGCGACCATCGCAACCGTGCCGCCCAGTGCAAGCGAGCGATGAAACCACGAAAGGCTCGCGGGCGCCCGATCGGCAAGTGAGCTGTCGAACCACGAACGCCTGCCCGCAACTTCAGCGGCGACCGGGGCAATTTTCGCGGCGCCTTCCCACCGTGCCAGAGGTTTTAATACTTCGACCTCGCCTGTCAAACGCAGCCTCACCGCACGCGGCGGATCGGTCGGTTCGAGCGCAGGCACGACGAAATCGTCGAGACTTTCTTTCGGATACTTCATGTACTTCAGGTGCCTTCAATGGGTGAATGCCAATTAATTTTAACGGCTGCCAGTCCGCATGTCTAGCGATTTTTCCAAGGCTCCCTCTCTACGAAGGAAGGTGGACGCGTTCGCGGGCGGGGTGGTGCTCCCATCCCGTGCATCGCTCTCCAGAGATGCATGAACTTTTTTTCTCACATCGTCGTACGTTTTGAGCATTTATTAGATTTTTTGTCGCGTATGAAAAAGGAGGCAAACATATGGCACTTTCAAAATTCACAGTTTGGCAGATCGTACAGATAGTGGCCGTCGATCCTGAATGCCAGCATCGCGTCAACAGTTGGTTGGGCAAGATGCCGACCCACACGGGGACAGCGGGAGCGGTCCGAAATACGGTGATCGGTTTAATTGGCGGGATCAGCGGCGCTAAGTCGTTCGACCCGAGCGAAAGGGAAGAAATGGCGTACCAGTATTCGTGCGACGGCATCGCCGAGGCGACCTCGAACGCGATCAGGCCGCACATCGAAAAGATCGCGCACGTGACACGAGTCGACCAGCAGGCCCGAGAAAAAGGCTACTCGCACACCGGCACGATGATCTACATGGATGATCAGACCAAATATGTTTTGGATTGGTGGAAATCGCTGGACATCCGCGACCCGTTCGTTTTTCAATATCGCAATTTTATGCAAGACCTCGGCGGCGGCATTCCTTTCAGCGACTTCAAGGGATTTAGTTGATCCGCGCGGATCGAAAACCTGTCTATAGTATGCTTAACGGATGTTACGGACACTTCTCCGTCATCTTGTTACGCTTTGCCCGGTCCTGCTTGTCGCGGCCCTCACGGGAGCGTCGCAGGACCGGCCGTCGGTATTTCAATCGTGGAATCAGGTTCAGCTCATCGTGCCGGTGACGCGTTCTACAGATGCCGAAGGCAAGTCGGTGAATAAGGTCACCGCGATCATTGACGGGATCGCACGCCTTGGCCGCGACGTGGATCTCACGGACGGTCGTCTGGGCATCGAGTTCGACTTCAGGGCGAACAAGCACGTTACCTTCATCACAAGCGCGTTGTACCGCGCTGACGAGATTGTCGAGAACGCCAGGCATTACGAGGCGCGTCTTGCCGTCGGGGCGACGTTCTCCCCGGCGTGGAAACGGGTTTCGCTTCGTGACCGGAACCTCTACGAATACCGCGTTCGACGGGGGCGGAACGACATCAGCGTCTATCGCACCCGTCTCCAGATAAGCGTTCCCGTAAAGCACAACGGCAAGATACTGTTCTCGCCCTTTCTCTCCGAAGAAGCGTTTTATGACTTCCACGCAGATCGTTTCAACAACAACGAGCTTTTCCTCGGGATAACGCGCCGCCTCAACCCGCGAACCGAACTCGACGTCGCATACATCCGCAACGACACAGCACCCGCGAACGTAAACGGCCTTTCTCTCAACCTCAAGATTACACTCCGGTAATTCATAAGCTCCCCTCCTTACTCAGGAGGGGTGACTGCCGTTTCGGCAGACGGGGTGGTTCTCTCATATAAAATAATAAAGCCCGCGATCTCCGCGGGCTTATATCCACTATTCACTCGTGTTACTTACTCGCCGGAGGGGCCTGTGCCGGCGGGTTCGAGACCTCGACGTTCACCTTTTGCGGCTGCTGAGGCGAGGTAAGCCGGCGCAGAGCGCCGCTGTAATACAGTGCCCCGATAACAATGGCAACGATAGCCACCAACGCGAAGGCCCAAAAGAAATTGCTTGCCGCTGACTCGCGTTGCTCCGGCACCAAAACTTCCTTTTCGACTACAACCTTATCCATAATTGTTGTCCTCCTGATAAAAGTG
>QHMY01000161.1 GCA_003218305.1 Verrucomicrobiota bacterium
TCCTTGTTGCGAACGATGGTGCCGTCCACCGACTTGATCTGGAAGGCCGTTTCCTTCGAAGGCACCGCAATCTTTAGCTCGACGGCATCCTTTGTTTCCACGCCGCCCTGCGCAGTGCGCAGGCTCTTGTCGAGCACCACCCGCATCCAGTCCTCGGTGGCGGGCAGCACGATGGGCGAACTGCGGAGATAGGCCAGTCGGTTGTGCTGACTGTAAACAATCGAGAAGTGGGGAGCCGGGTCGGTCGGCCCGAAGACATTTGAGCCCCCGATCATGGAGACCGTGGCGTGCTTTTCGAGCTCGCCCGGGTCTACCGCGTGGGTCAACTCAATGGTGGCGATGACGCGCTGAACCCCTGGTTCCTTGGCGTCTTCAGAAATAACCATCGTCCGGATCTCCGCGCGGAAGGGAGGCGTGGACGTTTCGTACTCGAACTTGTCCATCCGGACGTGCGAGGGGAAGAGCTCCCGGTCAAAAATAACGCGAAACTTGCGGTCGGCGGGCCAGTCCTGAGTGGGAGTAAAAACCAGTTTGCGATCGGAGGCCCATTTCCAGGTTCCGGGCGTTGCCGGATCGAGCCGAACATGGGGCACCGAAGGGTTCTTCAGGTCCTCCAGCCGCGCGGCCGGCTCGGTGAATTCGATCGAAAGGGGCGGAAACTTCAGTTCCTTCTCGAGCGGGGTAATGGGAATGGAGGCGACGGTCGCTGAAACTTGATGCGGTTTCGGCTGGCGTTGATACCAGCGCCACGTCCAGAGCGAGCCGCTGGCGAGCAGGAACACGAGCAGAATTCCGCCGGCCACCAGGATGGGGTGCGCGCGTCGATAGAGATGGACCCGAACGAAGCCACGTTGGAGCCAGGGCGGCGGGGTCCAGGAGAGCTGGCCAAAGAGGGTGCGAGCGATCATTCTCAACAACCGTGCCAGCCAGGCGAACGGGCGAATTAGCGGCCAGAAGAATTTGAGCATAGTTAGCGCCCGAAGGCGTGACATACAGACGTTCAGTCACACCGTCCTTGCAGAGGCGGGCCAAAGCCTACTCAGCCCCGGAAAGTAGGGGAAGAATGAAAGAGGTTTCGTCCCCTCGCTTCAGCTGATTTCGAAGCGGGTTGGCCCGGGCCTTGGGAAGCCGCAAGGAGCGGCGGTTTACAAACCGCCGATGGGAAAGACGGGCGGTTTGGAAAGCGTTCCTCCTTGAAGCTGCATCTGCCAAAGCCCGTCACGCGAGTTCCACCTTGAACGGTGGATTCTGAAACCTAATCTGAAGCGAATGCGAACCAACAGTTAGCTCCATGCGTGTTCTCTCGATCGATGCGTCTCTGCGGAACACCGGCGTGGCGGTAATCGATGCCAATGGAGGCAAGCCGCGCGCGCTCTATTCTGGCGTCATTCATAATGCAACGGCGCTTCGCTCCTCCTCGTGTCTGGTCGCCATCCGGGATCGGCTGGCGGAATTGATCCACACCCACGAGCCGGATTGCTGCGCGCTCGAGGCGGTTATTTATGTGCAAAGTCACAAGACGGCGATTCTTCTCGGCGCCGCCCGCGGCGCGGCCATCCTCGCCGCGGCGGAGAGGGGCTTGCCGGTTTTTGAATACGCGCCGAAACGAATCAAACAGGCGACGGTAGGGCAGGGCGGGGCGGACAAAACCCAGGTGGCCTTCATGGTGCGCGCTCTGTTGGGGTTGACCGAAACCCCCGGTGCCGACGCCGCGGATGCGCTCGCGATCGGGTTAACCCACTTGCGCTCGCAGGAAGCGGCCCGGCTGGGCGTTCCGGGTGGCGCGCAGATATGAGGGATCCTGCCGTTGGAGGGGTGAGCTCCTGCGAGCCCGGAGCGTCGGCGTCGCAGGAACTCCGCTCTCCAGATCTTCATTTGCGCGTGCGTTGGCTGGGCCGGGTTAAGTTCGAAGATGCCCTGACGTTGCAGGAAAAGCTGGTCGCGGAAAAACGGGCAAACGACTCGCCAGGAGACGAGCTGCTCCTGCTGGAGCACGAACCGGTTTATACTATTGGCCGCACGCCGGACCGATCCAGCCTGCGGGGCGCGGCGCATCTGCCGCATCCTCTTTTCCCGATCAATCGCGGGGGCCAGGCGACTTATCACGGTCCCGGGCAATTGATGGGCTATCCAATCATCGACCTGCGCCGATGCGGTCAGGATCTCCACCGTTATTTGCGCTGGTTGGAAGGGTTGCTGATCGAGACCCTGGCCGAGACCGGAATCTCGGCCTCGGCGCGGCCGGCGTTGACGGGTGTTTGGGTTGAAGATCGAAAAATCGCTTCAATCGGTGTGGGCGTGCGGCACTGGATTACGATGCACGGATTTGCCCTCAATGTTTGCGGTGATCTCGCGCCGTTCGATCAGATCGTGCCCTGCGGCATCGCCAACGTCCGCATGACCTCAATCGAAAAGGAAACCGGAGTGGAACGGTCGGTTTCGGAAATCGCCCTCCGCCTGGAGAAAATTGCGTTGAGACAGATTGGCGAACTGCGGAAGGTAGAGGCGACTGGCCCAGGTGCCTGAACTACAATAGGCGCCTGGCATAAACGCCTCTCCATCTCATGTCCATCCCGCTCGAAGACAACATTTCTGACATTATCGGAAAGGCCCAGCGCGGGCTGGGGATCTCGGATAGCCAGCTCGCGGAGAAAGCTGGCGTCGCGGTGGAAAAGGTCCGACAGCTGCGCGACGGAAAGTTTGACGATGGCGCGATCGAACGGGTCGCGCCTGTCTTGCAACTGAGCGCCGCCGCTCTCCGCGAGCTGGCGGCCGGGAACTGGCAGCCGGAACCGATTGGTGAAATCGAGGGCCTCGCCCAATTCAACACGACCTATCACGACATGACGGTGAATGCATATCTCGTCTGGGATCCTTTCACGCGGGAGGCTGTGGCGTTCGATACGGGCGCGGATTGCGGGGGCATGTTGCAACGAATCGAGCAGGAGAAGGTGAGGGTAAAACTGATTCTGCTCACCCACGCACACCCGGATCACGTTGCGGATTTGCGTCGGCTGAAGAAAGCGACGGATGCACCCATTTACATTTCAAGGCAGGAAGAGGCAGAGGGAGCGGAAGAGGTAGAGGAGGGGAGACGGTTTCGGGTGGGATCCTTGGAGATCGAGGCGCGCCTCACTTCGGGTCATTCACCGGGCGGAATGACGTTTGTAGTCACCGGACTTTCCCGTCCGGTTGCGATCGTGGGCGACTCTCTTTTCGCCGGCTCGATGGGTGGCGGGAATATTTCGTACGCGGACGCCTTGCGAAACAACCGCGACAAGATTCTAACCCTGCCGGATGACACGATCGTTTGCCCAGGGCACGGACCACTCACGACTGTGGGCAAGGAGAAGCGAGACAATCCGTTTTTTGCGGAGCATCGATAGGGCGAGACTCTGTCGAGCCGAGAACGCTTCGGCTCCGCGGAGCGTCGCCCTATCAAGAATGAGGGACAAACATGAATATCGGTTTCGTTGGCGTTGGCAGGATGGGCGCAAACATGGCGCGTCGTTTGAAGGATCGCGGGTTTCACGTCACAGCGGTTTTTGACGCGAACCGGGCGGCGGCGACGGCGTTGGCGCAGGAGCTCGGTTGCGCCGCCAGCCCGACCCTGGGCGACGTGACCGCCGGGGCCGACGTCGTTTTTACCATCGTGACTGATGACGCAGCGATGCGAGAGATTTTCACCGGCGCGGATAACCTGCTGTCCAACGCGCAGGGGAAATTGTTCATCAATTGCGCCACGGTCTCGCCGGCGATTCATGTTGAAGTAGAGCGTCTGGCGGAAGCAGCTGGGGCGGCGTCCCTGGAGGCCTGCATGGCTTCGAGCATCACCCAGGCCCGCGAAGGTTCGCTCTATCTGATGTGCGGAGGTCGCGAAGGAAACTTCCAGCGGGTCGAGCCGATTCTGAAAGAATTGAGCGCATCGCTGCGCTACGTCGGCAAGTCGGGCGAGGCGGCGAAGGTGAAAGCGCTCGTCAACATGGTGATGAACATCAATACCGCGGGCCTCGCGGAAGGGCTGGGCCTGGGTGACGCCCTCGGACTCGATCTCACTATGTTGCGCGAGGTGTTTTCGCAGACCGGCGCCGCCTCGCGTGTCCTGCAAACGGACGGCGAGGATATGCAGAACCGGGATCACGCCTGTTTCTTTTCAGCCGCGCATGCGGCCAAGGACAGCGGTATTGCCCTTCAGCTGGCGAGGGAAATTGGCCTCGACGTTCCGCTGGCGCGCGCGACCAGGGAACAGTTCGACAGCATGGTTGCCGAGGGATTGGGCGAACTCGACAAATCAGGCGTCGCCGAGCTCACCTTCAAAGGCCGGCACAAACATTCCGGCGATCACGTTTGAAGCGGTTCTGACAGGATCCGCAACCGTGCGTCGCCGAGGGTGAGTTTCCCGTCGCTCAAAATCTGGGCGCGGAGGCCGGCGTTCTCCTTGAGAAATTCCTTGGCCCCTGGCGCAATGGCGACGTTCATCCATTCGCACGGCGCGCAATGTTGCGTTCCGAGGAATCTGACACCCTGAATCTCAAACGTCTGGCCGATGAGCGAAAGAACATCGATTCCGGAGACGATGATATTGCGGCGAAGCACCCCAGCCGGCTTGTCCTTGATTCCGAAGTTCGTGCAGAGTTTTTCAAACACTTCGGTCGACAAAAATGTGATCTGACCTTTGTAGTTTTCGCGGAAATCAAAATAACGGTCGCCGCGCAGGCCTTGGCCGGCCACGCATTCCACGTTCGGCACTTCGACGAGAGGAAAGTCGCCTGGCGGCCGTCCGTGATGACCGACGAAGTTGTGGCCGGGCGAGATGAAGATTTGCCGGATCAGCATCAGACCGGAAACGAAAAGCTAGCCGACGCGGAAACGAATTTCGCGGATGATCTTCGCGCCGAAACGCTGTTTCAATTTGCGCAGGATTTCGGCCTTGGAGATTTGCTCGAACTGGTAATGCAAAGCCGGTTGCAGCACCCGCACGGAGAGAACTCCGGCGCGCAAGCTGACCGGCGCGGAATGAGCGGCGATAAACTCCCCGACAATGGTTTTCCAGGCGTCAATAACTTCCGTCTCGCGCAAACGGTCGCTCAATCCGAGCTGCTGCATGAGCTTCGGGAGAAGGTCGCCCGGCGCCTGCCAGCGGTCGGGGCGCATTTTGTTCGCCGGAAGCCCACGCCATTCGGCGATCACGGCGGCGCGGAGCGATGCGTTCATGAAGAAACGCGAACTAGTATTTCCGCCGCATATTGCTCGGCAGGATGTTCAACTCGGTGCGGTACTTCGCGACGGTGCGGCGAGCGATGGGAATGCCGCGTTCGCTCAGGATCTCGACAATTTCCTTGTCGCTGAGCGGTGAGGAAGAGTTCTCATTCTTAACCAGGTCCAGGATCGCTTCCTTCACACTGGTGTTGCTCATCGATTCGCCGCTGGAAGTCTGGTAACCGGGCGTGAAGAAATATTTCATCTCGAAGACACCCTGGGGCGTGGACATGTATTTCCCGGAGATGGCGCGGCTCACCGTCGTCTCATGCACGCCGACGATGTCGGCGATCTGGACCATG
>QHMY01000162.1 GCA_003218305.1 Verrucomicrobiota bacterium
TCCAGGTCCTCGCCAACGGAACGCTACGCTATGCGGCCTTACAGCGGGCGATCGGCGGGATTTCGCAAAAGATGCTCACTCAAACACTTCGCAGCCTGGAGCGTGACGGCCTCGTTCTGCGCAAGGTCCATCCCGTCGTTCCGCCCAAGGTCGAATACTCTCTCACTCGCCTCGGACGCACCTTGATCGATCCGTTGAATGGACTTTGCCGATGGTCGGAGCGGCACTTGCCTGAATTGCAAGCGAACCGAATTCGCGCGCGCAAACTCGAGTCTCCAGCCTCCCGCCTCGTGCCAACGCCGGGAGATCTCGCGCCCAATCGGTAAGGATACTTCCGCCGGGTTCCTGGATGAGCCGAATTTTTCTTTTGTCGCCTGCTTATGCGGGCGGACAGCGCGCCCGAATGATCATGAGCGAACGAGCACAATTCGAGCTGGCGCGCCGTCTGCGCAGCCCGGATCGTCCGACCCTGGGCGAAGTCTTTGCTTTCCTCAGCGGACTCTATTTTCGTGGGAAACTTGCTTATGCGAACGTTTTCGCGCAGCCCGCCCCGCGAACATCAGGCGTCCTCGTCATCACGCCAAATCGTGGCCTTGTGCCAGCCACCACGCCGATCGGGATCGAAGATCTGCGCGACTTCGGCACGGTGGAGATCGACGAGAACGATCCCCGCTACCGGGACCCTCTCGAACGCGACGTAAAGAGGCTCGCTAAAAAACTGACGGCGGATTGCGAGGTGATCCTGCTCGGAAGCGTGGCTACGGGAAAATATGTCGACGTTCTCCTCACGCACCTCGGGAAACGGCTGCGTTTTCCGGCGGATTTTGTCGGGCGCGGCGACATGAGCCGGGGCGGGCTCTTGCTCCGCTGCGCGGTGGATCGTAACGAATTGCCCTACATCTCAGTGGCAGGCGCGATCCGAAAGGGAAAGCGTCCAGCCAAACTGGAGCCACGAAGATATTCGAAATGATGAAGTCTTGCGCGCCGCCTCACATGTGTCATCCCGAGTCGCGAAGACGACGAGGGACCTCGCATCTGCCATTTGCGCTGCGGATCACGCGGTCCCGTAATTTGCAGTTGCGAGGTCCTTCGGCGCGCTGCGCCAGCCTCAGGATGACAAGTTCCTCGCTCAGGATAATCCCATGCCGCTTCCACTAAAAACTCCGCTGCCGCCGATGGAGGCGCGCTCCGTCGATGAGATTCCGATCGGCGACGACTGGCAATACGAGCCGAAATGGGACGGCTTCCGCTGCCTTGCCTTTCGTGAGGGCAAAGATGTGTTCCTGCAATCGAAAGCGGGCCAACCCCTGGCGCGTTACTTTCCCGATGTGGTAGCGCAACTTCAGGTTCTGAAGGCAAAACGCTTTGTCCTGGATGGAGAGCTAGTCATTCCGGTCGGCCGCGCGCTTTCCTTCGATGAATTGCAATTGCGACTGCATCCCGCCGCGAGTCGCGTGCAAAAACTCGCCGCCGAGCATCCGGCTCTGCTGATCGTGTTCGACCTGCTGGCGGACCAGGACGGCAGATCGTTACTCGCGTCCCCGTTGCGCGAGCGTCGCAAGAAACTTGAGGCCTTCGCCCGGGAAAACTTTAAGGCCAAAGGCAGGCTGCGTTTGTCTCCCGCAACGACCAAACTCACCATCGCAAAAAAATGGTTCGAGAAAGTCGGAGGGGATCTCGACGGAATCATGGCCAAGCAAATCGACGCGCCCTACGCAGCCGGAGAGCGGAGCGCCATGGTGAAAGTGAAACAGATTCGAAGCGCCGATTGCGTCGTGGGCGGTTTCCGTTATGCCACCGGCTCGCGCATGATCGGCTCGCTTCTCCTCGGCTTGTACGACGATGACGGTCTGCTGCATCATGTTGGGTTCACGTCGGCGTTCAAGGCGAGCGATCGGCCAGCGCTCACCAAAAAATTTGAAGCGTTGAAAAAGAAACCCGGCTTCACTGGCAACGCTCCGGGAGGTCCGAGCCGTTGGAGCACGGAGCGAAGCGCTGAGTGGGAACCAGTGGAACCGAAGACGGTGGTGGAAGTCGCCTACGATCATTTTACCGGAGGGCGTTTCCGTCATGGCACAAAGATCGTGCGCTGGCGGCCGGATAAGTCGCCGCGGCAATGCCTGATGGACCAGGTCGCGCATCGCGAAGGAAGATCTCTCGCGCTTCTGTAGGAGGCTGGTCATCCCGAGCGGAGCGAAGCGGAGTCGAGGGACCCCGTCGCACGTCGTGTGACTTGGCCTCGCACGTCGAATTGAGTTCCACGGGGTCCCTCGACTGCGCTTCGCTCCGCTCGGGATGACCTTGGTGCCCGTTACTTTTCCGGGTTCAACGCGAAGTTGATGTTCACTTCGTAAAAGGCGCCGCCCAACCCCTTCGGCAGCGGATCAACCTGGGTCACCTTCTTCGCAATCGCCGCGACCGATTCATCCACCACCACATTGCCCGACGGTCTCACAATGGTGAATTTCGAGATCCGGCCATCCCTTTCGATGCGAATTCGAACGGGCACCGAGATCTTGGCTCCGACGGGGACATTGGTCGTCGGCTGGATCCATTCGCTGTAGAACCGGTCGTAAAGCATCTTCCCGTACCAGGCAAATTCCGAGGCGCGAGCAGCTCCGCTGGGTTCCGTTGAGCCGGATTTCTGGCCATCCCCGTCATCCGCGCCTGCTGTCGGACTTTTGGTCGGCTCTTTCTTCTTTTCGTCGGTTGGTTTCTTTTGCTCAGACGGCGTGGCGCTCTTTTTCGGCGAAGGCTTGGGTGTGGTCTTTGGCTCAGCAGACTTCTTCGGGGTTGCCTTCGGGGACGGCTTTGGCGTCGGCCTCACCGATGCTGTCGGCACAGGCGTCATGCTCGGTTTCGGAAGCGGAGTCGGGACGGGAGAGGGCGACGGCGTGGGCGTAGGCATTGGAAGCTGAATCTCGCTCCTGGCCGACGCCGGGTCAGCCGGGTCTTCGTTTTCTTCTGGTTTGGGGCGAGGCGCGTCTGCTTCGGGTGGTGTCGTCTCAACCGCCGGCTCCGTGTGCGCAGCTACTTCGCTGCTCAGCCAGACGATGCTTTGCTGGTTCGTCCTCGTTTCCCGACTCCAGCCAACGAGCGCGATTACCAGCGCGATGTGCGCGACCGCGATGATCGTGACGTTGCGCCAAAAGCGTGCGTCTCGCGGCATCGCCTATTTCGTCGCCGCCTTGGTCGCGATCCCCACCTTTGTGATTTGCGCCCGCTGCAACGCGTCCATCAAGGCGATCAACTTCTGCACCGGCAGTTCGCGATCGGGGCGAATCACGACCGCTACGTCCGGGTTCGTTCGCTTCAGTTCCGTGAGTCGCGCGACGAGCGTCTGGGTGTCCACCAGTTCATTGTTGAACTTAATCGCCTCCTGGCGGTCGATCGAGATGGTCTGGACCTGCGCGGAATTGACCGGTGCATTCGCCGCGCCGCTCGAGGGAATCACCAGGCTCACGCTATTTTCCAGGAGCGGCGTTGTGATCATGAAAATGATCAGGAGCACAAACGCGAGGTCCAGCAGCGGCGTGATGTTGATCTCGGAAAGGGTCGAGAGACTTTGCCGTTGGGAATATCGTCTCATCGCCGGTACTCCGGAGCACGCGCATTGTGATCCACGTATTTGTGCTCGAACTCCGACGCCAGCTCCGCGGCGAAGTTGTCCATCTCCACAATCATCCCGCGAATGCTGGTCACGAGAAAGTTGTAGCCAAACATCGCCGGGATCGCGACGCAGAGGGCCATGACGGTGGTGATCAAGGCGCCGGAAACACCGGGCGCCATCGTCGCCAGATTCGGCGAGCCTGCCACCGCCACATCCGTAAACGTGTCCATCACGCCCCAAACGGTTCCAAGCAGCCCCAGGAATGGCGCCCCGCTCACGGCGGTCGCGAGCAGAATCATCTGCGATTCCAGCCCTAGTGCCGTCTCGCCCACCGCCCGTTCCATCGCGGCATTCACGGCGTGCATTTGCGCCGGCGTGACTTTCTCGGCGATCCCCAGTCGGGCCCGGAAGGTTTCGTCCACTTCCGGTGAACCGAGCAACTGAAACGTCATTTCCTCGCAGCCCGCCCGGTAAACATTGGCGAGGGGCGCGCCGGGAAATCGCGCGTGACTTTCAAACAAGCGCAGGGGTTGCCGGTCTTTCCGGAAGGCCGCGCGAAAAAGTGCGTTCTGTTTTCCCGCGAACTGAATGACCCGCAGCTTGGTGATCATGATCGACCAGCTGAAAACCGAGACGATGGCAAGCAGAGCCAGAACGATCTTGCCGGCCAGAGTCGAATGCTCGAACGCGAAAAGCAGACCGCCGGCCGCGAGAATCTTCGGAAGTAGCATGGGCGCCAACGTGCCTGAAGTATTACCGGACTTTCCCCAAAAGGAAAAGCGCCGAGATACTCACTTGGCCAGCTTTCGCGGATAAGTCGGGCGCCGTTTGGCCATTACGATGAAGCCAACGCCCAGAGCCACGACAAAGAAGGAGAAAAACTGGCCTCGCGTGAACATGCCCACCAAAGGTGCGTCCGGTTCTCGAAAATATTCCACGACGATCCGGAAAACCGCGTAGCAGATCATGAACAACCCGGTCAGGAAACCGTTCGGCGTTCGCGCGCGAGTCCGGACGAACCAGAGGATGACGAAGAGGACGACGCCCTCAAGAAAGGCTTCGTAAAGCTGCGAAGGATGGCGCGGCGTCAGGATCCCGCGCAAAGTCTCGACGACCTGCGGATTCGTTCGCACCGACTCAATAATCGCCTCGACGGTACTGAGCGACGGATCGATCTGGCGGCAAGCGGCGAGGGCGCGCTCCGCTTCGGCCCCATTCGTCGACTCGAGCAGTTCTTTCGGAAACTGCACTGCCCAGGGGAGATTTGCGACGCGGCCATATAATTCGCCATTGATGAAATTGGCGCAGCGACCCAGAAACAAACCAATGGGCACCGCGACCACCAGATTGTCGCCGAGATTCGTCCACGTCAGCTTGTGCCGTCGCGCGTAATAGAGCGAAAACAGGACGACTCCAAGGATTCCTCCGTGACTCGACATGCCACCCTCCCAGACGCGCAGGATGGAAAGCGGTTCGCTCAGCATGTCGGGCCGGTAAAAAAAGACGTAGCCAAGCCGGCCGCCAATCATCACTCCGAAAAGCGCCGTCCACGTTATGAAGTCGCCGACCGCGGCCTGGGTGAGATCGAGGTAACCACGCTTCGAGAAACGGACCAGCAAGGCGTAGCCGCAAATGAAGGCGAGGACATAGGCCAGGCCGTACCAACGGGGGCCGACGTTGCCCCAAAGTCTGAAAATGAACGGATCGAGATTGTGAAGGTAATGGGCAAGCATGCGGCGAGCGATACTCCGCGATCTTCAAGCGAGGGGCAATAGAAACGCGTGGGACAAGTGGGGCACGGAAAAGGACGTTGTCATCCCGAGTCGCGAAGACGACGAGGGACCCCGCAAGCGTTCGAGCGCTTCCGCGATACGTCAGGCGTCTACG
>QHMY01000104.1 GCA_003218305.1 Verrucomicrobiota bacterium
GGGCGTTCGGGGTCCGGCGGGTTTTTGCCGCGAGCTATCAAGCTGTCTCCGGGAGCGGCGCACGCGCGATCCACGAATTGCGAGCCCAAGTTGAAGCGGCGGCGACGAAGCAAGCTCCGGTGGCCGAAGTCTATCCCCATCCGATCGCGTTCAATGTTCTTCCGCAGGTCGATTCCTTTCTATCGAGCGGCTATACCAAGGAAGAAATGAAGATGCAGAACGAAGGGCAGCGGATCATGCATCTCCCAGGCTTTCGCGCTTCGGTTACGTGCGTTCGAGTCCCTGTCTACCGCGCCCATTCCGTCGCGGTCAGCGCTGAATTCGAGCGCCCTGTTTCCGTGGCGGAGGCGCATGAGATATTGGCGAAGGCACCGGGACTTGAGCTGGTCGACGAGCCGCAAAAAAGCCGCTACCCCATGCCTCTTTTTACGGCAGGCAAGGATAATTGCGAGGTCGGACGCGTCCGCTTGGATTGCGCCCTTGAGAATGGCCTCTCTTTCTGGGTCTCTGGCGATCAACTGCTTAAAGGCGCGGCTCTGAACGCCGTTCAAATCGCAGAATTGCTCTAGCGCGCTGGGAGCCCCCACAACGATCGCCGGCGACCCAACAAAGCGGCCCTAAAGCAAAACGGCACCGAGATGATTCGAGGCCGTTTGAACCCAAATCAGGTGCTGGTTACGGCCCCGGCGAAGGAGCGGGCCCCTTCGTGTTCTTGTCTGGGCCTTTGGTGTGGGGCGCTTCAGCTTTAGCCGGTTCATTCGCTGGAGGGGCCGGAGGAGGCGCCGTCCGCTGCTTTGGAGGCATTTCAGCAGGCGGCTGCTTATGCGGCGCCTCTGGAGGCGCTTCTCGCTTCGGAGGAGCCATTTGCTGTGGCGGCGGCTCGGGCCGCTTGGTCTGGGCCTCCGGCTGACTCTGCCGATCAGGCGGCGCCAGCGTAGGCTCGGTCTTCGGTTTTCGAGGCGCCTTTTCGGTTGGTGGCGCGGGCGGTTGCCGCGTCGGCGGCATGGTTTCCGGAGCTTCACTCTTCGGCTGCCGCGGCGCCTTCTCAGTCTTCGGCTCGTTGGGCTGGCGCGTAGGAGGCATCATGTCAGGAGCCTTTTCTGTCTGCTTCTGATCATGCTTCTCCGGCCCGCGGAAGGGCGTGCCGTCCGGCGACGTAGCCAAGCTCGATGGTTTTGTTCGCTGATGATCGCTCGGCTTCGCGGGGGTCGGCGCCGAGGTGTTGCCCGGAGCAGTTATCGGTGGACTCGCCGCCCGTTTGTCACCCTGCTCATTCTTCGATTTTGCGGGAGGAGTCGTTCCTGGGGCAACCGGCACCGGGGAAGCGTTCTCCGTACGCTTATCGTTACCCTTGCCCTGGTCAGGATTCATCGCCGGGGTGGCACCCGCAGCGGGCATGGTTGCCGGGGCAACCGCTCCGGGCCCGGGACTCTGGGCGGCCGGCGCATTTTCATTAGGCTTGATGCTTGGCGGAGGAACATTGTTGGGATCCTCGCTCTTCATCTTTTGCTTCAAATCCGCTTGTGCCTTCGGATCCCCATTCCAGCCGTGCTCAACCGTTGGCTGGTCGATTTTCTCCTTCACCATTTTGGGGGCAACCGGTTTTGGAGGTTTCTCAAACTTGAGCGGCGCGGCGACGATCAATTTGTCGCCCTGAACTCTGGTCAAACCTCTCGATTGAGCAGCCACGCTTAGCTCGACATTGCTGTCGCGCTCCAGCGTCATTCGCCGAATTGGTCTCGTGGAATAGCGACTCAGCATGTCGTAATCGGGCCCGTGATTGTAGACCACCGAGTTGGTATAGGTGATGTTGGTCACGTTCACGGTGTGGGAGATATAAGTGATGTTCAGGCTCGGTTGAACAATCCGTTCACGCAGGACCGGCTCCCCGATGTAGCGCACGTCGACGAAGTTGTAATAATCGGGTCCGATATCGAACTCCACATCCACCTGCCCGCTGATCGGACGTTCATCATAATCGATGTCGTCCCGACCGCGCGGAGGTAGCGGCGCCCAACCGACGTAGTCGCCGCCCGTGCGCCAGGAAACCCAGGCCGGTCCCCATTCGCGACCCGGCACCCAGAACCAGCCTCGATCGCGCAGCCGCGTCCAGCGCCCGTAGTGATACGTGGCCCATCCGAAATCCTCGTAGGATACCCACGTCCAACCCACATCGGTATAGGCCCAATAGCCGTCCGAGTAAGGTCGCCACTTGGTATTGCTCACCGCTATGCTTGGCTGCCAGCAATAGCCGTAATCGGCCACCTCGACCCAGTTACCGTCCGATCCGATGTTATCGTAAAAGAAATCAATCGAGACATCGACCCTTGCTTCCGCCTGACGCAAGGCCGGCAGAACCAGGACCAACATCATTACCGCAAGAAGTATTCGTTTCATAAGTTGAGCATTATTGAGAGGTTAGACCGCCGCGCTGCGGCGATTATTCACCTCCGCTCTGAATCGAAGTCCAGGTGACCGGCCCGTGCTTCCTCGGCGGCGGCCACCGGGAGCCGAGGCAGGTGCCGCCCCTGGCTACTTGGGACGCAACACGACGAACGAACGGGTGCGATGCCGGCAAACCGAGAGCACCTGGGTCTCGTTGGGGTCGATTGAGCTGACGACCCTCTTGTATTCGGCTACCGACGTGACCGCTTGTTGATTAACCTCTTCGATCACGTCTCCGGTGCGCAGTTCGCTTTCGTCGTCGCTAACTTTTGTTACCATCACGCCTTTCACCCCTCGCGGGAGATCGAGGCGACGCGCCATATCCTGAGTGAGTTCGCCGACTTCGATCGAGGCCAGAGCACCTGCGTCGTCCGCGTCATCCGATTGATCGTCAGGCTCATTCGGAGTCTGCCGCCGAGGAGGAGCCGGCGATTCGCGAGGATTGACGCGCGTGGTCTTGTAATCCACCGGCTGTTCCTTGATTGCCGCCGTCAACTTGAGGGGCTTGCCACCGCGTTCCACTTCGATTTCCACCTTCTTGTTTAGTTCGACCTGCGTCACCAGAGTCTTCAGTTCATTGAAGGTTCTCACTTCGTGGCCATCGAGCTTCCGAATCACATCGCCCTTTTTCATTCCCGCTTCTGAGGCCGGCGAATCCGGAATGATGTCATCCACGATCACTCCCGCAGTCCCGCTGACACCCGGCCCCACATTCCGTGACAGAATGCCGAGGTACCCCCGGATAATGCGCCCGTTCTTGAGCAAGCTTTCCAAGGCCACGCGAACGGAATTCGAAGGAATGGCAAAGCCAATCCCCGCGGAGCTGCCGCTCTTCGAAATGATCGCGGTATTGATCCCTATGATCTCCCCTCGGAGATTTACCAACGGTCCACCGCTATTCCCGGGGTTGATCGCGGCGTTGGTCTGTAAATAATCGCCGAAACCATCGAGACGATTCGGACGCCCCTTCGAGCTAATGATTCCATCTGTGACCGTTTCCTCGAATCCAAACGGATTGCCGATGGCGAGAACGAAATCGCCGGTTTGCATGGCATCCGAATCGCCAAACTTGAGCGCCCTCAGGCCGGGCTCGTCGATTTTCAAAACCGCGAGATCAACTGTTGCATCCGCACCCACCAGCCGCGCCTTTTTCGACCGGCCATCACTCAATTGCACTTCGATCTGGTCCACCTGCTCGATCACGTGATTGTTCGTGATGATATGCCCTTCCGCGGAAACGATAACCCCTGAGCCCAGGGAGTTCTGGACCATCTCCTCTTCGTTTGGATTTCGGAATTGGCGCGGGTTGCGGTTATAAAACTCGGACGGATCGAGTCCGTACGTCCGCCGGCTCACCACTTTCTTGGATGTCTTGATGCTGACTACTGCCGGAAGGATGGCGTTGACCAGCGTGCGCCGCTCCTTGTTCAGGTTTTCCAGGCCCATGACCTCTTTCGGATCGACGCTGGGCGCGGTGGACAGCGTGTATTTGTCCGCGCCTGCTTGCGCCAGGAGCGTCAAACCGCCGTGCTTGAAACGGTAATCATAGAGCGCGGAGATAGCGGCACTAACGAGTAATACGAAAAGAAGAAATTTGAGTATGTTTTTCATTAGCTAACGTTTGAGAAGGTACGTCCCCGTTCTTCGACAATCAATCTTCGAAAACGTTGATTGTCCGGCGCCTCAAGCCCCGGATCCTTTTCCAAAATCGCGACGGCAGCAGCCCGCGCCTGCCTCATGATTTGCGAGTCTGTCTTCAGGTTGCCCAGCTTCAATTCAGGCAGACCACTCTGGGCCGTCCCCAGGAGATCGCCGGGCCCGCGCATATCCCAGTCCGCTTCCGCCACTTGAAATCCGTCGCTAGTTTTCTCAAGAACCGCAAGTTTCGCCACCGTCTCGGGCGATTTTTCCGCGCTCAGGAGGATGCAATACGACTTGTGTTCCCCCCGGCCAATCCGGCCCCGGAGTTGGTGCAATTGGGCCAGCCCAAAACGCTCCGCGTTCTCGATTAACATGATCGTGGCGTTGGGCACGTCGACCCCCACTTCGATGACGCTCGTGGCGATGAGCGCGCTGGTTTGTCCTCGCCGGAACCGCTCCATCACCGCCTGTTTCTCGGGACCCGGAACCCGGCCGTGCAACAGCTCACAGGAAAAGGGGCGCAACCGCTCCCGCCATGCTTCGAACTCCGCCGCGGCCGCCTTGGATTCGAGTTTTTCACTTTCGTCGATGAGGGGATAAACAATATAGGCCTGTCGCCCGGCCTCGAGCCGTTCGCGCATGAAAGAAAGCACCTCGCCGAGTTTCGACGGATCCCGTACCGCCGTGACAATCTTCCCGCGATTCGACGGCATCTCATCGATGATCGACACGTCGAGATCGCCGTAAACGGTCATGGTGAGCGTGCGGGGAATCGGCGTGGCCGTCATGACGAGAACATCGGGCGCCGGCTCCCGCGCCGTTAGCCTGGCTCGCTGCGACACGCCAAATTTGTGCTGCTCATCGATGACGACGAGGCCCAGATTTTCAAATGAAACGCCCTCGTAAAGCAACGCATGCGTTCCGATGACGATGTGCGCCGTGTCCGACCGGCTGCCGGATACGGCAAGCTGGGAGACCGCGCTCCGCGGCTTCCGTTTCAGTGATTGATCAAACAACGGCAGCGCACCGCTTTCTTCCTGGCGTGTAGCCGTCCGCAACGCCAGTCGGACGCCTAACGGTTCGAGCCAGCGGCACAGAACGGCGTAATGCTGTTCGGCCAAAATCTGGGTCGGCGCCATGAGGGCGCTCTGGAAGCCTGCCTCGACGGCGAGTAGCATGGCCGCGATCGCCACCACGGTCTTTCCGGACCCCACGTCACCCTGGAGCAAGCGATTCATCGGGTGCCGGCTGGCCAGATCGCGGCGCAATTCCTCGATCACGCGGGCTTGCGCATCCGTTAAATCGAACGCTAACCCACGCCGGAATTTCTCAAGCAGCTCTCCCGGGCCGCAATGGGCCTGCCCACTCCGCGAAGAAGCAGCCGACCGCCGCGAAGCGATCAGCATCTGCATGCCGAAGAATTCAGCGAAAACAAGGTGTTGGCGGGCAGCCTCGCGCTCCGCCTGACTGGTCGGAAAATGGATTTCGTGCAACGCGTGCTCGCGCGTTCCGAGATTCACCCCTTTCGGCAACAGCGTGGGCACTGAATCGAGCGCGAGCTCCTCCAGCACGCGATAAATCAAACTCCGAAAGACGCGCTGGGGAAGTCCTTCCGTTGCCGGATAGATCGGAGTGATCCGGCGGAAGTGCACTGAAATGTCGTCGTCGTTTTCGATCACTTCGAATTCCGGATGCTCCATGCAGAGCCGCTTTCCCCGCAACCTTGGTTTTCCGAAGACCACCAGTCGCTGGCCGGTAGCGATCATTTTTTGCACGTAATGCAGATTGAACCAGCGGAGAACCAACGGCTGGCTCAGCGCATTCGAATTCGCATCTTGCAACGTCGCCTCGAAAATCTTCTTCCAACCGCCGAACCGGACCAGGCGTGTATTGACGACTTCGCCGCAAAGAAGAATTGGCAGCTCACTTTCCTCGCGCGGAAACGGGGCAAACTCGGAGCGATCCTCGTAGCGACGCGGAAAATGGGTCAGGAGATCCTCAGCAGTTTCGATCTCCAGACGGCGCAGCGCAGTCAGTTTCGCGCGCGGAATCCAGTCCAGTTCGGCCAGAGGTTGCGACAGAGAAATCATTCGATCGGCGCTGATGCGCGCAGCGCCTCAACCTGAATCTGTAATCGCGTTTCCCCTTCATACTCGTCCGCGCTCAGACGGAAAGCCATGTCCCATGGCGCGGGGGGCAAAGGGGAAGAAGCGCCATCAAAAAAAATTGCGCGCCGAAAATGATTCTTCTGGCGCAGGCGAAGAACCAGATGTTTTTCCTTCAGGACCTGTGGCGCGACGGCGGGCTCCACCCCGCGCGCGAGAAACATTGGTTGCAGATTGCCATTGCCGAAGGGCTGAAGCGCCTGATGCCATCGCAGCAAGTCACCGTTCAGCTCCGAAAAGCCAAGTTCGTGATCGAGATGGAGGCGCGGCTCGAACGCTTCCGCTGAAAGAAGCTCGCGCGCCGCCTGGCGAAAGGCCTCCGCAAACGCCGGGAAGTTCTCCTCCCGCATTGTCAATCCGGCCGCCATTTCGTGGCCACCGAATTTTTCAAGCCATTTCTCGCAACGACCGAGCGCCTCGACCAGCGAAAGGCCTTTGATGCTCCGGCCGCTCCCCTTCCCCAAGCCGTCAGCCTCAAAACCGACGACGATCGTCGGTCGATGATATTTTCGCGTCAGGCGTGAGGCGACAATCCCGAGGACGCCGGGATGCCAATCGCGCGCTCCCAGGACGATGGCCGTTGCCGGATCGACGTTTTTCGACAGCTCCTCTTCCGCCTCGCCGAAAATCTTTTTCTCGACGCCTTGCCTGTCGCGATTTTGAGCATCGAGTAATTGCGCGAGGACCTTGGCTTCTGCTTCGTCTTTCGTAAGCAGAAGTTGCAGCGCGCTCTCTGCTGTGGCTAACCGTCCCGCGGCATTGAGGCGCGGGCCGAGACGAAAAGCGATATCCTCGGCCGCGATGGGTGAACGCACTGCCGCGACCTCGATCAGTTTTCGCAGGCCCGGACGTTGTGTTTTCGCCATCTCGATCATTCCTCTCCGGACGAAGATGCGATTTTCATTTTCCAAGGGAACGATGTCCGCAACGGTCCCTAGCGCGACGAGGTCCAGGTTGGCCTTCAAATCGAAATTCGTCGGGCGCGTCTTAAGCAACGCGTGGCAAAGTTTGAAGACGATCCCGACACTGCACAGGTATTGAAACACGCAGGTCGCCTCCGCTTTTGGATTCACGACCGCAACGCAATCGGGCAAGGCGGACTTCGGCTCGTGATGATCGAGCACAATGACATCCACCCCCCGACGTTTCAGTTCGGCGATCTCATCGATCGACGATGTGCCGCAATCAACGGCGATGAGAAGCTGGGGCCGATGTTGTTCGAGACAACGATCGACGCTCTCCCGGCTCAGACCATATCCCTCCTCCATCCGCAGGGGCAGGAATAATTCTGGCGCCGCGCCATAGCTTCGGAGCATTTCCGCGAGCAGCGCTAGTGAAGTCACCCCGTCGACGTCGTAGTCGCCGAAAAGCACCACGCGTTCGCGATCATCTATAGCGCGGAGAATGCGCGCCACAGCAGCTGTCATGTTCGGAAGCAGAAATGGATCGCGCAACGAACCGAGCCGTGGTTGAAGGAAAGCTGTCACTTCTTCCATGGTCACAAAGCCTTTTCGTTTCAGCAAAGCGAGAATGCAGGGCATGTCGCAAACATCCGTCCAGCGAATGGCGTGATCCGGCAACTTCTCGACCGGAGCGATAATCCAACGTTTTTCCACAGGACAGACTATTTCGGCAATACGCTCAAATTCCAGTGAGCAAGCCGCTCAGTCCCGGCCAGCCTTCGGCACGATCATCACAGGACCAAACTCGAATCGGGCAGCAGAATGCCCTGTTTTTCGCATAGCTTTCGGAACATCGACAACCCCTCCCTTTCAGGCTTTCCGAAGTGATACCCCAGACATTCGCGGAGATAATATTCGCAAAATTGCGGGCTAAATTCCTTTTGCGCGGTAATGACCAAATCAAGGTCCCGCACGTTGTTGTCGCGATGCGCCCGCAGATGGTCGGCGATGGGCTTTGGGTTAGGAATCTCGGGGCGAATGAGCCAGAGCGCATACACAAATGGAAGATGGGTGAGCTTTTCCCAAGCTTCTCCGAGATCCCAGAAGCGCAACGCCCCCGCACTGCGCTCGCGAAAACGGATGGCTTGATCGCCGATAAAGAACTTGGCCAGTCGCGGCGTAACGGCTCTCTGAATGAGCGGCGTCCGAGCCACCAATCGCGGCGTTAATCCGGCTTCGGCCAACAGGCAACGCAGTAGGTTGACGGAAGTCTGCGACGCCGGGTCGACTTCGATTTCCTGGATTTCCGTCAGTTCGCCGCTGTAGGCGAGAAAGACGCTATAGACCGGCCCATGTGAGGAGACGCAAATCCCATCCACCAGGACATAGATCGGGTTCCGAAGAAATTCGAAACTTGAGACAAGCGCGACGTCGAGTTCGCCTTCAGCCAATTGTTGGCAAAGTTTCGTCGGATGGTCGAAGACGACTTTATCCGGCCATCCGTAGATGAGTGGCTGCGCGTTGAGATACTTAACGCACCCGATGCGGATCAGGCTGGCGGCAGACACGCGTTAAACGCAAACAAGTTCGGGCTCGGGCGCCGTCGGAGCGGAAGGAGGCTGCGGTAGATGGCGGTAATAGCTGTCCCGCTGCATCGGTTCCCGGCCGGCCTCGCGAATGACGTCTTCCAGCGTCTTGACCGTTTGTTCCTGTGGAGTCTTCGCACCCGCCATGTGAAAGATTTTTTCTTCCATGATCGTGCCGTGCAAATCGTCCACTCCGAAGCTGAGAGAAACCTGCGCCAGCGGCAATCCCATCGAGACCCAGTACGCGGTCAGATGGTCGAAATTGTCGAGATAAATGCGGCTCACCGCCAGGTTGCGAAGTTGTTCCACCGCGGACGCCGGTTTGACGTGAGCAAGGATGGTTGTCTGCGGTTCGAAAGCGAATGGCACGAAAGCCGTGAAGCCGCCTGTATCGTCCTGCAGTTCGCGCAGTTGACGAAGGTGGTCCACGCGTTGTTCCAGCGTCTCGATGTGGCCATAAAGCATCGTGCAGGTGCTCCGGCCCCCCATCTGGTGCCAGGTTCGGTGGACTTCGAGCCATTCCTCCGCGCTTTCCTTTCCGCGGCAGAGCTCGTCCCGCACGCCGGCATCGAAAATCTCCGCCCCGCCACCGGTGAGGGCACCGAGACCAGCGCCGCGCAAAATTGCGAGCGTCTCTGGGATGGGAAGCTTGAAGATTCGATGGGCCAAATGCCGGATCTCAATGGCGGTGAAGGCCTTGATGATCAGGTTCGGATCGAGCGCGCGCAGCCGTTGCAACAGCTCGAGATACCAATCCTTTTTCAATGTTGGGTGGAGGCCTCCCACCATATGGACCTCCGTAATCCCCAGGGCCAGTGACTCCTGCACTACGCCGATAATGTCGTCGATCGCGCGCTCGAAAGCGTGGGCATCTCGCTTTTTGGCCGCAAAAGCGCAAAACTGGCAGGAGAGAATGCAGACGTTCGAATAATTAATGTAACGATTCAGAATGTAGGTCGCGACGTTCCCGTTCTTCTGTTCGCGGACCGCACTGGCCATGACCCCGAGGGCATTTAGATCCTTGGAACGGTAGAGCTGTAGTGCTTCCGCCTCCGAAATGCGCTGCCGGCTTTCGACCTTCTCGGCAATCGGTTGAAGGTCGGCAGGAATAAGAGATAGATTCATCGAGATATCTGGCGCGACTGCGGATTTTCGAACTCATGATGCACATACTCCGGGCCGGTTGCAAACGAAAGCACCCAGGCACTCACCGCGGGCAATCGGACGAAACCTTTCCGGTATTGCCGGGTTAATTCTGAAACGGTAGCTCTGGCCGACGCGTCTACTCTCACCATGTCCCGCAACGAACCGAACCCCGCGGGAGCCTCAGACGAGAATGCCGAAGACGTCCGGTTGATGCTGCTCGTGAGCGCCGGGGATACCGCCGCCTTCGAGGAACTGGTGGAACGCCATCAGCGGCTTGTGGTGGGAACTGTCGCCCGGATGCTGGGGAACAATTCCGAGGTCGAAGACATCTCCCAGCAGGTCTTTGTCCGGGTTTGGAGGAGTGCCAAACGGTATGTGCCGCGGGCAAAGTTCACGACCTGGTTGCTGAAGATCACCCGCAATCTCGTCTTCAACGAACTGCGCCGCCGCTCTCGCCATGCCCAGACTTCGCTCCAGCCCGAAACAGAGGAGTCGGAGCGGCCGATCCGGGACGAGCGCGCAATCGCGCCAGATGCCGCGTTGCTTGAGCAGGAATTGCAAGAGGCGGTCGAAGCCGCTATCGCGCGGTTACCCGAAACGCAGCGAATGGCGGTGGTGCTGCGGCGCTACGACGAGCTGAGCTACGAGGAAATCGCGGAGATCCTGGATCAATCGGTTCCCGCCGTGAAAAGCCTCCTCTTTCGCGCACGCACCGAATTGCGCGCTCGCCTGAGCCGATATCTCACAAGTTAGCCCCAGAAAGACAAAGAGGGCGGACCTCTTGCGAGAATCCGCCCCCTCTCAACCCCACATTCTAAAATTTCTTAGTAGCCGCGATCGCTCGCCGTGCTCATGAATTGCACCTTGTCCTCCGTAACCCTTGAGGTGGTAGAACGCTTCGCCGGAGCCGGCGGAATGCCCGGTTTCGGGTAATCCGCGGCATTCTGGCGATTCGAGGTAGGCACCAGCCTTACCGCGCCCTTGGCGTTATTTCTCCAACCGTTGGGGTCCGCGTATTCCTCGCCGGTATGATGGACACCGCTCACCTGGTCTTCCAAGCCGGTGCCATAATGTTGATCGATGATTGTCGGCGTCACGAATACCAGCAGGTTCCGCTTTGTCCGGACATTGGCTTTGCTCTGAAACAAATAGCCCAAGACCGGTATGTCGCCCATGATCGGGACCTTGGTGCGGGATTTTGTGACTTCATCTTGGAGAAGGCCGCCAATCGCGAGGGTATCGCCGCTCTTGATCAAGACGTTTGAGTCAAGCGAGCGCGTGTCGATGATTGGGCTCAGGACCGGTTGGGTGGCGCCCGGAGGGAAGAACGGCAGGTCGCCCACCTTGTTACTGATTTCCGGCTTAACTTTTAATGTGATGAAGTCGTCTTTGTTAACCGAAGGAGTCACGATCAGGGTATTTCCAAATTTCTTCTCGTCAAAACCGCTGAATTCGGCCGTGGCGGTCTGTTCGTTGAAGTTGAGTTTGGGCACCGGCTGATTTCGAATGATTTCGATCTTGGCCTGCATATTGTCCGCAGTTACCACGCGTGGATTCGCCAGAAACTCCGCGTCGGAGTCCTCGTTCAGGAGTGCCATCGTGACAGACATTTGGGGGGCGGAAAGAATGGCAAACTGTTCTCCGATCGGCTTAAGAAATTTGTCGAAGAAGAAATCGGCGCCAATCAGTTTTCCCGTTTGTGGATCGTACTTCCCCTGTGCCGGATCTCCAGGTATTAGCTCGCCGGTGAGGGGGTTGACAGTTGGAGGTTTAGCCGGTTGGCTGCCAGCGAACTTGAGCGTCTGCGGGGCACTGGCTGATCCAACCACTCCGGCCCAGTTGATTCCATAAGCTTGCCTTGGGTTAGCGGTCACCTCCACCAACCGCGCCTCAATCATGACCTGCTTTGTGGGCCGATCGACCTGGGCCAGAAGCTTGCGAATATTGTCGATATTGCTGCGCGTCTCGCGGAAGAAAAGCGTGTTGGTCCGTTCGTCGACTTGAGCCGCCTCTTTGCTCGACAATTGGGGAGCAATGAGCACCGCCACATCTTTGGCGCGGGCATAACTGAACTGGAAATTATCGCTCTCGGTGGGCTCGGCAGTCCGTTCCGTGGCTGTCTTGATGTAATAGACGTTATCGATCCTATCCATGAAAAGCCCCTTGGCCTTCACGATGATCGCCACTGCCTGAATCGCGGTAACGTCTTCTAGTCGCATCGTCACCGTGCCCACAACCGCTTCGCTTACCACCATGTTGATCTTCGCCTGCCGGGCAAGGAGCCGGAGAACCTGACCTACGTCATCTCCTTGAAATTCACGAACACCGACTCCGCCGTTGTCGGTCGCGCCATCGGCTTCCGCTGGATCGACGGTCGTTCCAGGGCCGGGAGCTTTCGTGGTCGTGTTCGGGGCCGGGGCCGTGACCGTTGTCGAGGCTTGGACGAGCGTTAACGGAGCATTATCGCCTGTTTTGGTGCTCGGGGCTGAAGGCAGTGAAGGCGAGCTGGACTGCTTGACAGGTGAATCTGTGCTTGGAGCCGACTGGAGCGTGCTGGCGGCGAGGGCGCTTGAGGACGGGGTGGGCGAGCCGACCTGCGCGTGGGACAGCGTAACGGCACCGAGCAATGCCGCCGTCCCGCAGATGAGGTTTTTGAGGCGATTAAACATAGGATTGAATGGAAGTTGAAGAGTGCGGAAGCGTTTAAAGCAGAAAGCAGACCAGCCCCAGATATTGGGGAAGGAAGGGTTCCCTGCGGGGTGAAGCCGGATAAATCCAGCGATCCGGACGGAAATGTCCGGAACCCGACGTTCAGGGCGCCCGCGCCCTACGCGGCCGTGGCAAATCCCAGCGCCGGCTTGCTGAAATCCGGTGCTGGCATCTCGTTAACGAGCTTCACGATCCCGTCCTGCCATCTGCGCCCAATTTCCAGCAGGTAAGGATCGTCTTCCTCCAGGTGCGATCGGAGCTTCGCTTGGAGCGAATCACTCTCGTAGCAAAGGATGTCGATCGGCGGACCAACCGCTACGTTGCTCGTCATTGTCGCATCAATGGAAATGATCCCGACCTTCACGGCATCGCTCAGACTCGTTCCATAACTGAATCCCCGATCCAGGATGGGTTTGCCATACTTCCGCTCGCCAATCTGTAGAAACGGACAATCGGGGGTGGCGTGGATGCTGTTGCCCTGCGGGTAGACTAGATGAACCTCGGGCGCGAAACCGGCGATTTGGCCGCCCACGATCAGGTGAATATTAAAATCGAAGCCGTCAGCCTCCAGCGCTGCGCGATCTCGTTTTTCCACCTCCCGCACCTTGGTTCCGACATACCGCACCGTTTCGTAGAGAGTCTGCCGGTTGGTGATCTGCTCCCGGCTGGGGTCATCGATACCCAGATGCAGGTCCTCGTCGATCAACGCAATGGTTGCCTGGGTGAGAGACAAATTGCCGGAACTCAGGATGCAAATGACGCGATCGCCCGCTTTTTCATAGACTCGCATCTTGCTGCACATCGTGATGTTGTCCATTCCCGCGCTCGTCCTTGAGTCGGATAAAAAGACCGCGCCAGTGCGGCAGAGCATTCCGAGGCAATAAGTCATTTTGTTCCCCCGTTCATCGGTTCGATCACGCGGCCCTCGACGCTCTTGATCCGCGCGTGGTGCGTCAAAACGTGAACCCGACCATCGCTGCCACGGAAAAACGCGCTCAGAATCCAGCTAATGATGCTGATGAGGAGCGCGCCCCAGAAGGCGCTCCCAAAATTATCGACGTGAAATCCGATCACCACGTTCGGCACAAAACGCAACAGGAAGGCGTTCACAATCAAGATAAAAAAACCAAGCGTTACCAAAATCAACGGCGCGCTCAGGATCAACAACACCGGGCGCACGAATGCATTTAAGATGCCAAGCAGAAGCGCGGCACCGATCAACGACCCCGCGTTATCGTAGCGGATGCCACTGATGAAGGCTGGCACAATCATCACGGCGACCGTGGTGATCATCCAGCGTAAGACAAAGTGCCGCATGCCTTCACGGTAGGCGAAGTTCCGCTCTTCACGCAACCGGTTTGCAAAATCCGCTTGCAAGACCGGCCTCGTCGGTAGATTTGGCACTCAACCTGGAGACAGCAAGAAGTGGCCAAAAAATCGAAAATCGAAACAAAAAAAGCGGACAAGAAAGCATCGCAAGCAACTCCACGCCCGGCGGACGCCCAGGGGTCAGACGCTGGCGCCGCCACGAAGCCTGCCCGAAAAACGGCGGCTTCCCGGAAAAAGACCACAGGCACCCCCAAAACGGCCAGCCCAAAAGCCTCCTCTGCTCCGACTTACGAGCCGACGGATGACGAAATTCGGACACGCGCTTATTTCATCGCGGAACGGCGGCTCCAGCTTTCCCTGCAAGGCGACTCCGCCCACGACTGGATTGAGGCCAAACGCCAGTTGATCGAGGAAGCTGGCTCGTCCCGCGCCTAGCTCAGACTCGGCGAGACTTCGGTAGGGCGAGACTCTGTCGAGCCTCCAGCGGAATCCTCGAGCCAACTCGACCGGGTCTCGTCCTATCGAGTATTGAGACCCCGTTGGATCGTCCAACCTAGACGGCTAGCTCGATCCCGGGCACACAGTCCTTTACCTTTTCAATCAGCCGATTGATCACGAACGGTTTCGCGACCAATCCGCGCACCCCAGCTTCTTGCAAGAGTTCCTGCGCCCGTTTCTCATCGCCCCTCCCCGTTACGAGCAGCAGCGGAGGCACAATGCGCGGCGGCTGGGCATGGTTATAGGCCTTTCCGATGAGGAAGAAGAGCATCGCGCCGTCAATCATTGGCATCGAAAAATCGAAGATCAGCAGGTCGTACGTTTTCGTTAAAGCCAGCTCGAAACCGTATTCAGGATTTGGCGAAGAATCGACCTCGCACCGCAAATAGGAGAGGAGGGCTTCCCGCATCACTCGCGTGAGGCCGACATCGTCGTCGACGATCAGGATCTTTTTTACGGGGACAGCGGTCATGAATGGACGCTTGCGCGAAAGCGCACGGCGTTTCAAGCTTTTCCGATGGAAAAAAATCTCACCGAGCTGGCCGCGGCCCTGCGCGACCGTCTGGCCATCATCGCCGATGAAGAAAGCCGGCGCGATCCGGCCCGGCATACCGCTCGTCTCCGCGACGTTTCCGAAAGAATCGAGCGACTCGAACAATCGTTGCCCGCCGCCATTGACCCCGAGCTTCGCCATTTCCTCCAACGCCGCAGTTACAGCAAGGCGCTCGAGCTGCTCACCGCAAAGCAACGGTAATTCAAAGCGTCTGTCTGCGATCAATAATCATTGTGGTCCTGCATCTTCCGGATCGCGTCGACCGTATAATGCCCCCAATTGTGTGCGCCCACAGCCTGGGCCGAGCCTTCTTCAATCCAGCGACCCGGAAGATTGGTGCCAATTTCTGGTGGGAGCCAAATCATTTTCTTCGCGTTTCGGACCAGGCTGGGGGCGATCACACCCTTCAAAGGGGCGCCGGAAAGCGTTTCTATCCCAAACGACACGCCGTCCGCAAAATAGCGCCCTTGGAGAACCTTGTCGGCGCCGCGAGAATTAGTTCCGGCGATCTTGATCACGAACGACCTATCCTTTACGGCGGACACGGACTGCGCGCGAAAGTCCAGGGTGTAGGCACCGGCCGGAAATGTTCCGACCGTGAAGAATCCGTTCGCATCGCTCTGCACTTGCTTGACGATCTGGCCCCCCCTGCGCCTCAGAGTGATCTGAACTGTGGGATTGCGCGCCTCATCGGCGGTGGGATAAGCCCCCGCTCTCAGCTTTGCTTTTCGGGATTCGAGCAGGGCACGTTGTTCTTCGCACCATGTTTGCTCGGCAGCGGAAGAGGTGGTCGTGCAGCGCCGGTTCCACGCGGCAACATCCGCATTGAATTTCTCAAACGCCTCTTTAACGCCGGGGCCCGCTGGCGGACCGCCGACTGGTATGGTATCGGAATAGGTAAGACTTGCGATCGACGAGAGGAAGAGGGCGGTCAGGAGGATTGGCTTCATAATAGCCATCCTCACAGCAAAACGAACGAATCGTCAATGCATTTACGCTGCCACCGTAGTTTGTGCGGCGGGCGTCACGAAGCGAACCTCGTTATCGCGAGTACAACTCAACGATCAACTGCTCGTTGACCATCGGCTGCATTTCGTCCCGTGTCGGGATGCGAGAGACTTTGCCGCTGAGCGCATCGCGATTTGCGATGAGCCAATCCGGAACCGGCGCGATTTGCGTGAGTTCCAGATTCCGCAACGCGAGCTGACGGGACTTCGGTTTATCTTTCACGGTGACTTCGTCGCCCGCTTTCACATTGTAGGAGGCGATATTCACGTTGCGACCGTTCACCTGAACGTGTCCGTGCGAAACCAGCTGGCGGGCCGCACTCCGGGTATTGGCAAGGCCGAGGCGAAAAACGACGTTATCGAGGCGCGTCTCCAACAGCTGGAGCAGCGTTTCGCCCGTGACGCCGCGCTTGCGGAGCGCCGTCTGAAAAATCCGGCGGAATTGCTTCTCGAGGAGACCATACTGGTAACGAAGCTTCTGCTTTTCGCCCAAAGCGATCGCGTAATCGGATTGCTTGCGGCGCGAGCCTTTCGGCCCATGCATGCCGGGCGGATAATTTTTCCGCTCGAGCGCTTTCGATGGCCCAAAGAGCGGCACTCCGTAACGGCGGCTGACTTTGGTTTTTGGTCCGGTATATCTGCCCATGAAAAAGTTAAAAGTAAGAATTAAGAAGGAGGAAAGCCTCTAGACCCGCCGCTGTTTTGGTGGGCGGCAACCGTTGTGTGGAACTGGCGTTACGTCGCGGATGACCGTGAGGTCGAGGCCGATCGCCTGCAATGCGCGAACAGCCGATTCGCGGCCTGCGCCTGGCCCTCGGACGAGGACCTCCACTTCCTTGAGGCCATGTCCCATGGCCTGACGTGATGCGTCCTGGGCGACCATTTGCGCTGCGTAGGCGGTGCTTTTGCGTGACCCCTTGAATCCGACCTTCCCCGCGCTGGACCAGCCAATCACATTCCCTCGCAGGTCGGTAATGGTCACGATCGTGTTGTTGAAAGTTGAGAGGACATGAGCGATGCCGGTGTGGACGTTCTTGCTGCCCTTCGCCTTGATGATTTTCGGTTTCTCGATGTCATCCGGGTTGAGCGAAAGGTTCTCCTTGGGCGGCTCGGCCACGGGAGCTTCCTCTTTTTTCGCTTTGGGGGCCTTCTTGGCCGGTTTGGCGGCCGGTTCCGCACTCGCGCTCACAGGCGCGGAAGGCGCGGCTGCGGCTTCTTCCGGGGTCGCCGCTGGAGACTCCGACACGGGAGCAGAAACCTCGGCTGCGGGCGTTTCGGCCGCGGCATCCGTGCTCTTCGCTTTTGACGCCTTGGTCTTTGGTTTGTCGGTCCCGGCTGTTTTGGCGGGTTTTTGTTGCTCTTCTGAATCTGCCATGGTGAATCCTAAAGTGTACTAAACCTTGCCCGCCTTTGCGTCCTTGTTGCGAATGACGCCAACGGTCTTGCGCGGCCCTTTGCGGGTGCGCGCGTTCGTGGAAGTGCGCTGGCCTCGGACGGGCAGCCCGCGACGATGACGGATGCCACGATAACAATTGATCGCCTGCAGCCGCTTCAGATTACTCTGCACTTCGCGGCGAAGATCGCCCTCAATCAGCATCTTGTTGCCGGTGATTGTCTGGATAATCTCGTTGATCTGATGAGGAGTCAGGTCTTTGGCGCGCAGGTTCGGATCGATATTGGTCTGTTCCAGGACGCGTTTCGCCGCGCTCGGCCCAATTCCATAAATGTAGGTCAAGGACGCTTCGATGCGTTTATCGGCCGGAATCTCAACTCCTAATAGTCTTGGCATATCAGATTAGTAAATCACTACCTCGATAAATCAGCCCTGGCGCTGTTTGTGCCGGGGATTCTTGCAGATGACGCGGACAACATTCTTCCGTTTCACGATTTTACACGCTTCACAAAGTCTTTTTACTGATGGTCGCACTTTCATAACTCAAGGATTCGGCGAGACGAAAAACGCGGAAATCAGCTCCGCGTTGTCACTTCTGGCGAAACGTGATCCGCCCCTTCGACAAATCGTAGGGGGAAACTTCTAGCATAACTTTGTCTCCTGGCAAGATACGAATGAAGTGCAGGCGCATCTTTCCCGAAATATGGGCCAGGAGACGATGGCCATTGGGCAATTTCACGCGGAACATAGTATTGGGTAAGAGCTCGATGACCGTGCCCTCTACTTCAATTGCGTCTTTCCGCGCCATGTCAGGATTTCAGGCTCATCCTTGGTGATTAAGATCGTGTGTTCGAAGTGCGCGGAGGGCTTCCCGTCCGCCGTGCATACCGTCCAACCGTCATCCCGTAGTCTGACGGAGGCGGTTCCTGAATTAATCATCGGTTCTATCGCCAGCGTCATTCCCGCCTTCAATTTCGGGCCGCTTCCGCGCTTGCCGTAATTCGGCACCTGAGGTTCCTCATGGAGCTTTCGGCCCACTCCGTGTCCCACAAACTCGCGGACGACACTGAACCCATCGCGCACGGCCGTTTCTTCGATGGATGCGCAAACATCGCCCAGTCGCACCCCTTCGGAGGCAATCCCAATCGCCTCCCGCAAGGCGGTTTCCGTAACCCGAAGCAATCGCTCCGTCCGCTCGTCAATCATTCCCGCCGGCACCGTAGAGGCCGTGTCCCCCACCCAGCCATCCTCAATCACGCCGATGTCGAGTTTTACGATATCCCCGTATTGAATCCGCCGCGCGCCGCCGATTCCATGCACAATCTCGTCATTTAGGGAGATACAAATGTTCCCAGGAAACACGCGGTGCCCGATCCGGTACCCAAGAAACGCGCTGCGCACGCCAGCATCCTGCATGAGGTCGGCGGCGGCCTGGTCCACTTCCTTGGTCGAAATACCGGGACGGATCAGCTCGCTTAGCTGATCAAGAATATCGCTGGCCGTCCGGCAGGCCTGCCGCATTTTTTCGATCTCTTTCCCGGTCTTGATCGGAATCATGCCGCTTGCTCGATGAGACCCGAGATGTCACTGAAGACGGCGTCCCGGTCGCGATTTCCGTCAATCTTTCTCAAGGCCCCGGATTTCTCATACCAGGCCGTGAGCGGCTGCGTTTTCGCCTCAAATTCCTCCAGCCGTTTTTTCAAGACCTCGGCGTCGTCGTCATTCCGCCGGATGAGAGGGCCATCGCAATAGGGGCAGATCGGGCGCTCGGCAAAGGTTGCGCTGCTCAAACTAGTCGTGAAACCGCAACCCTGGCATTGCAGACGACTGGCGATGCGGTCGCCGACCGTTTGCGCAGAGACGTCGAGCCAGATAGCCAGGTCGAGCGGCGTCCGATGGCGTTGAAGAATGCTTTGCAGGCTTTCCGCCTGCGGGATCGTGCGAGGAAATCCGTCGAAAACAAATCCATGCCCGCCGTGGAGCCTCAGCCAGTCTTCGATGAGTTCGACGATGATCTTGTCCGAAACGAGCCCGCCGTGTTGGGTGGTATCAGCCGTCTCCAACCCGAGAGGCGTGCCCAGATCGTGTTCGCGGCGAAGAATGGCTCCGGGTGAGGTTACCGGAATACCGAACTGCCTCGTGATCATTTCGGCTTGAGTTCCCTTTCCGGAACCCGGCGCGCCCAAAAGCACCAATCGCCTTTTCACTTAGTGCCCGTAGAGAAAGACCGCCACGCCGCCGATGGCAATAATCGCGATGGCAACATAGAGCCACATCAAAGTGCTCCCGCGAGCTGCCTCCCCGCGGGCATAGCTGGCCCGGTCGAAACGGGCGCCACGGATCCGGCCTTTCCGCAAAAATCCGTCGTAATGCCGTTGGATAAGATGGGTTTCCACCTGACGCATCGTGTCGAGGATGACGCCCACGATAATCAGCAAACTGGTGCCGCCGAAAAACTGGGCGGTGATGACGGGGACACTCAGCCATTGACTCATGAGACTCGGCAAAATCGCGATCATCGTGAGAAAAATGGCCCCCGCGAAGGTCAGCCGAGTCATGGTGTAATCAAGGAACTCCGCCGTCGGTTTTCCGGGACGAACGCCGGGGATGTACCCCCCATATTTCTTCAGATCGTCGGCGATTTGGGCCGGTTGGAATTGCGTGGCCACCCAAAAATAACTGAAGAAGAAAATCATCGCCGCCAGCACGGCGTAGTGCAGCCAGCCATTCGAAAGCATGTTGGAAATAGTCTGCGCCGTCCTGTTATTCTTAAAGGCCAGGCCAACGATGGTCGCCGGGAAAAGCAGCAAGGCCCAGGCGAAGATGATTGGCATGACGCCGGCGTAATTCACCTTCAGCGGCATATACTGCGTCTGCCCGCCGTACATTTTCCGGCCCACCACCCGCTTCGCATACTGCACCGTGATCTTTCTTACGCCCTGAGTGACCGCAATGACCGCGGCGATGACGATGAACAGGAACGCCACCATCAGGACAAGAATCGCGGGATTAACCTGACTCGTGCCGGTCGCAGCCGATGGCACAAACGTCTTCCACGCCTGCGCCAGGGCTGCGGGCAGGCGCGCTACGATGCCTATCGTAATGATTAGCGAGATACCGTTTCCGATCCCGCGTTCCGTGATTTGATCGCCCAGCCACATCAGAAAGAGCGTTCCTGTCGTGAGAGACAACACCGTGACAATGCGGAAAGTAATCCCCAGATCTTCCACCAGTGGGATTCCCAGCTTGGCCACCGTCTCGGTAATGCCCGGCAGCATCGTGTGGTACGACTCCGGGTGTTGGAACGAAACGGCCAGCAGGTAGCCCTGCACCAAACAGAGGGCCACCGTCGCGTATCGCGTAAACTGCATGATTTTTTGGCGTCCACCATCTTCCTTGGCCAGCCGCCCCAGCTTCGGAATGACCGCCGTCAGCAGCTGCATCATGATCGATGCGCTGATGTAGGGCATGATCCCGAGCGAAAAAATCGCGCAGTTCTCGAGCGCCCCGCCACTGAACAAATTGAACAGCGCCGCAACGTTCCCACCTTGATTTTCCGTCAACGACGTCCGGAACCATTCCTGGATCACCGCCGAATTTACGCCCGGCGTCGTGATCGCGGCTCCCAGGCGCACGATGACGATTACGGCCAGCGTGAACAGAATCCGCCGCCGCAGCTCCGGTATCTTAACCGAGTTTAGGAACGCCGAAACCATCGACTAGAATCTTGTGGTCACCGGGAAGGCTAGCGCTTTCCCGCTGATTTTTTCTTCGATGCAGCCTTGGCCGGCGCTTTCTTTTTCGAAGATGGTTTTTTAGTTGCAGCCTTCTTTTTTGAAGAAGCCTTGGCCTCGGATTCGCCCTCTGCCGGCGCCGTCTCCTGGACGACGCGGGGTCCCTGTGCGGCCCTCTTTTCTCGCAGCGTTACGGTCCCGCCCGCCTTCTCGATTTTCTCACGAGCCGAAGCACTGATCTTGTCAGCCTCGACGGTGAGACCGTGTTTCAATTCACCGCCACCGAGAATCTTGAGCCCGGCACCGTTGCCACGGATCAATTTCGATTCGCGCAACATCTGTTCGTTTACGACGGTGCCTTCCTTGAAAGCACTCAAGTCGCTCAGATTCACGATCATGTAATTCTTGTGAAAGGCCGCGTTATTGAAACCGCGTTTGGGCAAGCGCCGGATCAGCGGCATCTGGCCGCCTTCGAACCCGAGCCGAAGACTCCCGCCGGAACGCGCCTTTTGCCCCTTGTGTCCCTTGCCACTGGTCTTGCCGTGACCGGAGCTTTCCCCGGAACCAAGCCTCTTCACGCGATGCGTGGAGCCCGGCCGCGGCCGCATATTATGGAGCCGGATCATGACTGTTCGGCCTTTCCGTCGTTCAGGCGAATCCCGCGCACCTTCAAAATTTCATCACGCCGGCGCAAAGAGCGCAGCGCCGCAATGGTGGCCTTGACGACATTCGAATGATTGCTGGAGCCAAGCGACTTCGCGAGCACGTCGCGAATCCCGACCGCCTCCACCACCGCGCGAACACCGCCGCCCGCGATCACGCCGGTCCCCGGCGAGGCCGGGCGCAGCAGCACGCGGCCACCGCCAAATTCGCCGATCGCCTCATGCGGAATCGTATTCTCGTGCAACGACATTTTTTCCATCGATTTGCGCGCGGCTTCGGATGCTTTCCGGATCGCCTCGGCCACTTCGTTCGCCTTACCAAAGCCGACGCCGACTTTGCCATCGTGGTCGCCCGCGACAATCAGGGCGCTGAAGCTGAAACGCCGGCCGCCTTTGACGACCTTCGCGCAACGATTGATGAACACTACCTTCTCGGTCGTGTCTCCCCTTGCCGCTGAGCTCTTGTCCGTCTGGCGTTCCTGCCGTCTGCCGCCGCCGCTATGTGGTTGTGCCATGGTGTTCTAAAATTTGAGTCCGCCTTCGCGCGCCGCATCCGCCAGGGCCTTCACTTTTCCGTGATAAAGAAACCCACCCCGGTCAAAAATGACCTTGTCGACTTTCTTTGAGAGCAGGCGTTCGGCGATCGCCTTGCCAACCTTTTCTGCGGATGCCCGATTTGCCCCCGACTTGGTTTTGCCTACTACCTTTTCCTCGGTCGTCGCGGCTGCCACCAGCGTGCGCCCGGCATCGTCGTCGATAACCTGCGCATAAACATGCTTACCCGAAAAATGAACGGCGAGACGGGGACGCTCCGCCGTACCGCTGACGCGTTTTCTGATCCGCGTATGGATGCGGTGCCTGATTTCCTTACGATCCCTGGCGGCCATAATTATTGAACGGTCTTCCCTTCCTTACGGCGAACGATTTCGCCTGCGTATCGCACACCCTTGCCCTTGTACGGCTCCGGCGGGTAATACCGGCGGATATCCGCTGCAACCTGCCCCACCACCTTCTTGTCGATCCCGACAATGGCGATCTTGGTGTTATCGGTCACGGTGATCTTAATTTCCTTGGGAATCGGAAACAGAATCGGATGGGATTTTCCGAGACTCAAATTCAGGTTGGACCCCTGGACCGCCGCCTTAAACCCGACTCCTTCGATCTCGAGTTGCTTGGTAAATCCTTCGCTCACGCCCAGCACCATGTTATTCACGAGGCTTCGCGACAGGCCATGCAGCGCTTTGACGCCGCGGGTTTCGGCTTCGCGGACAATCGAAATGCGGTTGTCCTTAACGCTGCCTTTGATGCTACGCGGCAGGTTCCAGCTCAATTTCCCCTTCGGCCCCTCGACGGCCACAGCGCCATCAGCGGCGATGTTCACCTTCACCTTGTCGGGAATCTCGACGATTTTGTTTCCAATCCGTGACATAAAATCAAAGCCCGCCTACCAGATGTAGGCTAGCAGCTCGCCTCCCACGTTTTGTTTCTTCGCTTCCCGTCCGGAAAGGATGCCGCGGGGCGTGGAAAGAATCGACACCCCCATGCCGCCCAACACGCGAGGAATCTCCTGCGCTCCGACATAACGGCGCAGACCCGGCCGGCTGACGCGTTTCAGGCCGGTGATCGCACTGGTGCGGTTGGCAATCTTGTTCGTGATCTTGATCCGCGGATGCGCCGCTTCGGTATCCATCGAGTAATCGGTGATGTAGCCCTCTTCCTTCAAAATCCGCACGATCTCGGCCTTGATTTTGGAGTACGGGACAAACATCTCAGTCTTCTGCGCATTCGCGGCATTGCGCACGCGTGCGAGAAGGTCGGCAATAGGATCGGTAACTGTGCTCATGTAATTATTCAGGCCGGCTGGGCCGCGGCCGGCTTCTTCGCCCGGTCGCTGAACGGCATCCCCATCTCGCTCAAGAGCGATTTTGCTTCTTCGTTCGTCCGCGCGGTGGTGACGATGGTAACATCAAATCCGATGTTGCGCTTGATTTTATCCAGCTCAACCTCAGGGAAAATTGCCTGGTCCGAAACACCGAGCGTGTAATTGCCGTTGCCGTCGAAACCCTTCGGCGAGACGCCGCGGAAGTCGCGAATGCGGGGCAGAGAGGCCTTGATCAGCCGCTCCAGAAATTCATACATGTGCTCGCCGCGCAGGGTGACCTTCGCGCCGATGGCCTGGGCCTGGCGGAGTTTGAAATTCGCGATGCTCTTCTTCGCCCGAGTCTCGGAAGGCTTCTGGCCCGTAATTAAGGCCAGCTCGGCCTTCGCGTCTTCCAGCGCCTGCTTTACGTCCGACTGAGAACCGACGGAAGTGTTGATCACAACCTTCTCCACCTTCGGGACCTGATGCGGGTTTTTGTAGCCGTGCGTCTTTTGCAACGCCGGCATCACGCGCTCTTTATAATGCTGATAAAATTCGTTCTTCATGCGCCGGGCCTATTCCTGCTTCGGTTCCTTCTCTTTCGAGCCCTTGCTCTTGGGAGCCTTTTCCTTCTTTGTTTTTCCCTTGCCCTTCCCTTTCGCGGCGCGTTCGCCGCGTTCGAGCACTTTCACATTCGAGATGTGAATGGGACCCTCACGCTCCGAGATTTTGCCTTGCGGATTATCCTGAGACTTTTTCAGATGCTTCTTGATCATCCGCACGCCCTCGACCAGCACGCGCTGTTTGCGTGCGATCACTTCGAGCACCTTGCCGGAGGAACCTTTGAAATTCCCGGAGATGACTTCGACGTTGTCGCCTTTGTGGACGTGGAGCTTGATGCGGTTCATAAAACCTCCGGAGCGAGCGAAACAATTTTCATGAAATTGCGCTCGCGCAACTCACGCGCGACCGGCCCGAAAATACGGGTGCCGCGCGGATTCAAATCCTTGTCGATAATCACGATGGCGTTGTTGTCGAAACGGAGCACCGAACCGTCTCCCCGCTTGATCGGCTGCCGCGTCCGCACCAGGACCGCTCGAACGACCTCGCCTTTCTTCACGGTCCCCGTGGCGCTGGCTTCCTTGACGTTCGCCACAATCACGTCGCCGATCCCAGCCGACTGCGCCGTCCCCTTGCCGATCACGCCAATCATCGTCGCCATGCGGGCGCCGCTGTTGTCGGCCACGTCGAGTCTGGATCTCAGGTAAACCATAAAAATCTTTCCTTACTTCTGCACGACCTCGACCAGCCGCCACCGCTTCAATTTGCTTAGCGGCCGCGTCTCCATGATCCGGACGGTGTCGCCGGCCTTGGCCTTGTTCTCTTCGTCGTGGGCGTAAAATTTCCGCATCTGCTTCACGATCTTGCCGAACTTGGCGTGGGGCACCCGCGTGACCGTGCGAACGACAATGGTCTTGTTCATCCCGCTGGAAATCACCTCGCCGGTCCGCGTCTTACGCGCACCGCGGCTTGTCGCCGGATTGCTCTCCGCGCTTGGTTGATCGTTTTCTTCTGCCATATTATTTCTTTTCCGCCTTGGCCGCACGCTGCGTGAGGACCGTTTCCAACCGCGCCACGTCCCGGCGAATGAGCCGCAACCGGCTCGGCTGTTCCAGCTGTCCGCTCTGTTGCTGCAAGCGCAGGTGCAGGCTTTCCTGACGCAAATCTCGCTTCTTCGTCAGCAATTCGTCGGAACTCATTTCCGATATTTCTTTAAATTTCATAACTCGTTAGGCTGCTGCCACGTGGTGCCGGGTCAGGAACTTTGTCCGGACCGGTAATTTATCCGCAGCCAGGCGAAGGGATTCGCGAGCGACGGATTCCGTCACGCCATCAAGTTCGAACAGAATATTGCCCGGCCGGACCGTGGCCACCCAATATTCCGGCTGGCCTTTGCCCTTACCCATTCGAGTTTCGGGCGGACGTGAAGTCACCGACTTGTCCGGAAAAATCCGGATCCAGAGCTTGCCTTTGCGCTTCATGCTCCGCGTCAACGCTACGCGCGCCGCCTCGATCTGCGTGTTCGTGATCCAGGCCCGTTCCAGCGTCTGCAAGCCAAACTCGCCGAAGTCAATTCGCAGATTGCGCGAGGCCGTCCCCTTGCGGCTTCCCCGCTGGGTCTTCCGGTACTTCACGCGTTTTGGCATCAATGGCATATCGGTCTCCTAAAATCTTAAGCTTCGACTGGTTCCGGTGGCGGGGCCGGAGCGGCCGCAGCCGCCTCAACCGCCGGTTCTTCCTTTTTGCAGAGCCAGCATTTGACCCCGATCTTTCCATAGACGGTATTCGCTTCGGCAAATCCGTAATCAATCGGTGTTCGCAGCGTGTGTAGCGGGACCTTGCCTTCGCGATACCACTCCGAGCGTGAGATTTCCGCGCCGTTCAACCGGCCCGAGCTGCGCAACCGAATGCCCTGCGCGCCAAAATCCATCGCCACCTGCACCGCTTTCTTCATCGCCCGGCGATAGGCAATTCGGCGCTCGATCTGGAGCGCCACGTTTTCCGCCACCAGCTGGGCATCCAGCTCCGGGGTCTTGATTTCCTGAATGTCGATTTTGATCTGTTTACCCTGGGCCATTTTCGAGATCTCTTCCGTCATTTTCTCGATCTCGGCGCCTTTGCGGCCAATGACGATGCCCGGCCGCGCGGTGTAGATCGTCACCCGAATGCTGTTCCAGGCCCGCTCAATCACGATCTTCGAGACGGCGGCGAACTGCAGTTTCTTCTTCACGTAGCTGCGAATCTCCAGATCGCTGTGAAGAAACGCCGGCATTTCCTGAGGTGAGGCGTACCACTTCGAACGCCAGTCCTTGTTGACCGCGAGACGAAAACCAACTGGATTAACTTTTTGTCCCATAAGTTACTCTTTCACTTCTTCAAGCGGTGCTTCTTCAGTCGGCGCCTCTTCAATGGGCGCCTCCACCTTCTCCGGGGCAGCCTCCGATTTTATCTCGGGCTTCTCCTCGACGATGGGCTCCTCTTTTTTCTTAGCGATCGCCTTTTTGGGCTTTTTCTTCTGCTGTTTCTTCTTCTCGCGGGTCTTGATTTCGATCTCGTCCGTCAAAATGATCCGGATGTGGCTGCTCCGTTTCAGGATCCGGCTCCCGCTTCCGCGTGCGCGGGGCATCATCCGCTTCTGGGTTGGCCCCTCGCCCACCGTGGCCTCTTTCACCACCAAGCCCTCCACGCGAAGGTTGGCGTTGTTCTCGGCGTTTGCCACCGCGCTCTTTAGCGTCTTGGCGATCAGGCCGGCGGCCTTCTTCGGGCTGAACGCGACGAGATCCAGCGCAGCCGAAACCGGCAGCCCCTGAATCGCGCGCGTGACTTCGCGCACCTTGAATGCCGAAATCTTTGCGTACCGTAATGTCGAACTAACTTGCATTTATTTTCCTGTTTAAACTCACATTTGGCGGGCGTCCGCCTGGAGGCGATCACCCACCTTAATTTTTTCAGAACCCATTTCTTGAATCACCGCGCCGCAAATTCTCTGGCGCACATCGACCACTCGGAGCGTCGCAATCAATTTGTCCGCCCGCATCACTCGCATCGGCATCCCCATCTTCACTCCCTGGTTCTGCCCGATGTTGGCCACCACCAGCGACCACTCCTCCTTGACGCTGATCACCCTGGCATCCATCAACGTCGCCATTTCCTCCGGCGCCTTCGGCTGCTTCGTCGCCAGCTCACTCGCCCCGCGCAACTGCGCTTCCACTTCCATTCTGGCCAGCGCATCGCCACCCGTGGAAGTCTTGAGCAGGTGGATCACCGCCTCGCTCAACCCCAGCATCTGGTCGCGGTATTTCTCCCGCTCCTTCTCCGTCAAGCGCAGATCTGAAACCGCGCTCAGCAAACGCTGCTCGAGCTTCGCTCGATCTTTGTTCGCCGAATCGAGCCCGAGCGCTTCCAAGCGCAATTGCAGGTCGGAATATTTCCGGCGGAACGTTTCCGCCTCCACATTCGCTGCGGCCAGGCTCTCGGTCAATGTCTTGACCGACTCCCGCACAAGCGAGAGCTGCCTCTGCAATTCTTCATTTTGCGAAGGCAGAGCCGGGGCGGTCACTTTCGTGTCCGCATTTTCAATTTTGGATTCTGACAAAGAACTATTCCCCTCTGCCGCAAGGCAGACCGTTGAGAGTACCAAGCTGAGAGTTGAGAGAATCGTCTTCTCCCTGGCTCCCGAACTTTTTCTCTCAACTCTCAACTCAAAACTCTCAACTATTTCGTCACCTTCGCGGTGTGCGAACCGTGCTTCTTAAAGATACGCGTCGGCGAAAACTCGCCGAGCTTATGGCCGACCATATTTTCGGTCACAAACACCGAGATAAACGTCTTGCCGTTGTGAACCATGAACGTGTGGCCGACAAAATCCGGCGTGACCATTGAGCGGCGCGCCCACGTTTTCACCGGCTTCTTCACGCCCGAAGTGTTCATCTTGTCGATCTTTTCGAGGAGATGAGGCGCCACGAACGGTCCTTTTTTTAAAGATCTGGCCATATATCAAAAATTTATTTCTTCCGGCGGTCCTGCATGATGAACCGATCGCTCGGCTTGTGCTTCGCGCGGGTCTTGAAACCCTTCGCCAGCTGACCCCACGGACTCACCGGGTGGTGGCGTCCACCGCCGCCCTTCGATTTGCCCTGGCCGCCACCCATCGGGTGATCGATCGGGTTCATGACCATGCCGCGCACGTGCGGACGCCGGCCCTGCCAGCGGGTGCGACCGGCCTTGCCGCTCGCCACGTTCATGTGATCGACGTTGCCGACCTGGCCGATGGTCGCAAAACAGGTCTCGTGGATCCGGCGAATCTCGCCCGAAGGAAGCTTGACCAGCGCATAACCGGCTTCCCGGTTGCTCAGCGTGGCCTGCTGCCCGGCGCTGCGCGCGATTTGTCCACCACGGCCCGGAGCGATTTCAATGTTATGAATGCTGGAACCCAGCGGGATCGTGCTGAGCGGCAACGAATTCCCCAGGTCGGGCGGAGCCTCGTTTCCGGACATGACTTTCGCGCCTGCCGTCAAACCGTCTGGCGCGAGGATGTAGCTCATTTCGCCGTCCGCGTACTTAATAAGAGCGATACGCGCCGAGCGATTCGGATCGTACTCGATGCCGACTACCTCCGCGACGACACCGTGTTTGCGTCGCTTGAAGTCGACCTTGCGGTACTTCTGTTTATGTCCGCCGCCGATGTGCCGCGAGGTCAACCGGCCATTATTGTTCCGGCCGCCACTCCGCTTCTTGACCTCGATGAGGCTTTTATGCGGCTTCGATTTGGTGATCTCGGTAAAAGCCGGAAGCGACTTGAAACGAAGCGTGGGTGTAAGTGGGCGAAAACTTTTGAGAGCCATAATCAGTTAGACGAGGTCGATCTTCTCGCCTTCCTTCAAGGTCACGATGGCTTTTTTCCAGTGCGGTTTGCGGCCGAAATCGGCGCGGCGTTCGCGCTTCTTTTTCCCGGCGTAGTTGCACGTGTTCACCGCCACGACCTTCTTGTTAAAAAGTTTCTCGATCGCGTGCTTGATCTGAATCTTGTTAGCGCGCGGCGACACCCGAAAAACGTACTTGTTCAGCTTCTCACTGAGCAGGGAAGCCTTCTCGGTCAGCCGAACGGTTTGGATGAGATCGTATGGTTCGTTCATTCCCGGTTCATCCTTTCGGCCAGTTGTTCTAACGCCGATGGCGTGACTAAAATCTTGTCGAAAGCGAGCAATTGCTCGGCGTTTACGTTCGCCGCCGTTGCGAGCAGGACTGGCTTCACATTCCGAGCGGACCGAAACGTGTTATCATCGAACGAGTCGGAAACGATCAGGACTTTCCGCGCATCGGTCTGCTTCTTTACGAGGGCGATAAATAATTTCGTCTTGGTCTCCGCCACGGCGAATTTCTCGACGGTCAACACGTCGCCCGCCTTGATCCGTTCGCTCAGTGCCTTCTGAAAGGCGAGACGCTTGGTTGTCTTGGAAACTTTTTTCGTGTAATCGCGCGGCTTTGGCCCGAAGACCACGCCACCGCCCCGCCAGATCACGGACGATTTGTATCCGGCTCGCGCTCGGCCCGTTCCTTTTTGCCGCCATGGTTTCGCGCCGGAGAGATTCACATCGGCCTTCGTCTTCGTGTTGGCCGAACCGGAACGACGCGCCGCGCGCATCGCTACGATCGTGTCGTGCAGCGCCTGCGTTCCACGTCCCGTCTCGATCAACTCGATCTTTGCCTCCTTGGCGGCCGCTGCTGTTAAAACTTTCGCGCTCATTTCTTGGCCGCCTCGCTTGCGGGTTTCTTGATGGCCGGCCGGATGACGACGTAGCTCCCATTCGATCCCGGAACCGCGCCACTGATCAAAATCACTTTCTCCGTTTCGCGCACCTGCATGACCTGCAGGTTCTGCACGGTGACGCGTTCGTCACCCATGTGGCCGGGCATGCCCATGTTTTTCCAGATGCGTCCGGGGGTCGAGCGATTGCCGACGGCGCCGTTGCGACGATGCGTTTTGGAACCGTGCGCCGCGCCCTGGCCCTGGAAGTTATGCTTCTTCATCACGCCCTGAAAACCTTTGCCTTTCGAGCGGCCGATCACATCGACCCAATCGCCCGGCTGGAATTGAGTCACGCTCAAATCGACGTCTCCCTCGGGCGCGTCGGCCTCGAGGCGAAATTCTTTCATGAGTTTCTTGGGCTCAGAGCCGGCCTTGGTGAATTCCCCGAGGCGCGCCTTGGTCACCCGCGACTCTTTCTGCGCGCCGAACCCGACCTTGACCGCGGAGTAACCATCCTTCTCCGCAGTGATCCGGCGCAGGAGCACGTTATCGCCCGCCGCGATGACGGTTACCGGACGCATCCGGCCGTTCGCGTCGTAAACGCTGGTCATGCCGATTTTTTGTCCTAGTAAACCGATGCTCATGATCGTTGGTTTGCAAATTGTTCGAAGCTAGACCGCTAAATCTTGATCGTAATATCCACGCCCGCCGGCAGGTTTAGTTTTTTCAACTCATCGACCGTTTTCGCGGTTGGTTCGATGATGTCGAGCAGGCGTTTGTGCGTGCGAATTTCAAATTGATCCATCGACTTCTTGTCGACGTGGGGTGAACGATTCACCGTAAATTTTTCGATCAGCGTCGGCAGCGGAATCGGACCCGCCACGCGCGCACCGGTGCGCTTCGCCGTCTCCACAATGTCGATCGCGGACTGATCGAGCATGCGGTGGTCGAATGCTTTCAACCGGATGCGGATGCGTTGGCCGTTCGTCATTTGGTTTCCTTCTGATCAAGAACGGCCGCGACGAGCTGTGCCGGCACCTGTTCGAAATGGGATGGCTCCATCGAGTAACTCGAACGGCCTTTTGAAAGTGAGCGGATGGCAGTGGCGTAACCGAACATTTCCGCGAGGGGAACCTCCGCGTTGATCATCATCAGGTTCCCTTTGGACTCCATGCTTCCGATCTTGCCGCGGCGGCGCTGTAAATCGCCCATGATATCACCCTGGTATTCCTCCGGAGTCGCATTCTCGACCTTCATGATTGGCTCGAGCAGAATCGGCTTTGCTTTCTTGAAAGCGTCTTTCACCGCAAAAATCGCGGCCAATTTGAAGGCCATTTCGTTCGAATCGACGTCGTGATACGACCCGTCGACAATATCAACATTGGCGTCGATCACCTCGTAACCACCAACCACGCCGTTGCGCATGGCCTCTTCGATCCCCTTCTTGCAAGCCGGGATGTATTCCTTCGGGATATTTCCGCCAACGACTTTGTTCTCAACCGTAATGCCTTTGCCACGCTCGTTCGGCTGCACCTTAATAATGACGTGGCCATACTGACCGCGGCCGCCTGATTGCTTGATCAGCTTGCCCTCGCCATCCGCCGGCGCGGTAATCGTCTCGCGATAGGCGATCTGCGGCTTGCCCGCGTTCGCGTCCACTTTGAATTCGCGGAGCATCCGGTCGCGGATGATCTCGAGGTGGAGTTCGCCCATGCCCGCGATGATCGTCTGGCCGGTATCTTCGTGGGTGAAAACTTTGAAAGTTGGATCTTCCTCGGAGAGCCGCTGAAGCGCGACGCCCATCTTCTCCTGGTCCTGCTTGGTCTTTGGCTCGATCGCCATCGATATAACCGGATCAGGAAACGAAGGTGGCTCGAGCAGGATTGGAAAATCTTCGTCGCAGAGCGTGTCGCCCGTGGTGATGTTCTTGATGCCAACAATCGCCGCGATGTCTCCCGAGAAGCAGGTGTCGATATCTTCGCGTTTGTCCGCCTGAATTTGAATCAAACGGCTGATCCGCTCGCGCTTGTTGGTGCGCGGGTTGTAAACGTTGTCGCCCTTGCTCAGTTTTCCGGAATAGACGCGGAAGAAAACCAGTTTCCCAACGAATGGGTCGCTCCACAGTTTGAAAGCGAGGGAACAGAACTTCCCCTTGTCGTCAGTCGGCGCTTCCATCTTCTCGTGGGTGTCCGGCTCCATCCCAACCGCGGGCGGAATGTCGAGAGGGCCCGGCAGATAATCGACCACGGCGTCGACGAGGTATTGCACTCCCTTGTTCTTGAACGCAGAACCTCCCACCACCGGCACGAACTTATTGGCAATCGTCTGGCGGCGGATGCCGGCCTTCAGCATTTGCGGCGTAATCGGCTTCTCTTCCAGGACGGCTTCGGCCACCTCGTCGTCAATATTGGAGATAGCCTCAACTAAATCAGCATAGGCCTTGTCTACCTGAGCCTTGTTCTCTTCCGGAATGTCCCGCACTTCGTAGACAGAACCCATCGAGTCGTCATCGAGATAGAACACGGCCTTGCGGTTCACCACGTCGAGCTGACCCTTGAGATAATCTTCTTTTCCAAGAGGGATGAGAATCGGCCAGGCATTTGCGCCGAGTTTTTTGCGCATCGAGTCGATCGACATGTCGAAGTCGGCACCGACGCGATCCATCTTATTAATAAAGGCAATACGCGGGACGAGGTACTTGTTCGCCTGGCGCCAGACGGTCTCCGATTGCGGCTGAACTCCGGCCACGGCATCAAAAACGGCGATCGCACCATCTAGAACGCGCAATGACCGCTCCACCTCCGCGGTGAAATCCACGTGCCCGGGTGTATCGATGATGTTCACGCGCATTTTAATGCCCTCGAACATCTTGTAGACACCCTCTTCGGGCTTCTGCATCCAGGCGCAGGTCGTGGCCGCGGACGTAATCGTGATGCCGCGCTCGCGTTCCTGCTCCATCCAGTCGGTCACGGTGGTGCCTTCGTGCACCTCACCGATCTTGTGGATCATGCCAGTGTAAAAAAGAATGCGCTCGGTTAGCGTGGTCTTGCCGGCGTCAATGTGCGCCGCGATGCCAATGTTCCGCGTCCGTTCGAGCGGAAACTTGCGGTCGGGCGAATTCGGATTCGTCGGAGCGGCGGATTTTTGTTCGAGCGTGGCGGGCATAACGAGAAAAGGGTTACCAGCGGAAATGGGCGAAGGCGCGGTTGGCTTGGGCCATTTTGTGGGTGTCGTCGCGTTTCTTGATCGCGTTGCCCTGGCCGGCCGCGGCGTCTTTCAATTCGGCGGCGAGCGCCTCGGCCATCGGCAGACCGCGGCGGTTATCCGCGTATTGGACGATCCAGCGCATCGCGAGAGAAACCTGGCGCGCGGGGGTGACTTCCATCGGCACCTGATAGGTCGCGCCACCGACGCGGCGTGATTTTACTTCGAGGCGGGGGCGCACATTTTCCAGCGCCTTGTTGACGATTTCGAGAGGATCAACTGCGTCCGAGCCTTCGCGGGATTTATCGATCGCCGTGTAAACGATCCGTTCGGCGAGTGATTTCTTGCCCCGTTTCATCACGGTGGAAATGAGGCGCGCGACCGCCGGACTGCCGTAACGCGAGTCGAGCTTCTCCTCTTTTTTGTAAACTTTCCGCCGCCGAGACATGTGATTCTGTTTCCGTACTTATTAGAGTGCTAAATTATTTCTTGGCCGCCGCGTCGCCTCCTGCTTTCGGACGCTTCGCTCCGTATTTCGAACGGCTGCGCCGGCGCCCGTCAACCCCGAGGCTATCGAGCGTTCCCCGCACAATGTGGTAACGCACGCCCGGCAAATCTTTCACGCGTCCGCCTCGCACGAGCACGATTGAGTGCTCCTGGAGATTGTGTCCTTCGCCGGGAATGTAGGCAATCACTTCCTGGCCATTCGTCAACCGCACTTTTGCCACTTTTCGCAGCGCGGAATTCGGCTTCTTCGGCGTCCGCGTCATGACCTGGGTGCAGACGCCGCGCCGTTGCGGACAATTCTTCAGCGCCGGTGATTTCGATTTCACCGAGACCTTCTTTCGTCCCTTGCGAATAAGCTGATTAATTGTTGGCATCGTCGTTAAATTAAAAGCCGCCCGATCTACGTAATCCGGGCGACAAAAAAACCGCACAGGCCGCGTTTTGCTCCCACGCACCTGATGCGGAGAGCCGGCAATATAGGAACGATTCGAGACGCTGCAACAATATTTTCGACAATTTAGGGCGGTGCAGTGAACCGCCGCGTTCCACCCGAAGCGCCCAAAACGCATTTGACACGCCAACTTATTTCTATTATTTCTGTTTAGACAGAACAGACTGACATTTATGGCTAACCTCAATCCCGTCGCCCAAAAGTTCATTCTGCACTGGGGAGAAATGGGCACCCGTTGGGGCATCAACCGGACCGTCGCGCAAGTTCACGCCCTCCTCGTCCTTTCCGAGAAGCCTCTGCCTGCGGATGAGATCGCCGAGACGCTGGGTATCGCCCGTTCGAATACCAGCACCAGCCTTCGGGAACTCCAAAACTGGGGCATCGTAAAAATCGTTCATGTCCTGGGCGATCGGCGCGATCACTTCGCTTCGCTCCAAGATGTGTTCGCCATGTTCCGGACGATCGCGCATCAGCGAAAAAAGCGGGAGATTGACCCGACGGTCCATGTCCTGCGGGATTGCCTTGCGGAAGCCGACAAGACCAAAACCACCAACCCGCATATCCGCAGCCGACTATCGGAGCTGCTGGAGTTTTTCGAACTGGCTGGGAGCGCCTACGAGCGGCTGGAGAAATTGCCCACGCCCGCCGTGCTCAAGATCGCAAGGCTGGGCGACAGAGCGCTCAAGCTGGTTGGCGTCGCCAAATAACCGGGAAGCACGGTGACGACCGCGACCGCCTCGATCGCCTTAAGCGAAGCGGGTAAACGCCGGATGCTTTCCCGCGCGGGCGAGCCGCTCTTTTTCGCCCGTTGGGACCGCGCTATTTTCATTCATTACGAGGTGGATCCCGTTGTCTTGCAGCGGGAAGTTCCATTTCCGCTCGATCTGCGCGAAGGGCGCGCGTACGTCAGCCTGGTCGCGTTCACCCTGCGGCGGATGCGTCCGCGCCGCGGAGGCCGTCTGGCTGAATGGCTTTTCAAGCCAATCGCCTCCCACGAATTCCTCAACGTTCGCACTTACGTGAGGCACGCCGGCGAGCCCGGGATTTTTTTCCTGGCCGAATGGCTTTCCAACCCCTTGAGCGTTCGCCTTGGCCCGCGCAGCTTCGGGTTGCCGTATCGCTTCGGCCGCCTGCGATACGCGCACGACGAGGAAGGCGAAATATTCGGAAGCGTGACGGCCAACGAAGGGCGGCTAACCTATCGCGCCACGATGCCGTCCCCCAGCTGGGCTCCGTGCGAAAGCGCCTCGGAGCTCGAGTTCTTGCTGGAGCGCTACACCGCCTTCACCTGCCAACGAGGGCGTCGGCGCCTTTTCCGGGTGTGGCACGAGCCGTGGCCCCAGGTGCCAATCGAAATCGAAGTCACGGCAGACGATTTACTCGCCGCAAGCGGACGCTGGTGGCGCAGCGCCGAATACGTGGGTGCAAACTTTTCTCCCGGGGTCGAGGTCTGGATGGGCCGGCCGCACCGAATTCGCGCCTGACATCCCGCTTTGTTCGATCACCGGGCCGCACTCGACAATTCGCCGAGCTCGGCCCATCGCGCGTAAAGACGCGCGACCTCGTCGCGAGCGGCGCGCAGCTTCGTTTCAAACGCGGCCAGGTCGGCCGCATGCGTCACGTAGAAATCCGGTTCGGCAAAAAGGGCTTCGATTCGCGCGACTTCGTTTTCTGCGGCGAGGATCGCGGCTTCCATTCCTTCGAGCTCCCGCTCTTCCTTCCATTTCAGTTTGCGCGGCTTTGCCGCCGGGCGCGGCGAAGCGTCGGTCTTTACCGGCTCGAGAGCCTTTGCCTTCTCCGATCGTTTCTCGAGGTAGTAATCGTAATTGCCTACCGTATAGCGAATGATCCCATCCCCCTCGAAGGCAAGGATCGCCGTGCAAACACGATTGAGAAAATAACGATCGTGACTTACCACCACCACACTCCCGCCAAAAGCGACGAGCGCTTCCTCCAGCAATCGCAACGTGCCGAGATCGAGATCGTTGGTTGGTTCGTCGAGAATGAGAACGTTGCCGCCGCGCTTGAGAATCTTGGCCAGCAAGACCCGGCTCCGTTCGCCTCCGCTGAGCTGGTCGATCTTCGTGTTGATCCGCTCCTCGGTGAAGAGGAACCGCCGGAGATACCCGCGCAACGTAATGTTTTCTTCGCCAAGCCGAACGTATTCGCTCCCCTCCCCCACTTCCTCCCAGACGGTCTTCGTGTCGTCGAGCAGAAGCCGGTTCTGATCGACGTAATTGATCTCGGTCCGCGAACCGACCTCCACCACACCGCTGGTGGGTTCCATTTGTTGCAGCATGATCCTGAGCAGCGTCGATTTCCCGAGACCGTTTCGCCCGACGATCCCGAGCCGCTCTCCCGCCGCGAGGTTCAGCGAAACATTCTGGAAGAGTGAACGGCCCCCGAGATCCATTCCTATTTCCCGCAGCTCGATCACGCGGTTTGCCAGCTTGGGCGCGGGCGGGATAATGAGATCGACGTCGAGCTCTGCTTCGGGCGGGCCCTGCCGCGCCATCTCGAAGTAACGTTCCACCCGGTCTACTGATTTTGTCCGTCGCGCCCGAGGCGCTTTCCGCACCCATTCGAGCTCGCGCTTCAGGAATTTCTGGCGCTTGTGCTCCTGCATTTCCTCTACCGCCTGCCGCTCCGCGCGAGCCAGCAGGTAATCGGTGTAATTGCCTTCGTAGCTGTAAAACTTTCCGCGCGAAAGCTCGACCACGCGCGTCGCAATGCGATCGAGAAAATAACGATCGTGGGTCACGAAAAGGCAGGTGCCGGCATAGCGCGCCAGAAAATCCTCGAGCCATTCGATCGAGCCGGTATCGAGGTGATTGGTCGGTTCGTCGAGAATCAGGAAATCGGGGCGCGCGAGCAGGGCCCGGCAAAGCGCGACCCGGCGCTTTTCACCTCCGGATAGACTCGCGACGATTCTTTCCGGATCGGGCGCATGAAGATTCGTGATCAGACTCTTAATCCGATGCTCGAGATTCCAGCCGTCGAAGTGAGCAATCTGATCGAGGAGGATGCCGCTCCGCGCGCTTTCGGCTGGCGCGCTTTCGTACTCCGCAATCAAATCCAGAACGCGCTGAGCGCCGGAGAGGACACTGGCATGGACCGTCGCCTTCTCATCGAGTTCGAACATCTGCGGCATGTAGCCGACCACGAGATCTCGTCGTGGATTGAATTCGCCCGCGTCCGGTTTCATCACGCCCGCCGCAATCTGGAGAAACGTCGATTTGCCAGAGCCATTGCGGCCGACCAAACCAACTCGCTCGCCTTCCAGAATGGTAATGGTGGCGTGATCGAGCACAGTCTGATTGCCAAACCGCACCACGAGTTCGGTGGCGCTGGCAATGGCGTTTAGGACTGGTTCGGACATCTTTTCAGATAGCACACTGTCCGCCAGCAATCAGCGATCACCCATCTATTCGAGGGAATCTTTCGAACGAACGCGGTTTTGAAGCGCGATTTCGCAGAGAAACCAGAACGCGAAAAACTGCGCCAGGAGGGTGAAGAACATTTGCACCGCGACGTAACGCCGAACGTCGAGCGAAGTGAGGATGGCCACTTCGAGACAGCTCGCCGCGTTATAGGAGTAGACGAATGCGACCAATACCACCAGCCAGCCCAAGCGCCTTCGATATTCCCGCTGGAATAAGAACGCGACGGCGATGACGATGGTGCCCAGAAGCACGGGCCGGTAGGCGCCAGCCAGAAAAGAAAGCGCGAGCCGCAGTGGCGCTGGCTGTCGAATGATCGGCGCACTCCGGCCCAGTGCTTCTGTCCGCCGGACGAAGTCGACCGCCGGCGCGTAAGAGGTCCACAGCTCGGGATAAGATGGCAGGCTGAAGACAAGGGTTCCCTGCTCATAACCGTCCGCGAGATGCAAAGACTTGTCCCGGTTGTAGGCGGGGCACATCTGTGAGTAAAAAAACGCCATTCGGGTCCGGATCTTTTCCAAGACGGCGAAGGGCCGTTCGCGCCAGATTCGCCCATAATAGTACCAATAAAACGCGCAAAGCGCAGACACGTTATTCTTGAATTCCTGGCGCAGGTGGGTCGCAATCGAATTTTCCCCGTACATCAGATGATCTGAAGGATGACCGGAACGGGCCGCGTCAGCTTTCGTGATCTCGTCGCTTAGCCTCTCGTGAATCCTACCAAGCCAGTCGCGGGAATAAGGGACCGGCGCGCCGCGTTCAAGATCGTCGGCCATTTGATCGCGGATGATCTTAGCGTGATTCACAAAGAGCGTGACGGGCAGGAACGTCCGGCTTTGTTCGTCGTCCCGGCTGAGAAAGTGTTCAGGCAGTACCAGCAACGCCGCACTTAGCATCATGCCACCCGCGAGCGCCATTTTCTGCGTGAACCAGCCACGCTTGAGGAAGAAAATCCCCACCGGCACCAGAGCGACAGCCCCAGCCATCGCGAAACTCGGTTTGGCCGACGCCAGCAGAATTGAGCTGAACGCGATCCCAATCCCGGCACCGACCGCGGGCCATCGCCGTTTTTCCACAAAAGCGCAGGACGCGAATTGAACAGCAAGATAGAGATTGAGGCCGGCCAGGAAGGCGCTCACACCTTCCGGTCGAAGCTGCATTTCAAATCGAATCGACTCGCCTGCGAGAAGGAAAATGGTTGCCGCCACCAGTCCCAATCCATTGTGGGCCGCCTGGCTAAGCCGCGAATCCGGGACAAAAATCCGGGCACGCCGCCAGGTGATCAGGAATAGGGCGCCGGCCATGAGCCCGAGCAGGTGTTGAATGATTACTATCGCGCGAAAATCTCCGAAGAGACGCAGGATGGAAAAAACGAATGCCGGATAAACAAAATTGCGCCCGTCGGTATGCCCAAACTCTGCGCCCACCAGTTTCCTCAAGGCGGGCGCGAGATAACCCCAGGTGTCGGGATCGGCAATAGGATCGAGCGGCAGAGTGAATCGCGTCCAGGCCGCCCAGGCGAAAATCACTGCCAGCGCGCTCCAGTAGCAATAACGCCACGGATATCTCCCGCTGGATGATTTGCCGCTTGCGGCGCGTTCGATCATTTCCCAAGGTGCCGCCGATGTTTGAATTGACGGCGACCGACAAGAACACAAGAGCGCGCCGCGGTCGCCTGAAAACTGCGCACGGTTCGATCGAGACGCCGGCCTTCATGCCGGTGGGGACCCAGGGCAGCGTCAAAGCCATGAGCCCGCGCGAACTGCTCGAGGTGAAAGCGCAGATTATCCTGGGCAACACCTATCACTTATTCGTCAGGCCTGGGCTCGAAGTGATTAAACACTTCGGCGGTCTTCATCAGTTCATGAATTGGACCGGGCCGATTCTGACCGACAGCGGTGGATACCAGGTTTTCTCCCTGGCGAAATTGAGGAAGATGACCGAGGAGGGCGTCGCGTTTCAGAATCATCTGGACGGAACACCGGCGTTCATCAGCCCGGAAATCGCGATGCAGATTCAGGCGGCGCTTGGCAGTGATATCGCCATGGTCCTGGACGAATGCCTGCCGTGGCCGTGCGATTACGAGTACGCGGCGAGGAGCTTGGAAAGGACGCATCGCTGGGCGGAACGATGCAAGGCGGAATCCCTTCGTCATCCCGAGCGAAGCGCAGCGGAGCCGAGGGACCCCGACGCGAAACCTGCGACTCCAACACGGGGTCCCTCGACTTCGCTTCGCTCCCCTCGGGATGACCAACTGGTCTTCGGGATTGTCCAGGGCTCGGCGTTTGAAGATCTACGGCGTTCCAGCGCGCAAGCTCTGGCGGCGATGGATTTTGATGGATACGCGATAG
>QHMY01000163.1 GCA_003218305.1 Verrucomicrobiota bacterium
CGGCAAACTGATTGTGCTGCGTTCCATCGAGATGAACCTGGATCTCCGCGGCGAAGGAGATATGGAACCAAAGTCGTTGCGCCAGCTCGATCTTGTCCTTGGCGCCTTTCATTCCTCTCTGCGCAGGACGGACGATCAGACCGAGCGTTATCTCCGCGCGATCCGGAACCCGCACGTTCACATCCTCGGCCACCCCCGGGGTAGGATTTACAACTATCGTCTCGGGCTTGCAGCCGACTGGTCTCGCGTCTTCGCTGAAGCGGCGCGACTCGACAAAGCCGTTGAGATCGATTGTTACCCTGACCGCCAGGACCTGAATCTTGCTCTCCTGAAGCTGGCGAAACAGGAGGGCGTTCGAGTTTCGTTAGGGACCGATGCGCATCACGCGTGGCAGTTCGAATTTATCGAACTGGGGCTGGCCGCGGCCTTGAAAACAAGAATTCCGCCGGAGCGAATTGTCAATTTCCTTCCGCTTTCCGACCTTCTGCGCTGGTCAAGCTCGACTACCAAAAAGAACCGGGTGTCGCGCGCCTAGCACACGACACCCGGCTTTGTCCTCCCCCACTCTCCCTCGAAAGCAATAAACAGCCCCGCTATGCCTCCCCAGGAACGGGCATCGTTACTTTCCCGCCTGCATCTCTTTCGCCATTTTGAGATGGTGCTTAATCACCGGCAGGGTGTCGTCGATGAACTTTTTCAGGTCCGCGTTTTTTACTTCAGTGTTCGCCTTTTCAAAGTCAGCGACCGTTTTCTCGTGGTCCTCCACCATTCCTTTGATGTAGGCCGTATCGAACGCTTCACCGGACATCTTCGACATCTTGTCGATCTTCGCCTGATGATCTGCGCTAACCTTGTCGGGCAGCGTCACATTCATCTTCCCGGCCACGCTTTTTAAGTCATCGCCCGCCTTGCCGTGGTCTTTCACCATTTCGGCGCCAAAACTTTTCACGTTCTCCTTCTGACCGTTCTTCTCGGCTAACTTACCCAGCTCCACCTCGGTCATGCCGCCATCGGCGACCTTATTGATAAAAGCGGTTTCACCCGATGTGGCTTTGTTCGATTTTTCATCGTCCGCGGCGAACGCGGTTGAAAAGGTCAAAAGTCCGAAGGCCAGAATAAATATTGTGGTTCTCATGATAAGAAAAACGCAGGAGCGCCAACTGTTGGACGCGTCCGAGAGGCCTGTTTCATGATTTTTGGAATGCGAAATAATTGAATCTCGGCGGCAACCGAGCGACGCGCCGGTGCGATTACCTGGTATGGAATTACAGACTCTCAAGGACCTTTACATTCATGAGTTGAAAGATCTCTACAGTGCGGAAAACCAACTGATCAAGGCGCTGCCGAAGATGGCGAAAGCGTCCAAAAACAGGCAATTGGCGTCTGGATTCAATCAACATCTGGAGCAGACCAAACGGCACGCGAAACGGCTTGAGCAGGTTCTCAAAGGTCAGGGCGCCTCGACTCGCGGCCCGAAATGCGAAGGCATGGAAGGTCTGATCGCGGAAGGCGATAAGATGGCCAAAGAAGACGCTGAAGATGAAGTGCGCGATGCGGGTCTTATCGCCGCCGCGCAACGGGTGGAGCATTATGAAATCGCCGGATATGGATGCGCGCGCACTTATGCCCAGCTTCTGGGCGACAAGAAGGGTGCCAAATACCTCGACACGACTTTGCGAGAGGAGGCGGCGACGGACAAGAAACTCACCAGGCTGGCAAAGTCAGTCATAAATTTGCGCGCGAAAAAAGTGCCAAAAAAAACAGCGTCACGAAATGGCAGCGTGACAAGAGTCATTCAAAGCGTGATGGGCAAGGTCATGGGATAACGGTTGCAGGGCATCGAACGACAAAGGACAAGAGGATCCGCGCCGGGGAAACGAGCTAGGCCCCACGCTTCTTCCGTCGCTGCGCTTGGACGAGCCGTTTCGCCGCAACCGGTCCCTTTCGCCCGATCGGTCTAAAGCACACCCCTTTCGCCGCATTGTAAGAGACGAAGAAATGTTCGATCTCCTCGATAATCCTCTGGTCGATCTTTAGGAGAGATTTCAGGGAATCATGAGTGGGAGATTTTGCCGCCACCGCGATGAGCCGGTCGTTGCGCTCGGTTTGGCCGTCCTTCGTTTGTTCGGCCTCGATCACCCCGAGGATCCGCGCTTCCACCAAGCAGCCGGGAAAGACCGGCTCATCCATAAGCAACAACACGTCGAGAGGATCCCCATCGTCAGCCACGGTCCCGGGAATCGAACCAAAATCGAAAGGAAAGACCGCGCCACTGGGCAGGACGGCCTTGAGCTTGAAACTGCCAAGGTCAAAATCGAAGGAGTATTTGTTGCGGCACCCTCGCGGGGTTTCGATCACGACATTCAAGCATCCCGATTCGGAGTCGAAGGGCGGCAACGTTTCCAGAGGCGATCTCACTCCCACATAATCGCTTTTCGATGAAACCAGGGACGTGAGACTACCCGTGCGGCCAAAACGGTCGGATCGAGGACGGGTACTGCTGTATAGCGACCTTTAGATGCAGGAATTAATTCCGGCTGTCCGCCTTCGTGCGGAGGATTAACACGTCCGCGGCGTTTCTCCACGGCGTAGATTAGACAGACGAAGCTTCCAGAGCGGAAAAACAATCAGACGAAAGGGAATGCTATGAACCAGGCAAAATTATTTTGTGTCGTTGCGATCTGCGCAGGAGGCTTGCCTCTGCTTTGGGCGCAAACCGGCGCGAACCCCGCTCCGAATCCGCCCAAAAACCCGAGCATGCCTGCAACGGATTTGCCCAAAATCGCCCAGCCCGCGATGAGTCCTGGGGCTATTGAGGCAACCCGCGGAAGCACCCTGACTCCTGTTGCAACGCCAATGGTTATGCCAGGCGCAAATGGACCGACGCCCGCGGGGTCAATCAAACCGATCCCCGCTGTTACTCCAATGGCAACGCCATCTCCAAGGTGATGCGACCGGTTCCATGAGGCCCACTCCCATTGTCGGGTTCGGGACCTCGAAAGAGGGTCGCGATGGGAATCTGATCTAATAGACCTGGGGTCGCAGAAAACGGAAAAGATGCCGGCGACCCCGGCGATTGTGCCGTCGTGCAAACCGCCATGCCTTCGACGCACGAATATGGTTTGGCATGGAGCTCGATCCTACACGATTTCGGCTGGCGATCCCCCTGGAGGAGGCTTTTGCCTTTTCCATGGGGTGGTCGGACTTGAATTATTCTTCCGCGAACGATCGGATCCGGCAGCTCATGGGCTTCCTCGTTCTGGACAGCCTCGAATATTCCGAGCAATGGCGCGCTGCCGCAGAGGTGAGGCGGTCTTTGGCAGAGAGATGGCCGGACATGTTTTCCTCCTGAACGGATGGCGCAATAGGGTTCGCCTAACCAAGTGTTACGACCGAACTCCCGGGCAGCGGCGATAAACAGGCGATGAAATGTCAGGGTCCAACGAACCGCAGGCGTACCGTCTTTCAGTTAAGAAACCCATGAGGAAACGCGCCCTTCCCAGACCAGTTACCGGCAAAAAAATGCGCTACGGCATTCTCCCGCACGGCACCAAGGGCCTGATCGATGCCGCCCTGAAAGTTTGGGAGCTACGCAATGGATTGGGCACCTCACCTTCGGCCTGGCAGAGAAATCCTCGCAAAGTCTGACGCTGACACTCCAGATACCCGGCGACACGGTCGCCTTCATAGGATTTTTCACGACGCCGTGTTCAGCTTTCACTCCGATTGTGCGACTTGCTCCGTTTTGCCTAATGCGCTGGTGCTCCAGCCGGACTCACGGGACGAACTCATTCAAAGAATCGGCACGGAAATAGGCCGGCGCGGTTCGTGCCTGGTTGCAGAGGAAGATTTGGCAGTGCTTTATGACGGCGCCGTGGAGGAATCGAAACGATTCGCCTGCATCCGCGACATGGCATTTGCCTGCCGCTGGTCCTTCGAGTTCCCGGGCCGATCGAACTCTGTTAACTTTCGGAACCTGCCGCTGGAAGAAGCGACTTCCCCAGCTGGGCGCTCAGCCGCTCAAGTGTGAACTCCAATTCCCTGAGATTCACTGGTTTTGAAAAACACATGTCGAAACCGCTGTCGTGGCCACACCGCTGATCCGGGGTGAAGTAGGCGCTGACGGCAATCGCGATGACGCTCGAATTATTTCGTCGGACTTGAGAAATGAATTCATAGCCATCGCCATCCTGGAGACCGATATCGCTGAGAATCACATCCACCTCGTTTCCATTTAGGAATGCGAGCGCTCCTGTAATCGAGTCGCGGGCGAAAACCTCGTGGCCCCAGCTCTCAAGCAGGCTGGTAAACGCTTGTCGCGTGTCCAAATGATCTTCAACCAGTAAGATCGAGCACATCACAGAACCACTCATCGTGTCCTTAAACGGTTCGGATATGGGAGGCCCGCCGGTCGGGATTTTCCTGAGCAGTCTATAGGTATTTTAACTATGCGGGCACCGAACGCAATCAATCTTCCATCCGCCTTAGGTCTTCCCACGGCCCTGAACCCGCCGCTATCGGGTTAACCCTTAGGTTCGCGCCCTCCAGTTCACCGATTGCGGGGCAGCGGCAGGCCCGGAACGTCAGGGATGTTTTCACCTGCCGAGGCCGCTTTGCCCAAAGAAGATATGGCGGTGGCAGGGCTCGCGGATGAAAGCTTGATGGAAGGAATCACCCAGGGTCAGCAGAGCGCGCTAAACGAGCTCCACTCGCGATACGCTCACATCCTGCGCAATCTGATCGCAAAGGTTGTCCACGAAGAATCGGACGTGGACGATGTCCTTCAGGAATCATTTCTTCAAATCTGGCGGGAGGCCGCCAGTTATTCTCCGGAAGCGGGAAAGCCGCTCGGTTGGGCTGTCACCATCGCGCGCCGGCGGGCCATCGATCGGGTTCGGCGCCGGGCCTGCTACCGCCGGGCAAAAGAGCGCTTCGCCAATGAAACCAGGCCGGCTCCGCACGACTCGGCCGCAACCGACCTGGCCAATTCCGACTTAAAAAACTTTCTCGGGAAACAAATGCAAATCCTGCCCTGTGGGCAGCGCGAAGCGGTCGAGCTCGCCTACTTCGATGGACTGAGTCAGCGCGAGATAGCCGCGGCCACTCACACGCCTCTGGGCACGGTAAAGACACGGCTGCAATTAGGATTGAAGAAATTGTCCCAATACATTTGTCCGCTGCGGCAGAAAGTTTGAATCCTGGCGCTGAGGTCCGGGCTAAACCAGATCGCACGCTTCCGCCGGCATCCAGTGGGCGTCGCGGCCCTCCCACTTCACATTGCAGCCGACGGGATTGGTCATGGGAACCGATACCGGCTTTCCGGCCAGGTATTCCTTGAGCGCGCGGTCCAGATCGTGGGTCGCGGCCTTTTCCGACTGGCGGGGATTGTCGAGGGCGCGGCCGGTGTAAATGAGGTGCCGATCGCGGTCGAAAACATAGAAATGCGGGGTGCGCAGGGCGCCGTAGGCCCGCGCGACTTCCTGGTTCTCGTCATGCAGATAGAGCCAGGGAAATTTGTGTTCGCGCATCCGCTCAACCATGTGCGGAAAGTCATCCTCGGGGTAGGTGTTGCGGCTGTTCGAGTTGATCGCGACAAAGCGGACGCCGCGATCCGAAAATTTCTCCGCCGACCCGCGGGTCGCTTCGTCGGACCCCGTGACATAGGGGCAATGATTGCAGGTGAAGAAAACCACGAGGACCGGGTCGTCCTTGAAATCGGAGAGCGCATACGTTTTCCCATCCGTCGCTGGCAGGCGAAATTCCGGCGCGGGCGCGCCGATTGGCAAAGTGAAGCTCATGGGTATCCGTGCACCCGCCCGGGCGGTTACGCAAACCCGCCGTGGCCATGGATTTCTGCGTTCCGGCATGCTACCGTTCGGCACCATGGAAACGCCCAAGATTACTGCCTACCTCAAAACCACCTGCGGCTGGAGCGCCGGCGTCCGCGCCGTGCTCGCCAAATACAATCTCCAATACACTGAGAAAGACATCATCCAGAACCCGGCGTTCCGCTGGGAAATGGAGACCAAGAGCGGCCAGCCGCTCTCGCCTTGTGTTGAGATCAACGACAAGATGCTGGCGGATATCAGTGGCGAAGAGGTGGAGGAATACCTCATCCAGAACCAGTTAGTGCAGCCCAGCGGCGCCGATGCCGGCGTCCCGCTTAACGCCCCCTGCTCCACCGAGCAGCATGACAGCGCGGTGCAGATGCGCCTTTGAGTTGTTAAAAAAGTTGAAACGTCAGAGCCGTTGAAGCGGTCAAACCGATTTAACCTTTGATGGGTCAACTTTCTTAACGATGAAGCTCCTTGCTCGCGCCTCGCCCCGAAAAGGCCGGCGCAGGT
>QHMY01000105.1 GCA_003218305.1 Verrucomicrobiota bacterium
TGCGAAAATCGTCAAAGCTCCCGGCGATGATCTGCTCGGCGAGATTGGTGGTCTGGAGGTGAAAGGCGGGCTCGATGCCGAAGAGATCGGCGGTGGCGTTATCGAAGCCTGCGCGTGCGCTGAGGGTTCCGCGAAGCACGGGAGAGCAGGCGGCCACATCGGCGAACTGTCGGCTGATCCGCATGATTTCCCGGGCGTTGGTGATTCCGCCGAGATAATGGCGGCGCGGCGCGGTCTCGGTCGCTGAGGTCTTGGGCGGGACGATTAAGCCGGTGCTGCGGGGTTCGAACCGTGAGCGGAGAAGAAGCGCGCCGTTACTGCCGAGAGTCGAATCGATGAAATTTCGGGCAAACCCCTGGGTTTGGGCCTGGGTGCAGATGAAGATGGCCACGCCGAAAACAACGCCGCTGAGGCTCAGGAGAAAGGCGCGCTTGCGATGGCCGAGGAAGCGCAGCGCAATGTAAAGCGTCGGCGTCACCGTTGGTCGAGGCGCGGCGGGATCTTGGCCACTCGTTGCCGGACAACTTTTCCCGGGCGCAATTTGTCCTGGTCGGAGAGGATCACGCGGTCGCCTTCGGCGAGACCGGAAACGATTTCCGAAGTGTCGAGGGTGCGATATCCGACCTTCACCGTGCGGGATTGGACGACGCTGCTTTTCACGATGAGCGCCTGATCGACGAAGAGGGCGCGGGTGGGAACAAGGAGGACATCTTCGTGCTGGCCGGTGATGATGTTCATTTCGCCGGTCATGCCAGCCATGAGGTTTTCGGGCGGATCCTGGAGGTCGAGCACGATGGTGTAGCGCTGGGTGTCGGGATCGGCGGCAGGCTGAATGGCCGCAACTCTGGCGGTGAACTGCCGGGTGCGGAAGGCGTAAACCTGAACGATGGCCTCCATGCCCTGTTTCACTTCGCCGACATCTTCTTCGTCCACTTCTCCGCGCACGTAATTCTTGCGGGATGAAACCGTGAAAAGTTCGGCCCGGTCCGCGACCAGCTCACCCTCGATGGTCTTGATGGCGGTGAGCAGGCCATCCATCGGAGACCGAATCTCAGAGTTTTTCATCTGGGCCTCGAGCTTTTTGGTGGCGTCTTCGAGCATGGCAAGGTTGCGATCGCGCTCGATCCGTTCGCTCTCCTGGAGGCCACGGAGCCGCTTAACCTCGCTCCGGGCCTTCTCGTACTCGACGGCCGGCACATTGCTGAGCGCCGTCAGTTTGTCGAGCCGGCTTAGGTTGTCCTCGGCGATCTTGAGCGCTTCGGCTGAGGGGAGGGGAAGTTCCGCGCGCTGGTTGGCCGCGAGAAAGTCGGCCCGGGCCTGCTTGAGTTGGCGAGCGGTGACTTCATCGGCAATGGTCGCGAGCAACTGGCCCTTCTCGACAGTCTGGCCGACCGCTCCCCGCCCGGCCGATAACGTTTCCGCCAACTGGATGAAGCCCGCATTTTGCGCGCGAACGGGAACGAGCAACGTCGGCTCAATCCGCACCGTGCCGTAGATGGCGGAGACGGCCGTGCCGCGCCGGACGACCGCGATCTCCGCGACCGGCAATGAGAGAAAAAAGACAAGGCCGAGGACCAGGAGGAGGCTGGCGGCGGCGGACCAGATGAGTTTTTTCGAGCGCGGGAGATTCAATTGGTGGACCTAATGTGAATTTTCCGCCGTGTCCTTGGAAAATTGAAAATAGCGCCCGGTGGCGCGATCCCATTCCGCTCGAGCCACGTTTTGCTGATACACGGTGGACAAGAGCGCGCTTCTCGTTTCCAAAAAGCTGCTCTCGGCCGTGCGAAATTCCAATTGCGACGAGAGCCCCTCTGCCAGAGTCCGCTGGACTACGTTCACATTTTGCTCGGCGCTCGCGACTGCTCCGTTGAGCGATTTCCAGCGCTGTTCGATCGCGCGAAGATTGTTGTCGATGCGCTTCAGTTCAAGCGACACGTTGGCTTCGAGTTGTCGCAGCGAAATTTCATTCATCTCGCGAACGGCGCGGGCGCGGGCGACTCGGCCGCCGACCTGGCCATTATCCACCACCCGCCACGTGTAAGCGACGCCCGCGGTAACCTCCGAAGAAATGATATTGTCCGAACTATTCCCGGACCCTCCGTTCCCCCGGTGTACCGTGACCGGGATGTAGGTGCCCGAGGCGGTGGCCCCGAGCGCAGGGTAGTAAGCTGCTTCAATGATTTTTTGATCCTCGGCCGCAGCCCGAACCAGGAGTCGGGCGAGTTCCAAATCCGGCCGGCGACTCAGCGCGGTAGCGGTCTCGGCCCGCAGATCGTACCCCCCGGCCACAAACTGTAACCCGCCATCCGGCCGCTCGAGATCCGAGGTCGAGCTAATCTCATCTCCCATGGAGACCGCGAGGGTGAGGAGAGCGCCTTGATAGCCGCGGCGCACATCTTCGATCCGCGGATTGAGTTCCTGCTCGAGCAATCTCGCGCTGGCCAGCGCTCCGCGATCCGATTGCCCGGCCTGAAAACGCTCGGCCTGGGTAGTGACGTTGTCCGCCAGCCGCTGCCGTTGCGCTTCGCCGAGCTCGCGCAAGGAATCGTTAAAGAGGGCGGCGTAAAAGGCGATGCGGGTAGCGTGAAGTTGCTCGACTACGGCTACGTTCAATCGCTGTTCCGCGAGCAGGACCTCGACGTCCCCGCGGCGGCGCGAAGCAGGCACCGCCGCATCGATTAACGGATAGGTAAAGAACCCGCGAGCGAGCCCGAACGGCTGCGGGTTCGATTCTCCCGAGCGCTTTCCGCCCTGAACGCCGAGCAGCCCCTGAAGTCTGATGTTGGGAAGACCATTGGACCGCAAGATCAGCCGGCGGCCCGCTGCTTGTTCGAGTCTGATCCTGGCGTCGAGGATCGTAGGATTTCTCTCGAGCGTTCGGGCCAGCGCAGCGTCCAGGCTGATGGCGTTTGCCGGCATGGCGGAGCTGACGAGGAAAAGGATGAAAGAAAACGTCATGCTCGTTCGCGCGAAGCCTTGCGAGTCCCGCGGCTGTAGCCGCTTCGCTGTGCGAAGCGACGGAACGACGCTGCCCCTGCAAGTGGCTTGCAATCCCGCGTCGCCCACAGGGCGACGGCTACAGAAGAGCTTACGCAGCTTCATCGCGCACCTCCTAACGTGGATGGCGGCGCGGCGAGGTCGGAGACGCGTTTTCCCGCGGAGGAATTTCTAGAATTTTTCGCGGCAAATTCGAGCGCCTCGGGTTCACGGCCGGAGGCTCGGGCCAGCCGGGCGCGGGCCACGTTGTGAAGGTGGAAGGCGCCCAACCGCGTCGTGCGGGTCCGCGTCACATCCGAAGCGGCCTGGAGAACATCGAGCTGGGTGCCGAGGCCCGCGCCGAGGTTTCCCTTCGCGATCTCGAGGGATTCGTCGGCATTCTGGACATTGCGGGTTTCGGATTCGAGGAGGCGATCCGCCTGTTGGAGATCAAGAAACGCGCTCCGGACATCAACCGCGACCGACTGCCGGGCGAGTTTCCACGCCTGAAGCGCGGCGTCGCGCCGGGCGCGCGTGGCCTGCATCCGTCCCCGGGTCGCGAAGCCGTCGAAAATATGCCAGGTGGCGTTTAGCCCAACGATGTAGCCGTGGTTGAATTCGGGTCCGACCAGCGGGTCGCTCTCGGCGTAGGCCTCGTAGCCGGCAAACGCTTCCACGCGCGGGCGCGTTTCGCTGCGGTCGAGTAACAACTGCTGGTTCTCGATCTCGACATCGATCTCCCGCGCGCGGACTTCCGGGCGGCTCACGTCCGCGTAGGCCAGGCATTCGTTCAGATCCGGATAGCGAGGATGATATTGGAGCTGTCCCGTAGCCTCGAAGCCCAACGGCCCCGTGCTCGAAAGGGGATCGACGCCGATCAGTTGACTCAATCGCAGGTAGGAATTTTCCAGGCGGGTCTGGGCGTCGATCAACTCGGGCTGTTCGTTGGCCAGGGCCACCTCGGCGCGGCTCACGTTCAGCGCGCCGACGATTCCCGCCGACAAGCGTTCCTGCTGGGTCTTGAGCTCCTCCTGCAGGACGCCGACCGCCTGCTCCCGCACGCGAATCTTGGCGCGGTTGAGGAGGACGTCATAAAACGCGACGCGCACATCCATCGACACGCGATTGACGATCGCCTGGTATTCGAGCGTTCGTTTTTCCTCGATGAGCCGGGCGATGGCTTTTTGGCTGGCGTTCGCGCCGCCGGTGTAAAGATTCTGCACCACTCGCAACGACGCGTCATAGTCGTTCGGACGCAGCCGTGACTCTTCCTGCCGCTCCCGGCGACGGTACAATCCGGTGGAAAGCACCGATGGGAGGGAGCCGGAACGCGCTTCGGTCACTCCACCCCGGGCCGCCTCCACCTGCTTCGCCGCGATAGCGATCTCCGCATTTTGCTTTCGCGCCAGCGCAACCGCGTCGTCGACAGTATAGTTCGAGCCGGCCAGACCGGCCCTGGCCCACGCCAGCAGAAGAAGAACGATCCAGGCACTGCGGCGCATGAGTCCTATCTGCGTGTCAGACCCTCGTTTTTCAATAAAAATCCCCCCCGCGGTTCCGAGGTTTGCGGACATCGTTTTCCACGTTCGTTCATTCCTGGCCGCGATCCAGCCTTCGGGATTGCGCCGATCTAATACTGCCATATTGTGACAACTTTCTTGCCCCGATCCCCAGGCAATGGGTAGTTTGGAGTTTTCCTGCAATGAACAAAATCAGAATTGCCATTGTTGGAGTTGGGAACTGCGCGAGTTCGCTTCTCCAGGGCATTAATTTCTACCGCGGTTCTTCCGGCAATGGCTCGGATGTCGGGTTAATGCACCGGCAGATTGGACCTTACCGCCCGGAAGACATCGAAGTGGCGGCGGCTTTCGATATTGACCGCCGGAAAGTGGGCCTCGACGCGGCCGAGGCGATTTTTGCCCTGCCGAACTGCACCAAAGTCTTTTGCGAAAAGATCCAGCCGACGGGTGCCATTGTTATGATGGGCTGCGTTTTCGATGGCTATGCCTCGCACATGCAGGACTACGATGCCCAGAGCACCTTCCTTCCCCTGGAAAAAGAATCGACGCGCGAGCAGATCATCGAGGAACTGCGCCGCTCGGGCGCCGAGATCATGGTCAATTATTTGCCGGTCGGGTCCGAGGAAGCGACGCGTTTTTATGCCGGCTGCGCGCTCGAAGCCAACCTCGCTTTCGTCAACAATATTCCCGTCTTCATCGCGAGCGACCCGGTTTGGGCAAAGCGCTTTGCGGACAAGAATTTGCCGATCGTGGGCGACGACATCAAGGCCCAGATGGGCGCAACGATTTTGCACCGGACGATCGTCGATCTCTTCCGGAAACGAGGGGTGAAGGTCGAACGCACCTATCAGCTCAACACCGGTGGCAATACCGATTTCCTGAACATGCTCAACCGCAGCCGGCTGGCCTCGAAGAAAACCTCGAAGACCGAAGCGGTGCAGTCGGTCCTCGGCGAACGTCTCGCGGATGCCAACATTCACATCGGACCGAGCGATTACGTCCCCTGGCAGCGGGATAACAAGATTTGTTTCATCCGGATCGAGGGCAAACTCTTCGGCGATGTGCCGATGGAAATGGATGTAAAACTCTCCGTCGAAGATTCGCCTAACTCGGCCGGGGTGGCCATCGACGCCATTCGTTGCTGCAAACTTGCTCTGGATCGCGGCAAGGGGGGCGTCCTCCATTCCGCCTCCGCCTATTTTTCGAAACATCCGCCGGTGCAAATGACGGATGACGATGCGCACCGGAGTGTCGAGGAATTCATCAGCGGCGCGCGCGACAGTTGAGTGATGTGGTGGCTCCGGATTGCTCTTTCGGGCGACAAATCGGGTAGCCGGCCGACGCCTCGAGCCTCCTTTTCCAGATGCGAATTCTGCTGATCGAAGATGAAAAAAAGACGGCGGCCTTTCTCTCCAAGGGCCTCCGTGAAGCCGGTTTTACGGTGGAGACAGCCCGGGATGGCGAGGCCGGCCTGGCGCTGGCGCGGGCGACCCGCCATGATCTTCTCATTGTCGACGTAATGCTCCCGAAGAAGGACGGCTGGTCGGTCGTGGCCCAGCTGCGGGGGGAGGGAATGCAGGCGCCCATACTTTTTCTCACCGCGCGCGACAGCGTGAAAGACCGGGTGAAAGGCCTCGAATTGGGAGCCGACGATTACCTGGTCAAGCCGTTCGCCTTCTCGGAATTGCTGGCCCGGGTTCGGTCTGTATTGCGCCGCTCTCCGTCTCGGGAACTTGAGCAACTTCGGATCGAGGATCTCGAGATCGATACCCGCCGCCATAAAGCGGTGAGAGGCGGGGTTGCCCTTAATCTCACGGCCAAGGAATTTCTTCTCCTGGCTCACCTGGCTCGTGTCACGGGCGAGGTGGTCTCACGAGCCGAGATCGTGGAGCACGTCTGGGACATTAATTTCGAGACGGATACGAATGTGGTGGACGTGATGGTGCGACGGTTGCGGGCGAAAGTGGACGACCCATTCAAGACCAAGCTAGTCCACACCGTTCGAGGCGCCGGATATGTCCTCAAAGCCGGCTGAACCGCGATCGATCGCGTCGCAACTGGTCGTTCTCTTTACGCTGGCCGCGGCATTTCTGCTCTGCTGCGGGCTGGGAGTGCTCTACTGGATTTTCGTTCACCACGCCTACGAGGAAGACACTGAGGTTCTGGCCGACAAGGTTTTGGCCCTGCGCGCCGACCTGACGACAGCGAGCGATCCGAAAATCCTGAACGAAGAATTGAAGAGGCAGCGGGCGGGCCGCGAACGGATTGTTTACTGGGTGCGATTGGTTGATTCGCAGGGTGGCTCGGTGGCCGAGACGCCCGGGATGAATGCCTCGCTGCCGCCAGGCCTCTTTCCGCTTCCAGAACGCGCGAATCCAACTGGAGGCGGCCCGAAGATGTATCGAGCAGGCGGGAGATACTTTGCCCTGATCACGACCGCGGAAGAAATCGGCGGCCAGTCTTACACGATGCAGATTGCGCAGGATCGCTCGGGGGATGAGGAATTCGTCAAGGAATTCGGCGCCCTTCTCGCGGTCGTGCTCGCCCTCGGCATCGTGGGCTCGGCGGTGATTGCAATCACGGTCACGAAGCGCGGACTCCGACCCCTGGCGGAAATGGCGCGCTCGTTGCAGAGCTTCGGGCCCAAGCGTCTGCACGAACGCATTCCTCCCGACGGATGGCCCCGGGAGCTGCGACCTCTCGCCGTGGCTTTCGACGAGATGTTCGACCGGCTCGAGGATTCCTTTACCCGTCTGTCTCAGTTTTCCGCCGACCTCGCCCACGAGCTTCGCACCCCGATCGCCAATATCCGCGGTGAAGGGGAGGTGGCCCTGACCCGCGCCCGCACGCCGGAAGAGTATCGGGAAGTCATCGAATCCAGCGTGGGCGAATGCGAAAGGCTGTCCGGGATCGTCGATAACCTTCTCTTTCTGGCCCGCGCGGAAGCTGCCGAAGGACATACCCAGCGCACGATGGTCAACGGTCGCGCGGCGGTGGAGAAAATCGCGGCCTTCTATGAACCGATCGCCGAGGAGCAGCGCACGGTCATCACTTGTGCCGGCGAAGGTGAAGTCTACGCCGACCCGATGCTCTTTGGCCGGGCCGTGAGCAATCTGGTGGAGAACGCGCTGCGTCACACCCCTGCCGAAGGAGCCATCCAAGTCTCGGTCGCGGTCGGGAAGGGCCAGGCGCAAGTTTCGGTGAAGGATACCGGCTGCGGAATAGCTGCGGAACACCTTCCGCGGGTGTTCGACCGCTTTTATCGCGCGGATTCCTCGCGCAGTTCGCAAGGCTCAGGCTTGGGCCTGGCCCTGGTGAAATCCATCATGACGCTTCACGGGGGTTCGGCGGCAGTGGAGAGCGAGGTCAATCGCGGGACCACCGTGACGCTCACGTTTCCGGGCCAGGCGGGTTGATCGGCGGCCGCTCCCGCCGCAATGGATCGGCGGGAGCGTTTCCGAGCTCGGGCTGCGTTTAAAACCTGATCTTTACGCCGCCGTAGTAATTCCGCCGAGCCGCGGGCAGGATGCCCTCGTCGCGGACTTCACCCCAGAAATCCTCATCGAACACGTTGTTGATTCCGGCGAAAACTCCGAGGCGACCGTTGCAGAAGTTCACCTCCGCCGTCAGGTCCCAGACCGTGTAGGCGGGAACGAAATGGGTCGCGGAATTACTGGCATTAGCGAAGTGGTCGTCCACGATCGTGCCAATCAGCGCGGTCTTGATCCGATCCTTCCACCGGTAGATTCCGCCTACTTTGAACTGATATTCCGGAGCGTAGGCCGGAACGAAGCCGCTGTTTGGGCCAGAAGTAAATTCGGCGTCCAACAGAGTGACGTTTCCATACAGGTTGAATTGGCCGTAGGGGCTTTCGGCGCCGCCGTTGAACATCCCCAGGATGTCCAGTTCCATCCCCGCTTCGAAGCCGGCGTAACGCGCATCCCCCACATTTTGCGTCGTAATTTGACCTCCCGGCAAAATGACTTCGCCCACCTGATCGTCGAAGGTGAAGTAAAACCCGCTCACATCAAAGGTCAGGTAGGACGTTGGCTTGCCGCGCATTCCCAGCTCAAATTGCAGAGAATTGCCTTCCTTGAGATCGCCGTTCACGACGCCGGTTGCGCTCGTTGGAACTAATTCTCCGTAGGTAATCGGGCGGTAGGCCTGGGCGACGGTGCCGTAAAGCTCCAGGCGCGGCAGTCCGCCCGGGGCCATCGTCGTGGTGCTCACGTTTTTCGCATCCTTGGAGTCCTTCGCGGTGGTCGTGACGGGATGTTGGCCTTCAATTAAAACGTAGCCCAATCCCAAACTGAACAAGGGCACGAAGAAGTCGTCGTCCTTGCTCAGCAAAACCGTCGGCCTGGTGATGTTGAAAGTCTCCTCCAGACTTTGCTGGAGGAACTCGAGGCGCATTCCGGGGGTGATGGAGAGGCGGCCGAAGTGGAACCGGTTCTCGGCAAAGATCGAGAAGTCCCATGTTTCACCCGTCGCAAGATTGCGCAGAACACCACTATCGGCGTCCGGGGTGGTGCCCCGCTGGTCGTTCCGATCCTGTAACGCGTGATAGAAATAGACGCCGCCGGCAAAGGTCGAAGTGTCTCCGCCCAGGGCATAATCATGACGCAAACGCAGTTCCGCGCCTTCGTTCCAAACCTCGCGCAACTGAATGGAATTGGTGTTGGCCGCGGCTCCAATCGGCAGCGTGCCGACTCCGCCCCCTCGCTGGCGTTTGCTATAGCGGGAGAGATATCCGCCGAATGCCTTGATATCCAGCTCGGTTTGTTCGGAGAACAAATGCTGATATTCGAGCGTAGCGTAATCCCGCTCGAGACGAAAGCGGTCGAAGAAGCGTGAACTCGCATTGCGGTCATTCTGATAAAGAACATTAGCCGCCAGAGGCACGGTCGGATCGATAAAGGTGCGCAGGCCGCCGGGTTCGCCGTGCTCCTCGTCGTAGGCGTCGAGCGTGAGAATGAAGCGGCTGTCATTGCTAACATCCCAGACGAGTCGCACGCTTCCATTGTCGAGGTCGTAGTCGCTGTTCACGCGGAAGCCTTCCCGCTCCCGGTGATCGTAGTAGGCGTAGTAACCAAACTGGCCGATTGTTCCGTCGATGGCGGTATAGCTGGTAAACAGGTCATCCGAGCCGAACGAGTTCTTGGTCACGAAATGAAACGCCGCATCGCGGCTTGGCATTTTCATGACGAAATTGAGGGCGCCGCCAGGCTGGCAGCCAAACTGCAGGGCTGCGCCCGCGCGAATGAATTCGATGCGCTCAACGGCATCGAGAATCGGCGTGTAATGCGTTTCGGGAAATCCGAACTGCTCGTTTTTGATCGAGATGCCGTCTTTGAGCACCTGCATCGTCTCCGCTCGCTGGGAATCGAGGCCGCGATAGCCAAAGTTGATGACGGGCGAGTTCGGTTCCTCGCTCACAATGAGACCTGGGGTCGTGCCCAGGGCTTCGCGGTAATTGTTGTTGTTGATGGTCGGAAATTCCTCCGGCTTCACGAAGGAAGTCTTCTTGCCCGAGTTGATTCGGGTGCCTTCCACTTCGGGCAGCGCCGCGTACTGGGGCACGTCGACGTAGAACCCCCGCACCACCACGGCTTCCGCTTCGGCCGTCTCGGCCACGGGCGCGAAGGTAAACGCGGTCTCGGAGTTCAGCCGAAGGCCGCCGTTTCCCGTGGTGGTCCCGGCGGTTTGCCAGGCCGAGGTCTGCGACGAGGCAGCGGGCCTTTTACGCCCTTGCGACTGGTCGCCGCCATCGCCCTCGGCGTCGTCGAGATCGTTATCGGTTTCGGATAGGACTGGGACAATTGCCTCGTCGGCCAGAGATGTCTGTGAGTATTGCCGGCAGGAGCAGCAGGTTGTTTCGTGAAAACATACGCGCAGAAAAACATAGCCGCGGAAAGCGATGCAAGCCTTATCTGACAAATTTGTAATCTTCGTGTAACCCCATCGTAACCATACCCAAGCCGCTCATTTCGGACGATTTGGCGATTTCCCGCCGTGGCCGCACGACAGAAACTGAAAGTGGACGCAGGCCATGAAAGACTAGGGCTCATAGGTGAGGCGGGGTATAAGGCGGATGTCGTTCCGAGGACCGGGCCGCAGGAAATTATCGAATTTGTTCGAAAATAAGCTTGCCCAGAGTATTACGAATCTGTAATGGAACGGCCATGGCGAAACAATTCTCGTTCGGAAGGAGACCGCTCCGAACGATGTTATCGCTTTCGTTTCTGACTGGGCTTGTTTTGGGATCTCTCTGCAGCCAGGCCGCAACGGCTGTCCCTCCGAATAAGGCGTATGCTACGGCTTCTGAGGTCGTCACTGCTGGGCCGACCTGCCCGAGTGACACGCTCAACCCTTCCGGTTCCACGCTGAGCCGGCAGCTGGAGATTGGCGCGTGCGAGGACTTCGGTCTCGCGCTTGAAGATAGCGATTCGATCCACTTACTCCGGGTTCGAATCAGGCAGCGCACAGTGCATCTCGATCGGGAAGCGGCAGGCCTTACAATTTCCTCCACAAACGCGCGGAATCTCCCCGCAACTATTTCGCCGCCCCTCCTGGTTTGACCCCAGTTCACCGGGCATCGCTTTCGCGGTGTTTTCGGTGTGACCGATTCAGGCGGCAAGTCGCCGCACGAGAATCGCAACATCGTCGCAGTGGCGACGCCGACATCATCCACCCGGGGCTTCAATCACCTTAACCTAACCTGAACCAACAATTGCCTCACCGATCATCCTTAACCTAACCGCAGCTGAAACGCCTTTTCCTTATGTCCAACTTCTTAACCCTACCAAATCATAAAACGATCGCGGGCCTGGTCGCTGTGACCGCTTGCCTCGCCATCGGTTCAACAATCCAGGCGCAGACCAACGACACGGAGAGTCGTGTGGTCGTGACAGGCGCAGAGATAACCCCCACTCCACACCCGCACGACGATACCCGTCCCAAGCTTGAGCACATCATGAAGGAGGTGTCCGGGACGCAGATCACCGTGACCAAGAAGGCGACCGTGATCAAACTCGACAAGCAGCCGCCGGTTCAAAACAACAATAACCAGGAACTCTTCATCAAGGCGCCGGGACTTTTGGTTTCGGAACAACAGAATCCGGGGCAGTTCAATTACAGTTATCGTGGCCTGGGAAATCCCCAGGAATCCGAATACACTCTCTTCCTGCAGGATGGCTTGCCCCTCATGAGTGAGTGGATTGGGTTTCCCACGCTCTACTATCAGCCGTTTCCACAGAGCGTAAGCGAGATTCAACTCATTCGCGGTGGCAGCAGTCTGCTTTACGGGCCTGAACCCGCGCCGGCCGTTAACTTTGTCTCAAAACGCCCCGCGCCCGGCAGCCCGTGGCAGGCCTACATGGAAATGGTCGGCGGATCGGACGGATACTATTCCAGTTACGCCTCTGTACAGGAAGCCAGCGGACCGTTTGAAATGCGTTTGGACGCCGGTTACCAGACATCGGAGGGGCAACGCGACAACGGCGAGTTTCACGTCTGGCAGGCTGACGGATATTTTGGGTACCGCCCTGATGACAAGCAGCTGATTGCGCTTGATGTCCACGCCAGCCGATTCAATGGCGGCGATCCGGGAAAGATAAACATCTTTCAATTCGACGCTGATCAGAATTTTTCGACCACGCCGTACAATGAGAATTGGGTCGATCGCTACACTGCGGTGCTCCGCTATGAATTGGAGTTCGGAGACGGCTGGCTCATGCAGGCCAAAGGTTGGTACACCCATCAGGACATTGACTCTCGCGCTGCAGCCAACCTGGCCAACGCCCCGGGCACTGGATTCATAAATCCGACCGTATTTCCTACCAGCACGACCTTCGGCTACGAAGCATTCGACAACGGCGGAGTCGATCTGCGTTTCCGGAAGAAATGGGGCGGTGACGGCACTTTCCGCGGGAGCGCCCTTACCTTTGGTGGCGTCGCTTACCATGGCGATGCGCCTTTCACCCGGTACACCTTGACCAATGATAACTCGGGTCCGGGTTTCCTTTATGCGCCCCGCGGGACGACGGTGCCGGACGGCCATACTCGCCCCGGGGCCGCGGGTCCTTTTAACCTCCAGAACATTCCTCTGGATCAGGATCGCACCGCGGATTATCAGGCCTTCTTCATTGAAGACCTGATCCGAATTGGGAGCTTCCATATCGTTCCCTCCTTCCGGCTCGATCACGAAAACGTCGAGGTGAACTCGACCCACGCGCCCTGGCTGGCTGATCCCGCCCTAACCCCGCCCCGGGTGCAGACTGGAGCCGCGAGCATCAGCGCCGACCATTGGGTTCCGCTGTACGGGATTGGAATGGGCAACGACTTCGGTAAGGGCAACGAGACCTATTTCAGCGCCACCACCGGGTGGAGGCCGACGCGGTTCTTCGATATCGCCGGAACGACCCGGACCATCCAGCCCGGCAGCGATATCCCAGACCCGTTCGAGTCGATTGATATCGAGCTGGGCGTGCATGGCACTCCGATCAAAGGGTTGTGGTACGATTTCGGTCTGTTCTGGATGGAGTTCAGTAACCGGACTGAATCACAGAATGTCAGCACCACTGATTTCGTCATCGTGAACACCGGCAACACGCGGCATCGCGGGGTGGAAGCGGAGATTTCCTACGATCTGCTGGCGCCCTTCCATCAGGATGTGGTGCCCGCGCCCGATTCGAAGGATTCCAAGGATTCGAAGTCAATGCCGGTGCCGCCCATTGTCACGCATCCTTTGCAGTTGGTCGTCTTTACCAACATTTCGCTGCTGGACGCGGAGTTCACCGAGAGCACCCAGGTTATCCCCAATAGCGGAGGACGAACCTTCGTCGGAAACGATCCGGCCTATGCGCCGGATGTGATTTGGAAGGGCGGAATCAGTTTCCGGAAGGAGAAGTGCTTCAATTTCACCCTGTCGGGAATTTATGTGGCGGACCAGTTCTGGGCTGACTCCAACCAGCCTCTCTTAGCGCAGCCGGGAAATGTCGTGCTCGTTCCGGCAGTGATCCCGTCCTACACCGTCTTCAATTTTTCGGCGGAGTGGTACCTCACCAAGAATGTGCGGCTGATTGGAGGCATCTCCAATCTGGCCGACGAGAAATATTACTCTCGCGCATTCTTGACGGGGTTGATTGATCCGGCTCCGGGCCGCTCGGCTTACGCCGGCGTCTCAGTCGAATTCTAATTTATTCGGGAAAACAGGCGGCGGCTGTGGCTCTTTTGAGCTGCAGCCGCCGTTCCCTCTTCAATTGTTGTGTGTCATTCCGAGCCGCGCAGACGGCGAGGAACCTCGCAGTTGCAATTTACGCTACCGCGAGTCCTCAGGCGTTCAATTACGGAGGACGCGTGATGTTTCGCGGTAGCGCTTGAGCGCGGGTGAGGTCCCTCGCCGTCTGCGCGGCTCGGGATGACAGGCTTTTCCGCTAGCCGTCCCTCCGTTGCTTTGCTTCGCCTCGGGTGTTAGCCTCGCCGCTCGCGCATGAGCCAGAATTACAAAGAGACGCTCAACCTGCCGAAAACGGATTTTCCGATGAAGGCAAACCTCGCCACCCGCGAGCCGGAGATGCTCAAGGAATGGCAGAAAGCGGGGCTGTACGAGCAGATCCAGGCCGCGCGCGCGGACGGTGAATTATTCGTCCTCCACGACGGTCCGCCTTTTGCCAACGGCGACGTGCACATGGGGACCGCCCTGAACAAAATCCTCAAGGATCTCGTGGTGAAATCGAAGACGATGGCCGGATTTTGCGCGCCTTACGTGCCCGGCTGGGATTGCCACGGGCTGCCGATCGAATACAAGGTGGTGAAGGAATCGCGCGGCCTCTCGCCGCTCGAAGTGCGCCAGAAATCCGAGGCCTTTGCCCGCAAGTTCATCGATATCCAGCGCGAGCAATTCAAGCGGCTCGGCGTCTTCGGCGATTGGGAGCATCCGTATCTGACGCTCGACCCCGCCTATGAAGCGGAGATTCTGCGCGCCTTCGCGGTCTTTGTCGAAAAAGGCCTCGTTTACGAAAGCCTGAAGCCGGTCTTCTGGAGCACCGGGGCGCAGACGGCGCTGGCCGAAGCGGAAGTGGAATACCAGGACCGCCATGACACGACGGTCTATGTGAAATTTCCGATTACGAGCGGCGACCTCGCGGGCAAAGCGAGCATTGTCATCTGGACTACCACACCCTGGACCTTGCCCGCTAACCTCGCGATCGCGCTGCATCCAAAAGAGCTCTACGTCGCGCAGGAATTCAATGTGGGAGGGGCCTTTGTGCCCCGACATGGTGACGCTGACGAAGTCGGGGCACAAAGGCCCCTCCCACGTTCCGAAACACTCGTCCTCGCGGCTTCTCTGGTAGAAGCGTTTTGTACTGCGACCGGCTCTGAGCCCACGGGCGAGCCGATTAGTTCGTTTCCAGGCAGCAAGCTCGAGGGCCAGACCGCCCAACATCCCTTCCTGCCACGCACCTCCCGCATCCTCACGGCCGACTTTGTCACGATGGATACCGGCACGGGCGCGGTGCATATCGCCCCCGGTCACGGTGAAGACGATTATTCGTTGGGCCGAAAGAACGGACTGCAGATCCTGTCGCCGGTGGACGATCACGGCCGTTACACCGATGAGGCCGGTTTGCCGGAGCTCACCGGCAAATACGTGTTCGAGGCGAATGCCGACATTGTGGCGTTGTTGCGCGATAAAGGGATGCTGATCAGTGAAGCGACTTACCAACATTCGTATCCCTATTGCTGGCGATCGAAGACACCGATTATTTTCCGGGCAGTCGAGCAATTCTTCATCCGGATCGACGACCTGCGCGCGAACGCGCTGGCCGCGATCAAGGATGTCCGTTGGATTCCGTCCTGGGGGGAAAACCGCATCTCAGGGACAGTGGAATCGCGGCCCGATTGGGTGATCTCGCGGCAGCGCAGCTGGGGCGTTCCGCTGCCTGTTTTTTATTCGACGGAGGACAAGGCCATTCTCGATCCCGAATGGATCCGAAAGCTGGCCGATCTCGTCGCCAGGCGTGGCTCAAACGTCTGGTTCGAGCTGGATGATGTCGCACTCGCGCGGGAACTCGGATTGCCGGAGGGCACACGCCATCGCAACGACACCATCGATGTCTGGATTGATTCCGGGGTCTCTCACGCGGCTGTCCTGGCGACGCACCCCGCCCTGCGCGATCCAGCTGACATGTATCTCGAGGCGACCGACCAACACCGCGGCTGGTTCCAATCGTCGCTCATGACGAGTGTGGCCCTGCACAACCGAGCGCCCTACCGGACTTGTGTCACGCACGGCTTCGTCGTCGATGTCGATGGGAAGAAGATTTCGAAGTCGAGCAGCTACAGCAAGCCGATGGATGCAGGCCACTTCGTCGGCAAACACGGCGCGGATATCGTTCGGCTTTGGGTGAGCAGCATCAACTACACGGATGACGTTCCGTTCTCAGAAGAGATGTTCACGCGGCTCGGTGACACTTATCGCCGCATCCGGAATACGCTGCGTATCCTGCTGGGGAATCTGTCGGATTTCGATAGCCAAGGAGGGGCGCTTTCCAAACCGCCCGTTCCAAGCGCAATCGCAGAGGGCGGTTTGGAAAGCGCCCCTCCTTGGAGCTTCACCTTGGTCGATCGCTGGATCCTGGCGCGACTGGAGACCGTGGTCGCGGATTGCCGCGCCGCTTATCAGGCCTACGAGTTCCACAAGGTCTATCACACGCTGAACCAGTTTTGCGCGGTCGATTTGAGCAGCCTCTACATCGATATCACCAAGGACCGGATGTATTGCGACGCGCCGGATTCGCCCCGCCGCCGCGCGACCCAGGTGGCGATGCGGCGGATTTTCGAGACGCTCTGCCGGCTGCTGGCACCGATCACAGTTTTCACAGCCGAGGAGGCGTGGAGTTATCTCGGCGCCTCGAAGTCAGTCCATCTCCAATTGTTTCCGGAGCCGGACCCGGCGTTTCAGGATTCCGCCGTGGAGGAACAGGTCACCCAGTTGTTGAGTTTGCGGGGTCTGATCGGCCAGGCAGTCGAACGGGCCCGTCAGGAAAAGCTGATCGGCAACGCGTTGGAGGCCGCGGTGGTCCTGCAATGCAACGCGGAAACGATTGCGGCCATTCCGAACGAGCAACTCGAAGAATTCTTTATCCTAAGCGATTTGAGAATCGAGCCCGGCCAGGAACCGGCTGCACTGATTTCGAAAACAACCCACGCGAAATGCGCCCGGTGCTGGCGGCATCGGCCCACCGTGGGAAAGAGCGCGGCTCATCCGGAGTTGTGTGATCGGTGCGAGGCGGTGGTCACAGGTCTGAACGCGTCGCAAACGTAAAGCGGCGGAATGTTGCCACGGATGAGCACGGATGAAACACGGATGGTAAAGGCTGTTTTCATCCGTGAAAATCGGTGTTCATCCTTGGCTGATTTTGCTCCTGTTTTGATATGAGATTCATCCTCCTGTTATCGCTGCCGCTCTACGTTTTGGATCAACTCACGAAATGGTTGGTGCTCGGCAGCGTTCATCCCGAGGAACATCCGCTTACGGTCATTCCCGATATCTTCTATCTGGTGAACGTGACTAATACGGGCGCGGCCTTTGGATCGTTCAAGAACAACAACCTGTTTTTCATCGTCCTGTCGTGCGTCGCTCTGTTGGTGGTGGTGGCCCTACTGGTTCGGCGGCGCTCACCAGACGCGTTGCGCGACCTGTCGCTCTCCCTGCTCCTGGCCGGCATCATGGGAAACCTCACCGATCGTTTCCTGCACGGTCATGTCATCGATTTCCTGCTCTTCGATCTGCACATCCCGTTCGCGCACCCGTGGCCCGCGTTTAACGTGGCCGACTCCTGCATCTGCATCGCCGTGGTCTGCTTCATCATTCATTCGTTCAAGAAGCCGAAAGAGCAGGCTGCGTAGCATTCCAGAAATTCCTGGTAAAAAAGCCTGGACTCGCTTTCGAGTTTTCCAGTAACAGACTGGCGTAAGCAGTCATTCGACGTTTCATCGAATCTTCAAGCGGGGTGAAATCGTAAAGCTCCGGAGCGTTCGCTGGGACCTGGTCCTCCTCGATCCCACTTCAATTCAAAAGAGAAAGCTCACTCGATGCGTCCGATCAAAATTGCAGCTCTGGTTGCCCCGTCGCTTGCCACACTTGGCTTATTCGTTCTGGTTTTTTGCCCGATCGTTCAGGCGAGGGGGCCCGTCACGACACCGCAGTCGGGAGGGGGCATTTGGGAAACAATCGCTGAACCATCGGTCGGCCCCACTGGCGCCGAGGCTTCGGATTCAGATTCTCAACATAATTTGCGGCTGAACAGGGAGGTGCTCGCGGAACTCCTGTCTCGCGCGCCATTGGAGCGGACGGGCGACCTTCGCCAAAGTCGGGCGGTCCTGGTGCTGCCGATGCCGGACGGTTCGTTCCAGCGCTTTTCTATTGAGAAATCGCCGGTGCTGGATGCCGCATTGACGGCGCAATACCCGGAGATCACGAGCTATCGCGGCCAGGGAATCGAGGACGCCACGGCTACGGTGCGGTTTGACTGGACGCCGCTCGGCTTTCACGGGCTCGTTCTTTCGGCGGGTCCTGCCGTGAATATTCAGCCGTCGGGCGGCCATGATTCAACGGCCTACGTCAGCTCCTACGACCATCGCGTCGCGTTCACGTGTGGCGCGGAAGACAGGGACCAGGCCCACTTCGCCCCTCGGCCGGCGGGTCCGAATGGCGCTGTTGGCACCACCTTGCGGACCGAACGCCTCGCCTTGGCCGCAACCTGGGAGTTCTGCAATGCGGTCGGCGGGGATACTCTGGCCGGCACGATCGCCGCGATGAATGCGTACCTGAATAGCACGAATGCTATCTACGAGCGCGAACTGTCGGTGCACATGAATCTGGTGAACGCATCGAACATCATCTACGCCTCGAACAATTCCGTCTGCGGCCCTGGCCACAACGTGGCCTGTACCTCCGGAAACGATCCCTACACCAATAGCAGCCTCAGCACGATGCTCGACGAGGGGGAGGTCGATTTCGAGGCGAAGGTGGGTTCGGCTAACTACGACGTCGGTCACGTTCTCGCCACGGGCACCGGCGGTGTCGCCACTACGGGCGTCGTTTGCAGTAGTCGCAAAGGTCGCGGCGTGTCGGGCGTTTTTGCGCCGGCGGGAATCTCGGGAGCCATTGGTCTTTTCGCTCACGAACTTGGGCACCAACACGGAGCGAATCACAGTTTCAATGGAACCACCAATTTTTGCGATGGGAGCCGCAATAACGTCACCTCCTGGGAACCCGGCAGCGGCACAACGCTTATGTCCTACGCGGGTCTCTGCGCCAGCGACAATGTCGCTAGTTTAACTGAGTTGCGCTTCCACAACGGCAGCTTCAACGAGATCGTCGCCTACCTCGCGGCGGTAAGCTGCGGGACGCCCTCGGCGACGGGCAATAATGTTCCGACAGTGAATGCGGGACCGCCCAGGACCATCCCGAAGCTGACTCCGTTTACTTTGACTGCAACCGGCACGGATGCCGACCCGGCTGATGTGCCCAACCTCACCTTCATTTGGGAACAAATCGATGCCGGGGAGTTCTTCTATTTCAACCCGCCTTACGGTGACCAGGCGGGCGATCCCTCGACCACCACCCGGCCGCTCTTCCGCTCCTTTTCGCCTACGACGGACAAGTCGCGGACCTTTCCCAGTCTGACTTACATTTTAAACAACGCGAACGTTCCACCCCCAACGGTGGGGGGATTCCAAACCGCGGAGAACCTTCCCGCGGTTTCGCGCACAATGAACTTCCGCGCGACCGTGCGCGATAATCGAAGCGGCTTCGGCGGCGTCAGTGACAGCTCGGTGGCGATTACGGTCGATGGAAACTCCGGGCCATTTGCGATCACGGCGCCCAACGGAGGAGGAACATTGAGCGGCGCCCAGACCGTGACTTGGAACGTCAACAACACCAACCTGGCCCCGGTCAGCTGCGCGAATGTCACGATCACTCTTTCGACGGACGGAGGATTGACCTTCCCGATTACCCTGGCGGCGAGCACGCCCAATGATGGATCGCAGTCTGTGATGCTCCCCAATGGGATTCTCAGTTCCACCGCTCGCATCAAGGTAGCGGCCGTCGGTAATATTTTCTTCGATATTTCAGACGCTAACTTTGCCCTCGCGCCGGGGGATAATTGTCCTGCGATCACCAATATCAGTCCGGTGGCGGGCAGTCCGGGCAGCACGGTCACGATTACGGGCGTCAATTTTACAAATGGCGGCAACGTCACCGGAGTAAAGTTTGCCAATAACGTCAGCGCCACCTTCAATGTTATTAACGACACGACCATCACGGCCACTGTTCCGGCTGGGGCCGTTGGAGGCCAGATAACGATCAGCAAGGCAGGATGCGCCGATGCGCTGACCGCCGGCTTTACGGTCTGTTCGAACGCGCCAGTCGAACTCGCGGTCGATGCCGGTGGATTCAATAGTGCCGGCAACAATGGGAACGGCGCTTACTATGTGAATCGTCTTACGCCGGCTTCCTACCCGGCAACTCTGAGCCAGGTTTCGATCTACTGGGATGGGGCGCAGAGTTTCCCGGAGGGGACGGCGATCAACGTGGTAGCCGGGAGCAATGCCGGTGGCACTCCCAATATCAACGGCATCAGCCTCCAGTCGTTTCCCGCCGCATCCGGGCAGCCATCAGTCTTTACGAATTATAACTTGCCGCAGCAGCTTACCATTACCTCGGGGGATTTTGTCGTAGGCTTCCAGGTCCCGATAGTTATCCCCCCTGGTACTCCGATCGCTTTCGCTAACAATGCTCCGGCGAGCCGCTCGTACCAATCTAGTAATGGCACGACCTTTAACCTCGTGACCTTCCGTAATTACATGATCCGGGCACAGGTGTTTACGAATTGTAGCGCGCCGCCACCCTCTCCGACACCTACTCCGACCGCCACGCCCGGGACAGGTTTGGTCGGCAACGTCTCGACCCGACTCTCCGTCGGCACGGGTGATAACGTCCTGATTGAGGGCTTTATCGTCCTCGGGCCGGCCGGGTCGACCAAGACGATCATCGTGCGAGCGATTGGTCCTTCGCTGATTCCCTTTGGAATTTCCGATGCCTTGGCGAATCCCACCTTGGAGATTCGCGATTCGGCCGGGGCACTGCTTGCGACCAACGACAACTGGATGACTACGGTCGTGGGAGGGCTTATCACCGGCGATCAAGTCGCCGAGATCAACGCGAGCGGCGTCGCCCCGAGCAACCAACAGGAATCCGCCATTATCGCGAACCTTGTTCCCGGGAGTTACACGGCGATCGTGCGCGGGCTGAACAACACGACCGGTACTGGCCTTGTCGATGCTTACGATCTGAGCGCCGCGTCTCCGGCAAAACTTGCCAACATCGCCACGCGCGGGCTCATCCAGCCTGGCAATCAACTGATGATCGCCGGCTTCATCATTCTGAATGACCCAGTGCGAGCTGTCGTCCGGGCGATCGGCCCTTCGCTGGTCGCGTTGGGCATTCCCAACGCCTTGCCGAATACGGCGCTCCAGCTTCGAGATCAGAACGGCGCGATCGTGCGGGAAAACGACGATTGGAGAACCGACCAGCAAGCGGAGATTGAGGCCACCGGCCTGCAACCGACCAATGATCTGGAAGCGGCCCTGGTGCAGATCCTGCCCCCAGGGTTATACACCGCTCAGGTGCGAGGAAACCCCGAGAGTACGGGCATCGGCGTCGTTGAGGTTTATTTCCTCGACTAGCTGGCGATGAGACTTGGGCCTGCCAGCGATTAATCTCTCAATGCCCGCCGTCGTAGGCCGAGCGCGCTTCCGGGAGGAAGAAGAACAGAATCCCGAGGATGAGATAAACTGAAAGGAGCTGGACTCCCTCGATCCAATTCGTTTCGCCGTCGCCGCTGATCTGGAACAGGATGTGAACGGAGACGACTACGGCGAAGATTTCGGGAAGTGAAAATTCCAGATCCATGGGACGGCCGAAAAAGTAGGAGAGAAAAACCAGCACGGGCGCGACAAAAAGCGCGATCTGGAGACTCGAACCGATCGCAATCCCAACGCTCAGGTCCATTTTGTTTTTCATCGCCATGACAACGGCGGTCGAATGCTCCGCGGCGTTTCCCACGATCGCTACAATAATTACGCCCACGAATACTTCGGTGACGCCGAAGCTGGTTCGGACGCTCTCGATTGTTCCGACGAGAAATTCTGAGAGTACCGCAACGACCGCCGTGGCGATAACCAGGATGGCAATGGCTTTTCCACGCGACCAGTGGTCGCCCTTTTCTTCCAGGGCACCTTCGGCGCCGACGAAGAAATGCCGGTGCGTCTTGAGCGCGAACGCGAGCATGCAGATGTAGGTCAGGAAAAGCACGACGGCGATGCCCAACGAAAGCTGACGCTCGACGGCCGGACTCCAACCCGCCGGGCTCGCGTCCGCGGAGAGGTGAAACACCGTCGGGATAATGAGAGCGATGGCTGCGAGGGAAAGCGAGATCACGGTCGTGCGCGCCCCGGTCTTGTTGAAGCGCTGTTCCTTGTGCTTTGCCCCACCCAGCAGGATGGAGAGACCAAGCACGAGCAGAATGTTGCCGATGATCGACCCGGTGATCGAGGCCTTGACCACACTGATATGGCCTTTGTAAAGCGCGATGCCGGCAATGATTAATTCAGCCGCGTTCCCGAAGGTGGCGTTCAAGAGGCCGCCAAGCCCTTCCCCCACCCGGAAGGCGCAGGCCTCGGTTGCGCGGCCGATCCAGCCCGCGACGGGAATGATGGCGAGGGCCGAACAAATGAAAAGAGCCGTTGGATTGGAGAGGCCCGGCCAAAAGCGAAGAACGAGAGCCACCGGAACGAAAACCAGCAGCCAGTCGAGTGAAGGCTTCAATTTCATGCGTGGAATGCGATAGCATCGAGGAGCGCACGCTGCCAGCCCGCAGTTCACGGCCGCCCGGCCGTAGCGGCACTCGCTCCCTATTCGACACGGCGCGTTTCCCCCGCGAAAATGCGCACGAGCCATGACAACGCCTGAAAACGAAATGGAAGCGGCCGCGCACAATGTTGTACGGCGATTACGCGCGGCCGGGCATGTCGCCTACTACGCGGGTGGCTCGGTCCGGGATCTTTTGCGCGGGCAGGTTCCCAAGGACATTGACGTCGCCACCAACGCCCGGCCGGAGGATGTGCAGAAAATCTTTGCCCGGACGTACGCAGTGGGCGCGCATTTTGGCGTGATTGTTGTTCTCGAGAATGAATTTCAATTCGAGGTCGCGACCTTCCGGTCGGACGGCGCTTATCTCGACGGCCGCCGGCCGGTCGAAGTCCATTTCGCTAGCGCGGAAGAAGACGCGGCGCGACGTGATTTCACGATTAACGGGATGTTCTTCGACCCCGAGGCCGGCGAAGTTATCGACTTCGTAAATGGTCGCACGGACCTCGAGGCCCGGCTTATCCGCGCGATCGGGGATCCGGTCCAGCGTTTCACGGAGGACCGGTTGCGAATCCTGCGCGCGATTCGTTTCGCGACCGTGCTCGATTTCGAGATCGATCCTTCAACGTGGGACGCCGTCGTGGCCCAGGCATCTTCGATCAAGGAGATCAGCGCGGAGCGAATTCGTGAGGAGCTGATCCGCATTTTCATGTCTCCAGCGCGGGTCCGAGGTTGGGACCTCCTCGACGCCAGCGGATTAATGGGCGCGATTTTGCCGGAACTCGAGGAGATGAAGGGCTGCGAGCAGCCACCGCAATTCCATCCGGAAGGCGATGTCTTCAAACACACCCGGATCATGCTGCAATTATTGCCGAAGGAAGTGTCGTTGCCGCTCGTTCTTAGCGTGCTCTTTCACGACATTGGCAAACCGCCCACTTCCTCTGTGGATGAAAATGGGCGAATCCGTTTCAACGGGCATGATCGCGTCGGCGCCGAGATGACCGAGGCGATCATGCAACGCCTGCGCTTCTCGCGGGCCGAGATCGACGCCACGGTGGAAGCGGTGCGCCAGCACATGGTGTTTAAGGACGTGCCCAACATGCGGGTGGCGAAACTGAAGCGGTTCATGGCGCGGCCCACGTTTGTCGATGAGCTGGAGCTGCATCGGGTCGATTGCGCGAGCAGCCACGGGATGATGGACAATTATGCGTTCCTTCGCCAAAAGCAGGAGGAATTCGCCAACGAACCGATCATTCCGCCGCCGCTCGTGCGCGGGGACGATCTGATTGCGCTTGGATTGCGGCCGGGGCCGCGGTTTGGCGAGATTCTGGAGGCGGTGGAGACGCGGCAACTGGAGGGAGCGCTGACTAGTCGCGAGGAAGCTTTGGAGTGGGTGAAGGAAGAATTTTCGGCCACTGATAAACACGGATGAAACACGGATTCTATTAACATTTTGGTCCGATCTTCTTTCATCCGTGAAAATCCGTGTTAATCCGTGGCTAGGTTCCTAATCGTATGCGTATCCTGATGATCAGCGCCGAAGGACCGCCGCTCGCGCGGGCGACGGCGCTGGTGGATGTGCTGGAAGCGCTGCCCCGCGAACTGCGCGCCCGGCAACACGAGGTCGCTATCGCGATGCCGTTCTACCGGGAGATCCGGGAGAATGGCGGCTTCTCGACCAGGGAGACGGGAATCACCGTCGACGTTCAGCTCGGTCAGAAGAACTACGTGGCCGAATTTGTAGAAGGCCGCACGGCCGGCGGAGTGCAGACCTTCTTCGTCCGCAACGATGAGTTCTTCGATCGCGCGGGCGTGTATGGCGAGCATGGCACTTCCTATGAGGACAACGCCGCGCGATTCATTTTCTTCAACAAAGCGGCCCTGGAGTTGGCGCGTCGGATGACTCCGACTCCGCAGATCCTGCACGTGCACGATTGGGCGGCGGCGCTCGTTCCGGTGCTGGCGCGCCATCGCCAATTACCTTTTGCCACCGTACTCACGATTCATCACCTGGCGGAACAAGGCAGTTTTTGGGGGCTTGATTTCGACCTCACGAATCTTCCCGAGAGATATTTCAAGCCGCGCGGGGTGGAGTTCTTTGGCCGCCTGAACTTGCTCAAAGGAGGAATCGTTTTCGCTGACAAGATCACCACCGTGAGCGAGCGATATCGCCGTGAAATGCTGAACCCGGACGGCGGGTCCGAGCTCGACATCGTTCTCCGGGAACACGCCCATCGGCTCGTGAGCATTTTGAATGGCGCGGACTACGAGCGCTGGAATCCCGAAACGGACAGCGTGTTGCCACAACCTTTCAGGGCTGGCGATCTGCAAGGCAAGGCGGTCTGTCGCGATCTGTTGCTGGACGCATTGGCGCTCGCGCCCGAACCCGCCGGACCGGTTTTCGGAATGGTAACGCGTCTCGTCCCGGAAAAAGGATTCGATTTGCTCATGCCCTTGCTCGATCGGCTGCTCTCGGACGACGTGCGGTTGATTATTCTCGGTGAAGGCGACCCGGGATATGAAACCGCCCTTGCGATCGCAGCCCGAAAATATCCAAGCCGGTTCGCGTATCGCCGAACCTACGATGAAGGCCTGGCTCATCTGATCGAGGCCGGGGCCGATGTCACTCTGATCCCGTCGCGGATCGAGCCCAGCGGGTTGAGCGCGATGTACAGTTTGAAATACGGGGCACTCCCGGTGGCCCGCGCCACCGGCGGCATTCAGGAGATCATCGAAGATTACGATCCAACGATCGATGCTGGTTTCGGTTTCCTCTGCTACGAAAAAACTCCCGATGCCTTCTGGGATTCCATCAAGCGCGCCCGCGAGCTTTTCCACGACAAGCCGACCTGGACTGCATTAATGGAACGCGCTATGTCCCGCGATTTCTCCTGGAGCGAAGCAGCAGCGCGGTACGAAGGTCTCTACACGGAACTGACCGGCGCGGGTAGCGTCGCCGCTTAATCCATGTTGTCCTATCCTGGTTTATGAAAACGCCATGCAGTGATTATGTTTTAACGAAGGGTGTGATGTTTTTTGCGCGCATGCTCGACAAGCTGCGCTTGAAGGATCAGGGACTCTTGCCTGCCGATTACAACTATGCTGGCGGTCCGGAGCGCGATTGTTTCGATGGCTACTGCTGCCGCTTCTTCGCGATTGATCCGGCGCAATTAGTCGAACGCGTTCGCGCCGGCGGGACCGACGAAGAAATCCTTGAGTGGTGTTTTGAGAAATTTGGCCGGGCTGACGAAGAGAAGATCAAATTCTGGAATAATTTCATCACGACCCGCGGCTGGCGCGACGCCAGCAGCCGTGAGCTCCAGGCGGAAAAGAAAGCGAATGGCTTCGGCGACCGCGCCGATATCCAGACCTGGGTCGATTATCACGACGCCGACGAAGGCCGCACGCCGCGCACGACCGAAAGCTTCGCACAGTAAGACGACGGCGCTGGTCGCCTGACATTTGTTCTATCGCGCGGCTCGGTGCCAGGGCTGATCCCCCTCGTTCCCAAGTTGCACTTGGGAATGGGACCTCTCGCCGGGTAATGGCTAGTTCAACCGGCGTGGCTTATTGCGCTGCCGATTCGAGTGCTGTCATGCGCTGACGCGCGTCGGCGAGCATGCGGGCGGTCTCTGCGCTCGTCGGATCGAGTCGCTGCGCCCGCTCGAGCGTCTGGAGCGCGAGGCCGCAACGCGTTCGCGCCTCGGTCAACTCCTGGAGTTGCTGGTAGATACGGGCCAGGCTGAGGTCGATGTCGGCGACATCGCGTTGCGCTTCGAGATTGTCCGGATCCGCCTCCGCAAGCTTTTGCATGATCTCGCGGGACTCGAGCAAATGATCGCGTCCGGCCGTCGGATTGCCTAGCGCCGCCTTTTTCTCGGCCAGGTCCGCGAGAGCCGAGGAAAGGCTCCGTTGAGCCTGGGTGTCGGTAGGTTCCGCGACCGCGACTGTGCGCGTCATTGTGTAACTCTTTTCGAAGTGAGTCAGGGCTGCGTCGTAATTCGAGCGATCGCCGGTGAGAGTACCAATGGCCCAGAGGGCATATCCCATGTAGGAATGAGCGGCTGAAAGTTTTCGCTTCAGTTCGTGGTTTGCCGGATCCGCGGCGACGAGTTCCTCCCGAAGCGCGAGCGCTTGCCCGAACCTAGCCAGGCCCGCTCGCTGGGCATCGACGGAGGGACTGCGCGCACCCTGATAAAGGGCCTTTCCCTCGCTTAGATAGCTATCAGCCAGGAGGGCGCGATCTGTCGCGGTCGAGTTGCCGCTGGCCACGAGGCGCTCGATCGCAGCAGTTCCTTTGCGTTGAACCGCAAGCGCTTCATCCCAGGCATCGCGCCGCACATGCAACAGGGCAAGCTTTAGACTGGCGAGACTGAAATCGCGTTGCACCTCCGCATCGCCTGGAGCCGCGTTTGCCAGGCCAGAGAGGATGCCAATCGCCTTCCCGTAGCTGGCGAGAGCACCCGCAGTGTCGCCCAGATTAGCCGCGTAAGGTTCTCCCTGAACGTCGCCCACCTTTACGTAGGCCAACGCAATCTCCAGCCGGAGCGACCGATCGCGGACGCCTTCCTTTTCCAAGCCGTCCAGATACGCAAGGGAATCACTGACCAATTGTTTTCGGACCGCCGTAGAGCCGGGCAATCGCGCGATCGCGTCGTGGTAATCGAACAGGACGGCGTGCGCGAGCCGGCGGGTTTGTTGAAATTGCCGTTTGGTCTGGCGTGCCTGCAATTGAGTCATCACGACTCCACCGATCAGCGCCAGCGCCACCAGCGCCGTCGCCGCTGTGCCTGCTTTGTTCCGACGCAGGAACTTTCCGGTCCGGTAATAGAGCGTGTCCGGGCGAGCGTGGACGGGCCGATTTTCCAAATAGCGAAGAATCTCATCGCCGAGCTGGCCGTCGCCGCGATAGCGACGCTGCGGATCCTTGGCCAGCGCGCGGCGAAGAATCGTGTCTAGGTCGCCCCGAAGTCGTTTCCCTGCTTCCGGGTCTTTCGCAGCCGCGCTTGAGCGGAGCGGTTCGTTCTCGCAGATGACACGGCGTAGTTCTGTCGCGGTCGGTGTCCTCGTGGAAAAACGATGTGGCGTTGTTTCGGTAAGGATTTCGTAGAGCAACGCGCCTAATGAGTAGACGTCGCTGATCGTCGTAATCGGTTCCCCCCGGACCTGCTCCGGTGACGCGTACGCCGGGGTGAAACGTTCCTGGCCCGCGATCGTCATTTGCCAGGCGTCATCACCCGGGGTGAGAAGCTTGGCCACCCCGAAATCGAGCAGCTTTGGTTCGCCCTCCGCCGTGACGAGAATGTTGGCTGGTTTGAGATCGCGGTGCACCACCAGGTTTTGATGAGCAAACTGCACCGCGGAGCAAATTTTGATGAAAAGACGGAGCCGTTCGCTCACGAAATAAGGCAACTGGTCGTCCGTTTCCCCTGCGTCGAGCAGGCGGGCGATATTTGGGTGATCGAGGCGGGCCAGGATTTGGCGCTCCGCGAAGAAACGCCGGAGAACTTCCTCTGTATCGGTGCCGCGTTTCAGCAGTTTGATCGCGACAAGTTTTTCGAATTGCTGATCCGCGCGCCTCGCCAGCCAGACGGCTCCCATCCCGCCTCGCCCGAGTTCGCGCACTAATTCGTACGCGCCCAAACGTTGCCCGGTAATCGCCGCAGAAAGATGTCCCGAATGCACGAGACCTCCGCCTTCAGCGCAGGCGTCAAATTCATCGGCGGGCTG
>QHMY01000164.1 GCA_003218305.1 Verrucomicrobiota bacterium
CGCCGCTGATGATCACGTATCACCCCTCCTATTTGCTCCGAGACCACACCGCGTCGGATAAACGCAAGGTCTGGGAAGACATGCTGCAGGTCCTGGAGCGGCTTGGCCGCCCGATCACAGAAAAGCAGCGCAATTATTTTCGCCCGCAGAGCGATTGAGAACCCTCGCAACTCTCACTCTTCGCACAGCGAAGCCGCTACAGGTCGGCTTTGCGCGCTGTAGCAGCCGCCCTATGGGCGGCTTCGGAGGCCGTCGAACGTCGCGCGCAACGAGACCGGCGACGCGAAGGTAGCCGATAACATCATCTTCCTGACTTCGGCGCGAGGGACCTTGACCGTCCGCGCGAAAACTGCCGGGCCCGCCTCGCGCAGGAGCGTCAGTGTGCGCGCCCCAATCAACGCCGGGAGCGCCGTGGCAAAACGGACCCGTCGCGATTTGATTGCGCACGCGTAATCGATGCCGGAAACCATGGCGCCCTCCGCTTTCTCGCGCCAGTCCCGCATAATCGGTTCGACGATTGCCGGCTTCGCCAGGACATCCTCGGGCTTCAGCCCTAACGAGTGAAGTTGATCGGCCGGAAGATAACATCGGCCTGCACGCAGATCCGAACCGGCATCGCGCAGGATGTTGATGAGCTGCAAACCCTTCCCGTATCGCACGCCCAGTTCCCGCATTTCCAGCTCCGTCTGACCACTGAAATTCCGCACGTGCGCGAAACAAAGACGGGTCCAAAATTCTCCCACACATCCAGCCACGAGATAAGTGTAGACATCGAGATCACCCGCCGTCCGGAGCGCCCTAATGCTCGTGCTCGTGCTCGTGCTCGTGCGCGTGCTCGTGCTCGTTCCAGTTCCGAACCACTCCAGGTCCAGCGTTTGCCCCTGATTGATTTTCTTGAGGACATCCCTCACCTCGCGACGATCGCTCTCCTCAAGCAGCTCGAGCCATTGCAGCGCCCCGGGCAACGCTCCGATCAGTGCCCGTTCCGCCTCGTTCTTCTGCAACGGCCCAAACGAATCTCGAAGGGCGGCCACCGCTTCCAGCCTCGTATTGCCTTGAATTACGCCAGCCAGATTTCGGAGCGCCTCGATTCGAACGTCCAGCGGCGGCTCCGGCGTATCCGCGATCGTATCGGTCGCGCGCGCCAGCAGATAGGCCAGCGAGAGCGGGTCCCGGAGCGGGCGCGGCAGAACCCGGAGCGAAAGATAAAAGGAACGGGAGACCGAACGGAGGATCGGTCCCCGCAGTCGGTCAATCTCGCGAGCGCTCACCGGTTCACGTTCCTGACTTCGATGCGCGCGTGATCGGCGTGGCCGAGCCCCACTTCCCCGGCGACCTGGATATAAGCCGCCTGCCGGCCGATCGGCGGAAGCTGGGCTTCCTTGCGCCAGGCATCGATCCGCTGAAGCGCGAGCGCATCGATGGCGACCGGATCTTTGCTCGCGAGAAGGGTGGCGTGATGCACGGCGTAATTCGGCTGCGATTGCGGCCCCCCGGCATACTGGGCCGCCAGACCATCCATGATGTTGAGGACAACTTTCTTGCCGATGACGGGATTGTTGTAAAGCGAGACGATCGCCGTCCCGCCGTAACCGCTGAGCTGGGTGAAGCGGCGCCAGTTGTCGATATTCGGAATGGTGACGTTGTAGAGGCAACCGGCCAATCCACCCAGCGTGCTCTCGCTCATCACCGGGATGTTGATGATCTTCGTCACTTCGCTGGAAACAATCCGGGCGAAATGGCTTAGGTCGCTGGTCTGTTCGTTGTCGGACAAGATCGGGACAGTGCCCAGGTCAGTCCGGTAATCGACGTCGCCCCAAATTAGTTTTCCGGCCAGCGGCGCCGTGAAAATGGCCTCGGGATCGTAGCCTTCACGGGGTGCGATCGACTTCATCTGGTAGCCCTCGCGGGCCGGGTCGTAGCCGGCCTCCTTGATTCCGCCCAGGCTTTTTGCGCGGATGCCCGGCAGCCACCAAGCCCTCCACGATGGTGTTAACCACGTCGCGATGGGTCGTGAAGAGCTCGCCGCCGGCGGCCGAGATCTTGATGCCGACCTTGTCGTTAGGCGAGACCAGCGAACCCCAGGCCCGCGCGAGATCGGGCTGGCCGGTTACGGCCAGGACCAGCCGATTGACCATAGAGCGGACGACGACCGGATCGGTCCGGTAATCCTTGATCGCGGAAGAATCCTGCACGGAATAAACAATCGAGCGCTCCGGAAGCGCGGGAGCCGACACGGGCGTGGGTTGCGCAGGGGTTGATCCGGAGATCCCCAAAAAAAACAGAGCTAAGATTCGAATCAGCAAGATATTGAGCGGTGGAAACAGAGTTTAGGAGCGGCAGCGCAATTCACAACTGCTCGCCCATCACCCACCTTTACGTCCACATCCCGTTTTGCGCTCGGATTTGTCCCTACTGCGCTTTTTATAAGGAGCGAGCGGATCCCTCCCAGACGCAGCGCTTTTGCGAGGCGCTTCTCTCTGAACTGGAGCAACGAAGCGCCAACTCGCCGATCGCAACGGAGACAATTTTTCTCGGCGGTGGAACGCCCACGGCCCTGACCACGACGCAGCTCGGCTATCTTCTCGGCGGTTTTCGCGATCGCCTCGATTTATCGGCGTTACAGGAATGGACGGTGGAAGCGAATCCTGGAAGCGTCTCTCCTCGCAAAGCCGAATTGCTGCGAAGCGTGGGAGTCAACCGGATCAGTCTCGGTGTCCAATCCTGGGACGACGATCTGCTCAGGCTGCTGGGCCGGGAACATAACGCCGCCCAGGCGGAGGCCTCTTTCCAGATCTTGCGTGAAGCCGGATTCACCAACCTGAGTGTAGATCTGATGTTCGGCCTTCCCGGGCAGACGCTGGCGCAATGGGAAGCCACGTTGGAGAAAACCATCGCGCTCGGCCCCGAGCATATCTCGACCTACTGTTTGACCTACGAGGAAGACACCGAGTTTTTCGCCCGCCAAGTCCGGGGCGAGTTCCGCGAAGACCCCGACTCGGATGCGCGCTTTCTTGAGAGCGCCATGCGGATGCTCGAGAGCGCCGGCTTCGAACACTACGAGATCTCAAACTACGCGCGCGAGGGTTACGCCTCTTCCCACAATCGTGGATATTGGGCCGGCGAAGATTATCTAGGAATCGGACCCAGCGCGTTTTCGACAATCGGCCTGGAGCGCCAGCAAAACGTCGCGGATTACCGTGCGTATTCGGATCGGGTCCTGGCGGGATCTTCGCCCGTCAGCTCGACCGAGATCCTCACCGCTGAAATGAAACGCGGAGAACGAATCGCACTTTCCCTGCGCACCGTCCGTGGCATTCCATCCGTGGAGCTGGATCCGTGGCCGGAAGAACGCCGCGAATTTGAAGAGCTTGGTTTGCTGCGCGAAGTGAGGGGACATTGTGTCCTGACCCCACAAGGAAAATTGCTGGCCGATTCAGTAGCAGCGGCATTTCTGTGAGCTTCAAGGAGGAGCGCTTTGTAATCGCCGACACCCATTGCGAAAGTATTCCTGTAGCCGCTTCGCTGTGCGAAGCGCACGAGCAATGAACGACGCGCTCACGCCGCCCACAGGGCGGCGGCTACAGCTCCCGCAATAACTCACACCGCGCCGTACCGGCGATTTCGTTGGCCGAAGTCTTCCACGGCATCGGCGAGGTCCTTCTTGGTAAAATCAGGCCAGAGCTTGGACGTCACGTACATCTCCGTGTAGGAAAGCTGCCAGAGCAGGAAATTCGACAGCCGCATCTCGCCGGAGGTGCGGACGAGCAAATCGGGATCGGGATAATAACGGGTGTAGAGATGCTTGCTGAACATGTCGACATCGATCATCGCCCGGTCGATGTGGCCAGAATCGATCTGCCGCAGCAGACTCTTGATTCCATCGATTATCTCGAGGCGACCCCCGTAACTCAGGGCCAGGATCAGGGTTAATCCGGTATTGCCGGCCGTGCGCTCGATTGATTCGTGCAGCTGTCTCTGGCAACCAGCCGGCAGGTCGGTCAGGCGCCCAATCGCCTGAAGCCGGACATTTTTTTCCATCAGCTCCGGCGTTCGTTCCTTCAGGAACCGTTCGAGGAGCCGCATGAGGGCAAAGACCTCTGTTTTCGGCCGCTGCCAGTTCTCCGCGGAGAAAGCGTAAAGGGTCAGAAACTCCACCTTCAATTCACCGCACGCTTCAACACAAGCCCGGACGGCATCGGCGCCTTTTTCGTGGCCCTTGATTCGGGGCAACCCACGGTCCCGCGCCCAGCGGCCATTGCCGTCCATAATGATGGCGATGTGGCGAGGGACTGTCTTGGGAATCGCCGCCATGGGTTGGGCTCAGACGATGATCGTCTCGTTCCGGGTGGGACCGACGCTCACAATCCTCACTCTGGCGCCAGTCAACTCTGCTATCGCTTCTACGTAACGTCTTGCCAAAGAAGGCAGATCGGACATTTGTTTTGCCGATCGCGTAGATTGTTTCCATCCCCGGAAATTCTTGTAAATCGGCTCGCAGTTTTCGAGCTGAGCTGCGTCGCTGGGGGGCACCTCAAGACGCTTCCCGTTCAAACGATAAGCCACGCAAACCCGGATCGGGTCAACCGAATCCAATCCGTCGAGATTCGTCACAGCGAGCTCATCGATGCCGTTGATCATGGTCGCATAGTGCGTCGCGACGGCGTCGAACCAGCCGCAACGCCGGGCCCGGCCCGTGGTGGCACCGAACTCGCGCCCCATCTCGTGAAGCATGTTGGCCAGCCCGGAATCTTCCGTGGGCAGCGCCCCTTCGCCCACCCGGGTCGTGTAGGCCTTCATCACGCCGAGAACCAAATCCATCCGATGCGGCGGCACTCCGGAGCCGGTGCAGGCGCCTCCGGCAGTTGTATTGGAGGAGGTGACATACGGGTAGGTGCCGTGATCGATATCGAGGAAGGTCCCCTGCGCACCTTCGAACAGGATCTCCTTGCCCCGTTGTAACGCGCGATGGAGATAGACGACGGTGTTGGAAACGAACGGGCGCAACTTCCGGCCGGCCTCCAGATACCGTTCGTTGACCTCGCGATAATTGATCGCTTTCGCCCCAAGCGCCTGGAGGATGCTGTTGTTCTCGCGGATTTTTGCCTGGAGCTTCTTCGAGAACAAGACGGGCTGCATCAGGTCCGACATTCGGAGACCGGTCCGCGCTGCCTTGTCGCCGTAGGCCGGGCCGATCCCACGCTTGGTCGTTCCGATCTTCGCGTGTCCCTTCCGCAGCTCACGTTGTTCGTCGAGCGAGCGGTGATAAGGCAGGACCAAATGGGCGCACCCGCTGATCATCAAATTCTTCCCAATCTCCACACCGAGCTTGCGCAGGCCTTCAATCTCAGCGACCAGCGCGATGGGATCGATCACGACTCCGTTACCGATCACGCAGACTTTGCCGCGGCGCAGGATTCCAGACGGAATCAGGTGGAGAATATATTTCGTGCCGCGGTGGATTACGGTGTGACCCGCGTTGTTGCCGCCCTGGCTGCGCACCACGATGTCATCCTTGTCGGTCAGGACATCGATGATTTTTCCCTTCCCTTCATCGCCCCACTGCGCGCCGATCAGGATTGTGTTCGCCATGGAATAATAAATGACAACAAATTGTCCCGACGCATCCAGCCGGACACATTCGGGACTGCGCAAAACGATAGGATGCGCGGACGCACCTGCAAGAGGATTTCCAACCCTCTGCTCCTGATCTTGATCCTGATCTCGTCAGTTGATGCCGCCAAGAGGATCAGGAGCAGGATCAAGATCAGGAGTAAGAGAAGACGAAAAACGTTGTCACGGCGTCGGCGGCCACTCTACGCTCTCCGGCCATGCGCAACATACTCCTTATTATCCTGATTCTTCTCCTCATCGGAGCTTTTCCGGGCTGGGGCTATAGCAGTGGATGGGGCTACTATCCGTTTGGCGGGATCGGATTGATCCTGCTGATCGTGCTCATTCTCGCGCTTACGGGAAAGCTCTAGGAGCGGGCCCGGTATTGCCGGAAACGGCAACTTTCCGAAGTGGGAGACGCTGACTCCCTAGCGAGTCGTGCTCGAAACCGCGCGCTTCAACGCCGCCGAGGATTCCGTCGTGCTGCGTCTCCTCGCGGAAAAATCCCGGGCGTCATCAAAATGGTAAGCGGCGTCATGAGTGAACGTATTCATCGCCACCCGGAAATTCGCGCCGCCACCGGCGAGCTGCCGGTGTGAGGCGATGAATTGGGTTGGGTCGTAATAATTGCTGAAGTTCTTCTGAAACTTCGACCTGCTCATGCCGATTTCGAGGTTCTTGCGGATCTCGAGGTGTAAATGCGCGTCGTATTGTCCGTGCGCGGTGCCCATCGTCCCGAGCTGCTGTCCCCGGGCGATTCTCTGCCCGCGCCGCACGAGAATTGAGTTCAGGTGGCCGTAGAGCGAGTCGATATGTTTGACCGTGCCGCCTTCCCGATACGCATGCCGCACGATAACGACGTTGCCCCAACCGCGATGCACGTCACGCGCAAACACCACGATTCCATCTCCGATGCAGTAAATCGGATCTCTGAGGTCCGTATCGCCCCCACGCACTCCATCCCAATCTTCGCCCTGGTGACCACCGGGCCGGTAGCCGCGCGCCTTGTAGTAGCCCTCGGCATCCGGCTTGCCCACGGGGAAATCAAAACCGTCCGCCAGCTTGGTTGAAGCCGTTTCCATCGACCCATTCGATAGCTGAACGTTGACCGGGTCTTCGGCCGAAGTCTGCTTTCCGGGTTCGAGCTTCGAAAACTGGTTTTTCTCCAGCGACAAACGTGCGGGCGCCTCCGCAATCACAGGCAGAGGCACGGGGTCTGCCTTTGCCGTCTGAACCTTTTCCGACTGTTGCTTCGTCCCCGGTTCCTTTGTCGGCGGCGCTTTCGCTGTGTCGGCCTTGGCCGTCTTGGCCTTCTCCGATTCCTTACTTACCGGCGGCTCTTTCAAGGAAGATGGTTTGGCTGGTTCGGTTTTCGCCACCTTCGCCTTCGTGGAATCCTGACTGGCGGCCGGCTCGGTCTTCGCCGTCTGGGTCTTCTCCGATTCCTTACTTACCGGCGGCTCTTTCAAGGAAGATGGTTTGGCTGGTTCGGTTTTCGCCACCTTCGCCTTCGCGGAATCCTGACTGGCGGCGGGCTCGGTCTTCGCCGTCTGGGTCTTCTCCGATTCCTTACTTACCGCCGGCTCTTTCAAGGATGATGCTTTGGCTGGTTCGGTTTTCGCCACCTTGGCCTTCGTGGAATCCTTACTCGCGGCCGGCTCGGTCTTCGCCGTCTGGGTCTTCTCCGATTCCTTGCTCACAGCCGGTTCTTTTAAGGAAGATGCTTTGGCTGGTTCGGTTTTCGCCACCTTGGCCTTCGTGGAATCCTGACTCGCCGCCGGCTCAGTCTTCGCCGTCTGGGTCTTC
>QHMY01000165.1:0-5072 GCA_003218305.1 Verrucomicrobiota bacterium
ACCCAGCAAGCTGCGATCGAGGCCACTGGCATCCCGCCGACCAACGATCTGGAATCAGCGATCATAGCGGTCCTGAATCCGGGCTCGTATACGGCGATCGTGCGCGGCAACGGCAACACGTCTGGGGTGGCGTTGTTTGAAGTCTACGACCTCAACGCGGCGTCGAACTCGAAGCTGGCGAACCTGAGTACCCGCGCCTTTGTCAGCACGGGCGAAAAGATCGTCATCGCCGGGTTCCTGCTGAGTGAGAACGGAACTCCGGACAACGTGATCATCCGCGGGCTTGGGCCGACGCTGACGGCGTTTGGTGTGCCCAATGTGCTAGCGAATCCGACCCTGGAGTTGCGCGATCACAATGGATCGCTGCTGATCACTAACAACGACTGGATGGATAACCCGGTTCAGGCGGCGATAATCACCGCTGCTGGACTGGCGCCGAGTAACAACCTGGAGTCGGCCATAGCGGCGACGCTGCCACCGGGCCTCTACACGGCACTGCTCTCCGGGCAGAACGGCGGAACCGGCAACGGCATTGTTGAAATCTACGATCGCGGAGGACCGTAGGTCGGCGATCGAACGGAAAGACTTCTTCACAGGAGATAACGGAGGTCACAGAGGATCTATTTGGGTCCGCCCCTCGTTCCCAAGTTACACTTGGGAACGGGAGGCACCGCGCCATCTGCGGTTCGATTCCTGCAGAAATCCCATTTCCGTTTCCTCTGTTACCTCCTGTTAGATCTTTCCGCCTGGACACGGGCGACGCCGGAGATCTACCCTGGCAGCATTCCCCCACGACAATGACACGCGACACGATAGAGACGGCAGTGCGAGAAGGAATCCCCTTTGCCATTAACATGGCCGACGGAAAATCGTATGAAGTGCGCGAACCCTACAAGATCGCGCTCGGCGCTGCCCGCGTCGTTGTGCTCGATGACCGCGATCTGCCCCACATCCTTCCTATGTTGACGATGACGGGCATCAGTTATTTGCCGAAGGGGAACGGCGCGGCCTGATTTTTCACAGGGGGTAACGGAGGTCACAGAGGATTAATTTAGCCGAAGCGAGGATTGAGGATGGAGGGTAGCAAACTCCGCCCACCGCCATCCTCGATTATCTATCCTCGATCTTCGCTGGCTTCCCTCCGATCTTCCCCTCCGGTATCCGGTATCCGGTATCCGAAATTCTTCCCTCCCATCCGAGTCATCCGCGGAATCCGCGGTCCATTTCCTCCCCTGCCCCATTCGCAAATCGCAAATTTACCGGTCCCCATCTCCGTTTCCTCTGTTACCTCCTGTTAGATCTTTCCGCTTTCCGCTTTCCGAGCAGTGGCTTCAGGCACTGTTTTCGTTACACTTGTGCATCCTTTTCATTACACTTGCCGTTCGCTGCATCATTAGCGCCGTCTGGGAATCGATCAGGCACATGATTTCCAGAGCGAGCTTCCCCGGCACCAATTGAACGCCAATTCCCGGTCGCCGCGCCGACCCCGCCTCGCATCCCAAAACTGGCCGCGCTCACCTGGCTTTCCCCTATGGAGGGAGGCGCCGATGCCCCCCGCCCGAACGTCATGGCAAATCAGATGAAATTTGGACGCCGATTTAGCGGGGGTCAGCGACCTCGCGCTCCCGAACCCGCCGTCATATCCAATCATTTGCTGTCCGGCGGACTCGTTAATGCTCAGTTAACGGGATAATTCGGTTGCGGCCTTCTCCTGGCCCCCCGCTGATTACAAGAGTTCGATCGTTCCGGCGCAGGATACAGACGCCGCAGTGAGGTCAGCTTTTTCTCGTGTCCTCCGAAATCAATTCCCGGGGTCTGCCCAATTGGGTCAGCCGGAAGATAACTTGAAACCAATTAGAACTCATCATGCACAATCGAATCAATTCACTTCCTCCCGGCCTCGTCCCGCGGCTTTTGCTGGCCTGCGCCGCGATCGCGATTTTCGCGTCCACTACCCAGGCACAATCTCTCGGCTCTGCCGAAACCTTCGGCGTCCTCGGCGCAAGCACCGTGACCAGCACGGGTGCCACCGTTGTTTCCGGCGACGTCGGAGTATCCCCAGGCTCCGCCATTATCGGATTCCCGCCGGGCATTGTGCTCAACGGCGCCATCCATGCGGCCGACGGTCCTGCGACCCAGGCTCATGCCGACTTCGCCACCGCCTACAACGATTTTGCCGGTCTGGCTTCACCGCCAGCCAACAACCTGACCGACCAGGATCTCGGCGGCATGACTCTCACCCCGGGGGTTTATCATTTTAACGTGGCGGCCACCTCGGGCGGCGCGCTGACCTTCGACGCACAGGGTAATTCCAACGCGCGCTTCGTCATTCAGATTGGCACCACCCTTACTACCAGCAGCAACTCGACGGTTCTTCTCATCAATGGAGCAGACGCGCGTAACATTTATTTCCAACTCGGCACCGCCGCCACCCTGGGCAGCGGCAGCAGCTTCAGCGGGAACATCCTGGCTGGATCGGCGATTACCGCGGTAGGCGGCGTTACCGTGACGGGCCGGCTCCTGGCCCTGACCGAGGCTGTCACCCTTGATACAAACATGGTCACCAGCCCGGGACCGTCGACGCCCACTCCGACACCGACCGGCACGCCCGGCACCCCGACGCCAACGGCAACCGCGACGGGGACCCCGCTCCCTTCCGCCACCCCGACAGCCACGGCGACTGCCACGGCGACAGGGACGCCTACACCCGGCGGTACGCCCAGCCCGACAGCCAGCCCAATCGCGACCTCGAAAGTCATTGAGCTTTCGGCTCGTCTCCGTGTCGAAACCGGCGCCAACGTCGGCATTGGTGGCTTCATCATCACCGGAAACGTTGCCAAACGCGTAATCATCCGCGGCATCGGCCCGAGCTTGACGCGCTACAACATCGGCAATGTCCTCGACGATCCTACCCTCGAACTGCACGGCCCGGGTGACTTCGTCACCATCTCGAACAACAACTGGAGAGACACCCAGGAAGTCGAGATCCAGGCCACCGGCATCCCGCCGACGAACGACCTCGAACCGGCCATCATCGCCATCCTGCCGCCGGGAGCGTATACGGCCATCCTTCAAGGCAGAAGCGGCACTTCAGGTGTCGCTCTCGTGGAAGTTTACGACCTCAATCAAAACGCTGACTCGAAACTCGCCAACCTCAGCACCCGCGCCTTTGTCAGCACCGGTGAAGACGTCGTCATCGCTGGCTTCCTGCTCAGCAGCGACCCCGGCGTGGACAGAGTAATAGTGCGGGGCATCGGTCCCAGCCTCGCGTCGAGCGGAGTAGCGAATGCGCTCGCGAACCCCACGCTGGAACTGCACGACACGAGTGGAACGCTCCTCACTTCGAATAACGACTGGCAGGATAACCCGGTGCAAGCCGCGGAGATCACGGCCGCCGGTTTGGCGCCGACCAACAGCTTCGAGTCCGCCGTTGCCGCAACCCTGCCGCCCGGTCTTTATACCGCGCTGCTCTCGGGGTTGAACAACGGCACCGGCATCGGGGTGGTCGAAGTCTACGACCGGGGAGGCCAATAGGGGGCGGAAGCGAGGATGGAGGATGGAGGATTGAGGATTGAGGATTGAGGGTCGCAAGACCTTCTCGTCCTCGTCCTCGTCTTCGTTCCCGCATAAGTTGAGAGTTGAGAGTTGAGAGAAAAACCGCGGATATCGCGGAGGCGCGGTTCCCCTTCGTCCTCGCGCGGTTCCCCTTCGTCCTCGTCCTTCGTTCTCGTCCTCGTCCTCGATCCCCTCGTTTCCCCTTCGTCCTCGTCCTTCGTTCTCGTCCTCGTCCTCGATCCCCTCGTTCCCAAAGCCTGCCCGCCGTGGCGGGTTGCACTTGGGAACGCTACCTGGGCGGGTCAGATCGAGGACGAGGACGAAGGACGAGAACGAGGACGAACGGGGCGAACCCCGAACCCCTAAACCTGAACCCTTCCCCTTCTGCCTTCGATTGGATTGCGAGATTCACCCCAGGGAGCTAGGTTCGACGTCGTGAGCATTGATCAAATTAAGGAAGCCATCGAGCAACTCTCCTTTGAAGAGCGCGCGGGACTCGCTGCCTGGATGCACGGTTGGAAAGACGACGACTGGGACGAGCAGATGAAGCGTGACATCGCCAGTGGCAAACTCGACCACATCCTGCGCGAAGTAGACGAAGATCTCCACGCCGGCCGGCTCCGTGAGATGCCGTGACCTCGAGAGCGCACCGCCGTTTTTGGGATTGCTTCAATAAATTACCCGACCAGGTTCAGGCGCTCGCCCGCGAGAAATACCGCCTCTGGCGGATCGATCCGTTTCACCCTCCGCTTCAGTTCAAACCGCTCCTTGGGGATGTTTGGTCAATCCGGGTTGGCCACAATTACCGGGCTCTCGCGCGCCGACATGATGGGCTGGCCGTGTGGTTCTGGATCGGCACTCATGAAGCGTACAACGATCTAATCAAGCACCTCGGCTGAGTTCCCCTTCGTCCTCGATCCCCTCGTTCCCCTTCGTCCTCGTCCTCGTCCTTCGTTCTCGTCCTCGATCCCCTCTTTCCCAAAGCCTGCCCGCCGTGGCGGGTTCCCCTCGTTCCCAAGTTGCACTTGGGAACGCTGCCCCCGCGGATCAGATCGAGGACGAAGGACGAGAACGAGGACGAAGATGGAGAGCCCTGAACCCTGCTTGGGCGAATCGAGGCTCGGGCGAAGGCTGGCGCCTGCCAACATTTCTTGAGCTTGGCATTCGTCTTAGAAAGGTCGAGGCTCTTCCGTATGGAAATCGTCTTTAGCATCAATCAGGAGGGCGACGGCGGGTTCGTGGCGGAGTGCCTTTCTCATGACATCTTTACCCAGGGAGACGACTGGGATCAGTTGAGAAAAAACGTTCAGGAAGCCGTTTCTGCCTACTTTTTCGACCAACCGAAGCCTTCGCGGGTGCGCCTTCATCTGGTGCGTGATGAGGTGCTTGTTTGCTGATGAAGCTGCCGCGCGACCTCAGCGGTTCCGACCTGAGTTCTCGTCCTCGATCCCTCATAGTTGAGAGTTGAGAGTCGGTAGTTGAGAGAAAAACCGCGGATATCGCGGAGGCGCGGTTCC
>QHMY01000165.1:5180-7873 GCA_003218305.1 Verrucomicrobiota bacterium
CGAGGACGAACGCAGCCTGAATCCTGAATCCTTCCCCATTTAGCCCAGGGAAAGCCGGAGCGTCTCGGCCATCTTGCGCGCGATGGCGACCCGCCGCGGTCCGGTGACCTTGCCGCGCGATTCTTCGAACGCGGATTTCGGAAGCAGATAAATCACGTCGCAACGGACGGCGGTTTTCCAATCAAGGCCGTCTGCGCCATCGAGGATCACTTCGTTCTTCTTCGCCTCGCGATTGAGCTTCGCGGAAGTACAAATGAGCGCGTTCACAAAGTCAAGATCGCCATTCAGACAACGCTCATCATTGGAGATAATGACCGCGGGATGCGGCTTCTCCTCCTCGAACGGGAAGAGATGAATCTCCCATTGCCTCATTTAACGATGTGGCGCGCTGAGCGAGCGGCGAGTTTGTTGGATTCCTTGGCGGCGGCCTTGTCGTAACAGTCGTCAAAATAACCTTGCGGCCGCAGCGGCACAGGCGCCGGCATTTCAAGACGCTTAAGCACGAGAAGCTGTGATTTGCGAATGATAACAATCTGTTCGCCATCGATCGCCCGGTCCGCGATTTCTCCCAGACGCTGCTTCGCTTCACTAATGGACACGGTGGTAGACATTCGGGAATTTAGTCTATTGCTGGACGAAAAGCAGCCTTTTTTTAGACCAGGACCGTTTGCTCCCGTTCCCAAAGCCTGCCCGCCGTGGCGGGTTACACTTCGGAACGCCACCTGGAGGGATTATTCCCCTTCGTCCTCGTCCTTCGTTCTCGTCCTCGTCCTCGATCCCCTCTGTGGCCCTCGTTCCCAAAGCCTGCCCGCCGTGGCGGGTTGCACTTGGGAACGCTGCCCCCGCGGGTCAGATCGAGGACGAGGACGACGGACGAGAACGAGGACGAACGGGGCGAAACCTCCGATCTTTCCGGTATCCGGTTTTGATTATTGCCCCTTTGGTGATTCGAACATTGTTTCGGATTTCGATATTCGGATTTCGAGCTTTCCGCCTCCCAGCGAAGCCGGCGGATCAAGACCGAGGACGAGGACGAAGGACGAGAACGAGGACGAACGGGTTGAAACCTGAACCCAAAGGACGAGAACCCGCCGTCGCCAGGTTTTGAATTTTCACTCCCCCCGTATTGTCTTGCCTTCGATTCAGCGCCTTACCACCATGCGAAATGACAACCTTCCCGGTCGGTTCTTCCGCCTCCCCTGACGACCACGCCCGCTTCCAGATCTTGAGGATGACGCACCGGAAGCGCTCTCCCCTTAACGCTTGCGCTGCTTTCGCCATCGGTTTGGCGTTTCTGCTGGCGGCCCAAGGGCCGATCCTCGCCGGCACCACCACCATGACGTTCGATTTTAATAACGGTATCGGACGCGCATTTTGCCCCGGCAATGCCGGAAATCTTTTTACGCTCGGCCTAACCGGTCCCGACTTTCGGGTCACCAAGCCCGCTGACGACGGAAGTTTTACCCCTAATGGCTTCGTCTCGGGCAACATCACTTCGAATTTCTTTCTGACGGGGAATTTCAAAGTCACGGTCGATTTCGGCCTTCCGAATTTTCCGCCCGCCGCGCCGGGGAGCGAACCTTTGAACGAGTCGATTTTAGGCGTGAATAGCGCCACCGAGACGTTTTTGGTGTTGCGGTTTCGGCGCGCTGGCTCAGACGACATCGAGGCTTACGGCGGAGCTGTCGGTCCCATTAACACTACGCCCTCGTCGCTGAGCAGCGGGCGCTATCAGATCGAGCGGGTGGGCAACACCATTACCGGAAGGTTTGCCCCGACCGGCAGCGACACCTTTACCACGCTGGGGTCGGCTAATGGGTACACGTCACCGGAGTTTCAAATTGCACTCAGCGGCACCCAGGGAATCAATGTGGCCGGCGCCGCGCGATCCACCACGGCCTTGGATGTCACCTTCGACAATCTCATAGTGGAAGCGGATGGCGTTACCTCCATAACGCTCCTGAACATTTCTACCCGCATGCGAGCGCTCACCGGGGAAAACGTCCTGATCGGCAGCTTCATTATCACGGGACCCGAAGACAAGAGAGTGATCATTCGCGGGATCGGACCATCTCTCTCCACTTTCTTCAGCGGTGTCCTCGCTAATCCGACTCTCCAGCTTTTCCAGGGCAGCACGCTTCTGGCCAGCAACAACGACTGGAAGGATGACGATCGAGCGGCCATTGAGGCCACTGGGATTCCGCCGACCAACGACTTTGAGAGCGCGATCGTGCGAACGCTGCCTCCTGGCGCTTATACCGCGATCCTGCGGGGATTGGGCGACACCACCGGCATCGGAGTGGTGGAGGCCTACGACCTCAACCGGACAGCGAATTCGAGATTGGCCAACATCGCCACGCGCGGCTTTGTCGACGCCGGCGACAGCGTCATGATCGGTGGCTTGATCATCGGGCCTGCGGGCGGGGGATGCGCGACCATCGTCGTGCGCGCGATCGGACCGTCGCTCACCGGGTTGGGAATTGCTGGAGCGCTCCAGAATCCAACGCTGGTCCTGGTAAATTCCGATGGCATGGTCATTCGCTCGAACGACAGCTGGAGAGATTCGCAGGCGAACGAGATCATTGCGACGGGGCTTCAGCCCTCGGATGATCGCGAAGCAACGCTCATCGAAATGCCTGCCCCCGGCAGTTACACAGCGATTGTGCGCGGGGTGGAAAATACCACCGGCGTGG
>QHMY01000166.1 GCA_003218305.1 Verrucomicrobiota bacterium
GGTTGGGGTGAGGGAAAGTTTATCCCGCGGAACTTTCCGAAGGCGACGCTCAGGACCAAGGGAACCGTATGAGCCGCTATCTCATCACCTCCGCGCTGCCTTACATCAACGGTGTAAAGCATCTCGGCAACCTCGTCGGCTCGATGCTTCCCGCCGACGCCTACGCGCGCTTCTCCTTGGCAAAATCGTCTTCTCGCAGCCGAATGCGCACAGGCACCCTCATCCTAACCTTCTCCCACCGGGAGAAGGGACTCCCTCTACCTTGGGGTGAGGGAAAGTTTATCCCGCGGAACTTTCCGAAGGCAGCGCTCAGGACCAAGAGAACCGTATGAGCCGCTATCTCATCACGTCCGCGCTGCCTTACATCAACGGCGTAAAGCATCTCGGCAATCTCGTCGGCTCGATGCTTCCCGCCGACGCCTACGCGCGCTTCCAGCGGGCTTGCGGCCATGAAGTCCTCTTCATTTGCGCCACGGACGAACACGGCACGCCGGCCGAACTCGCCGCCCACGAAGCCGGGCTCCCAGTCGCGGATTACTGCAAGAAAATGCACGTGCTCCAGAAAGAGCTCGGAGACCGATTTGCTCTTTCGTTCGATTCCTTCGGTCGATCTCACTCTCCGCAAAATCACGAAATCACCCAGCACTTCTACCATCAGCTCGACCAGAACGGCCTCCTCGAGGAACGGTCGACCCGCCAGGTTTACTCGATCGACGACGGCCGTTTTCTTCCCGACCGCTATGTGGTCGGCACCTGTCCGCACTGCGGCTACGACCGAGCACGCGGCGATCAATGCGAGAACTGCACCCGCGTCCAGGACCCAACCGACCTGATCAATCCGCGCTCCGCCATTTCCGGATCGACCAACCTCGAAACGCGCGATTCGAAGCATCTCTTCCTGAAACAGTCGCAAATGGTCGGCCGCCTGCGGGAATGGATCGATTCCAAAAAGGACTGGCCGCTTCTGGTTACATCGATCGCCCGCAAGTGGCTGGATGAAGGGCTGAATGACCGCAGCATTACCCGCGACCTGAGTTGGGGAATTCCGGTAGCTTACCAGGGAGAAGTGCGACCCGGTTTCGAAGGCAAGGTCTTCTATGTTTGGTTCGATGCTCCGATCGAATATATCGGCGCCACCATGGAATGGGCGGACGCCACCGGAAATGACTGGAAACGCTGGTGGCGGGAAGATGAGGGCGCCACCGACGTTCGCTACATTCAGGTCATGGGAAAGGACAACGTTCCTTTTCACACCGTCGGCTTTCCGGTGACTCTATTCGGCTCCAAGGAACCTTGGAAAGTTGTCGACTACATTAAGGGTCTTAACTGGATGAACTATTATGGGGGCAAGTTCTCCACCTCGGGCAACCGCGGTATTTTCATGGATACAGCGCTGGAGCTGCTTCCAGCTGATTACTGGCGATGGTATCTGTTGGCCGGAGCTCCCGAGTCGGACGATTCCAATTTTACCTGGGAGCATTTCCAAACCACGGTGAACCATGACCTGGCCGACGTGCTGGGGAACTTTGTAAATCGAATCGTGAAATTCTGCACGGCACGCTTTGAAGGACGGGTTCCGGATCAGGGTGATTATGGTGCTCTGGAAGCGGAGACAACCGCGGCGCTTGAGCAGAAGCTCGCAGCCCTGACGAGCTACATGGACGCCTTGGAATTCCGCAAATCCGCCAACGAGCTGCGGTCGATGTGGGTGATCGGAAACGAATATCTTCAGAAATCCGCGCCTTGGATGCGAATCAAGGCCGACCCTGTCGCGGCCGGAGTATCGATCCGCTACGCGCTCAACCTGGCCCTCGTTTTCGCGGCACTGGCGCAACCGTTCATCCCTGAAACCACCGCAAAAATTTCCCGCGCCTTGGGCAGGACCGATTCAAATTTGGCCTGGCCAAAAACCCTGAAAGATCAGGTCGCTCAACTCACTCCGGGAGCGGCGATCAGCGTTTCAGAGGTTCTCTTCGCCAAGATCGATGACGAGCAACGGGCGGCATGGGCGGAGCGTTTTGGCGGCGCTGCCAACCCGAATTAGCTGAGATTGGCTCAGTTTGATTTCGCCTTCTGAAAATAGCCCAGGGTTTTAACCCTGGGATTCGCGGTAATAGGGTCCGAAGTCCCCCCTGGGACGACAGAACCGGTTGTCATCCTTGGCGCTCCTGTCGTCCCTAACGGGACTCAATCTCTTGCTTAACCGATTTTCCCAGCGTTAAAACGCTGGGCTATTTTCAGCGAACAGCGAGACCAATACGACCATATATCTCCGGGAGTTTTCAAACGGACCCGATACCAATAGCTTCATTCATAGGCGAACCACCAGCCGTGGTCGACCACGGCGCCCTGCTCAGTGATAAAGAACAGGAGGTCGTGCCAGCCTCTCCAGAAGTAGATTAGATACTTTCGGTCGCGCTGCTCGTCGGCTCGGCGGGAAGATTCCGGCCGGTCCCGGTAGTAGACTCCCAGAAATTTGTTCATTTCCCGCTGACCAAGGACCGCATCAGGTGCTCCCAAATATTCCACGACCGCCTTTTTCGTGTGGGGCGGATGCCCCAGCTCATCGCCCAGCGCTGCGAGTGTTTCGTTCAATTTCCCTCCCGAGTCGTCCAGCTCCTTGAGTCGAGTTCCTGCCGGCAACTGGCGTCGCTTCGCGCGAAGTTCCCGATATTGCCGGGCAAGGTCCGCCACGTTCCTCGCGGCTTTCTTCCTTTGCTCAATCGGATCCGCGCGACAGAACCCTCCCCCGGAGAGAAGCCCCAGAATGGCACCTCCCGCCGCCAGACGCTTCCATGATCGGTTCACTTGCCGATCGTGACGCGCACTGTCTCCGTCAGATTTCCGTCGAGATAGAATTCGAGGCGATACTTCCCTTCCGCCCAACCGTCCGGAGGCCGTCCCAAGGTGAAACGCGCGCTGGCATTGGGTGCAGGGGCGACGGTTTCCGTTTCGTCGATGACAAAATTAGGTTCGACCAGGTCGCCAACATCCTCCGCCACCCAGCTCACCCTTACTTTTGCGCCTTCGGGCAGATCGTGGCCGTGCCATCGAACGTAGATGTTCTCGATGTCGGATTTAAAGTTCGTTTTGAGTCCGCCGCCCTGATCGCTGGAGACTGACACCGTGAGCTTCTTCGAGAGCGCAGGCTGTTCCTCGGAGTTGTCGGCCTTCTTGGATGAACTCGGGGTCTCCACAACGGGAGCAGCCGACGGCTCTTTCGCGACCGGTTCCGGCGCAACTGTGAGCTTCGTTAATTCCAAGACCACATTTTGCAGCATGCCCGGTGCCCTCACCACGGTGGCTTCCCTCACCAATCCGGTCCCGGGAACGAACCACCGATCGAGCTTGATTGAAACAAGCGAGGAATCCTCGCACTTGAGATGAAAGGCCTGAAAGGTCCCGGCCGGCACGGTCACGCTTTCTTCACCTACGACGGTGAAGTGCTGATGCATCCTGTTCTTCGCCGCTTCGCCTTCGAGTTCCCAAGTGGCGCCGGTTTCCAGCGGCGCCGCGATGATCGGTTCCGGCGGATTCAGCTTCGCTATTTTTCCATCCTTCCCGCTCCGAGCCAGACAGGCGATGCCATTTGCATCCACGCTGACCAGCTCGGTCTTGGAAACGGCGCCGCCCGAAAGCGTCTCCAGTTTTACAACTTCTTTGCCATCGAGCGTTGTCTTGCCGGCGCGGACGGTGATGTCGGATTGCACCGGTGCGGCGCCCGTAAGTGTTTCGGTCGACCGATATTCCCAGCTCGTCCCTTCGGTCGTCGGCAGAAGCGGATCAGCGCGGCCGTTGATAGCGGCAAAGAGAAGCACGACCGCTGGTAATAATCGACGCATGCGGCCTCAACTCTTATCTACTCGGCTCTCCTTGGCCAGCGACGAGATGGAGAGCGCTGGCAAAGTCGTCTTCGTCCTCTTTTCGTCCTCGTCCCTCGTCCTCGATTCCCTGCCCATCTACTGCGAGCACGATCAGGATCAGGATCAGGATCAGGAGGGGAAATTAGCGCGCCTGGAAAAAGCTAGCGCCTATTCCTTGAGCCGGTCCCGCCTGGCCGAACCATCAACGTTCCAACCGGAAGCGAGGATCATTGATTTCAGCATGGTTTCCATGATTTGACTCTGCGTCCGGATGAATTCCGGACCCTTTACGCTTTCTTGTTTGCCAGTTGGAGAAAATGGGCGGTCGTCGATCTGTTTGCTGGCGCGGGCCAGGCAATGCGAGCAATGCGGGCAATGTTGTGTGAGCGCCTCCTGTTCGGTTTCACGTGTCTTGGGGAACATTTGGCGACCGTGGCTTGCTATGGCGCGGCTCCAATTCGCCAGGATTGTGGTAAGTCGCGGAAGCATGGTTCGACTGTTTTCCTCTCGGAGACTCAATGGCGTGGCGAAGGCGATCGTTCGCATTTCAGCGCAACCCATGAGCTAAAGTTGCAATTTCGGCGGCGTCGCGGCTGCGGACGCTAACGGCGGCCTGACGAAGGGAAAGGTGGGTCTGACGGAAAGCGGTCCCGAAGCGCCGGCTCCAATAGTGGAACGCGCCCAGGGAAACATCGCGAAACACCTCGGCGCGGACATTCTCGGGAGAGAGGTTGAGCAATTCGCAAACGTTCCGGAACGAAAACGGCCAGCGGCAGCTCTCGGAAACCACCCAATCATGGGCATCGCGGTAGAGTTCGCGTTCAACTCTCCGGGTTGCGCCATGAAAGCGGCGCAGGTCCCGACGGGCTTGGGCCAGGATGCCCGCGGCCAGGTGGCGCTTTGCGTTGGTGAAATGGGATTTTCGAGAGGCGTTCATGTTTTTGATGGGTTGGTTTCATTGGTATTTAAGAAATTCCGAACGCCGCATTTCAGAAAATTTCAGATTTCTTTTCGCCGCCAAATTTTGGGCAGGCGAAATGACTTCGGAGGGCGGATCTCCTGCGACGCCAGGCGACCGCAGGCTCGCGGGAACTCGCCCCTTTAGAACGGCTGCCACTTGGAGGCCCGCGGAGCGAGTCGTTGGACGAGCGCCTCGAAGGCAGGATCGTTTCGCAACGGGTCTGATTACTTTGGCGCCAGGGAGCCAACGATCTTCTCGAAGCGTGGGTCGCCGCGGAGCGGCTCCCAGAACGGATGCAGCTTCAGATCGCCGTAGGTTGTGAGGAACGCCCAGCCCGGCTTTGAGCCATCGGCCGCCAACATCTGCAGGGCGACATCCTTCTCACCCACCCACGCGGCAATGATGCAGAAATACATCCGCATCTTCTGT
>QHMY01000233.1 GCA_003218305.1 Verrucomicrobiota bacterium
CCGCGATCGCGATCCCGTAAAGACCGGCGAAATGGAAGCTGAGCAGGATGGCGATTCCGATAAACCCTACGGGCAATGCCGTGGCGTGCTGACCGATGGCCAGGCCCGCGATGATATTTGTGGCGTGGCCGGTTTCCGAAGCCTTCGCGATTTTGCGGACCGGCGCGTAGGCCGTCGAGGTATAGTAGTTCGTGATTATGACGACGACGCCCGTCATGAGCAATCCGACGAGGGAGGCGAAGTAGAGGTCGTTAGCCGACCGGGCGACGCCGTTAATCATCACTTCGCCCGGGAAAAGCATGTGAGTGGCTGGCCAAAACAAAATGGCCGAAACGAGCCCGCTCGCCCCCACCGCTCCCATCAGGACGGTAGCCGGCTTTCCGCCGCTGATATTGACAAAAAGAATGCCGATGATCGCGCCGAGGACGGAGATTCCGCCGAGGACAAAGGGATAAACGACTGCCGCGGGATAGGCGGCCAGCGTGAGCGCGCCCAGGAGAATCGCGCCGACCAGGCTGACGGCGTAGGTTTCAAAAACGTCCGCGGCCATGCCGGCGCAGTCGCCCACGTTATCGCCCACGTTGTCTGCGATCGTGGCCGGATTTCTCGGGTCGTCTTCCTCGAGGTTACTCTCGATTTTACCCACCAGGTCGGCGCCCACATCTGCCGCCTTGGTGTAAATGCCCCCTCCGAGCCGCGCAAAAACGCTGATCAAGCTCGAGCCCAAGGCCAGTCCGACCAGGCTTTTCACCGCGAGCTCGTGGCCCATCCAATTATTAACCAGGGTGTAGAAGATACCGACGGAAAGCAGCGCGAGGCCGATAACCAGAAGACCGGTGACGGCGCCTCCGTTGAACGCCACCCGCATGGCGGCGGAGCGGGATTGGGTGGCGGCCTGGGTGGTTCGGGTGTTGGCCAGGACCGCGATCCGCATCCCGATGTATCCGGCGGCGAGCGAACAAAAGGCGCCAATCAGGAATCCCAAGGCAGTGGCCTTATCTCGAAAAATGAAAAGGAGAATGAAAATCACCACGGCGATTATGCTGATGGTCCTGACCTGGCGCTTGAGGTAAGCCTTGGCTCCCTCTTCGATGGCCCCGGCGATTTGCCGCATCCGCTCGTTGCCCGGGGAGAGCCGGATAACCGCTTTGATCAGGAAAAACGCGAAAAGTAGGCCAACGACCGCGCAGACCATCGAAAGTAACACACCGGAGTTAAGAATGTTGAAAGCGAGGAAGGTCATGGTGGGTTGGGTGAAAGTGGGGGACTTTAGTAAGTTTTACCCCGCTGGCAATGGGTAAATGGCTGTGGTGATGTTCTCTTTGTAGCCACGGCGCTCAGTCGCCGTGCGACCGCAACCCATCGCCCCGACTGGGCGGGGCGGCTACAGGAAAGATCGAGCCCGAGCCGCGGCGGGAGGAACTTCGCGCGCCAATGCCGCTACAGGTCGAAAGCAGAGCGTAAACGCTGTAAAAAAGAAGCGCGGTACTCGCGTTCCCGGCTCACCTGGTCATGCGGCTGGGTGGCGTCCTTTACGATTCCCTCGCCCTCCAGCTTCCGTTTGGCCAGGAGCTCGCTCAGCTGCGTCAGGCATTGGGGTGCCTCGCGCAATACCTCGGCCATCGCCTCCTTGCTGATTTCCAACGCCTCGCAATCGCCCTCCGCCCGAACGGTGGCCGAGCGCGGTTCGCCCGTGAGGAGCGACATTTCGCCGAAACAATCGGCCGCGCGCAAAACGCCGAGCCGGATTCCGGCGCCATCCCGCAAAACCGAAACATGCGCGGTGCCCCGGAGCATGACGAACATCGAATCGCCTTCGGCCCCTTCCTGGATCAGGCGTTCGCCCCGCCCGTAACGGTTGATGCGTGCGCAGTGCAGCACATGGTCGAGCTGGGCATCGTTCAGGCAGTCGAAAAGCGGCTCGCCCCGCAGGATCGCCTGGGCTTCGGAGTGGCCTTCCGGCACATTTTGGTGGCGCCGGCGCTGCACATGGAGTGTTCGGGTCGGGAACGGAATCGTGATGCGCTGACGCTTGAATTCGTACCAGATATTGGTCCGGATGGCGTCGGAGACCTCGTTGTACGCCTGGTGGTTGCCCATCGAGAACTTGACCTCATAGATCACGGCCGACTCGGCGAAATCGACCACGAAAACCCGCACGGGCGGGCTCGGCACCACCCCTTCCGCGCTCGTGGCTGCGTGAAACAGCGCGTCCTTGACCCGATTGGGCGGCACGTCGTAGTCGACCCCCACCCGGATGCGCATCGCATGGATCTGGGTCGGGTAATGAAGGTTGATGATCGTTCCCCGGGCGATGGAGTAATTGGGAACGTCGAGGTAGATCAGGTCGTTCGTCCGCAATCGGGTCGAACGCCAGTTGATCTCCATCACTTCGGCGAACTGGTCCTGAACTTTGAGCCAGTCCCCGACCTTGTAGGGCTTGCTGATTTGGAGCGCCAACCCGGCGATGATCCCTCCTAGGAGATCCTGCGTCGCCAGGCCAATGATAATCGCGATGATGCCCGAGCCCGCCAGCAGAGTCGCCAGTTGCCCCTCCGCGTGATACACGGTCCGCAACACGATGAGCGATGCGACCAGGAAAAGGAGAAGTCCGATGACCTGGCGAAGGAAATGGGGAACGGGCGTCTGCCGTTTCTTCTCGAAATAGGCGTCCCACAAATAGCGGTCGATCAGGGCGACCATGAACGCCGTGATCAGCCAGATGGCGGCGGCGTCCACATGGTTGCGCCAGCCGACGTTCAATCCGTAAAACGAGGCGGCGGCATAGAACGCGAGGACAAAACAGAGGAGCCGGTAGAGAATCCCCAAGCGCACGCCTGCGCGGCGTTTGAGCAATCGGCCAATCGTCAGCGTGACCAGGAACGTCCCGACGAAAATCAGGACCGTGACGAGCGGCTTATTCGATTGGAGGAAATTGGTAAACATCCGCGCCGGGAGAGTATCAGCCTTGGGGCAGGGGGGACAAGCGTCGTTGCACCAGACAATTGACCGCGGGTGACGCGGATATCACGTATTCCTGATGTGGAGGCGTTTGGGTCTTTATCAGAGCGCGAGGTAACTCTAGAGCTGTCATCCCGAGCCGCGCAGACGGCGAGGGACCTCACAGGCGCTCAACCGCTTCCGCGAAATGTCTGGCGTGGCCGTCAAGAAACGCGCCATATGACCGGAGTGACGCAATCTCCTGTGAGGGGTCCCTCGCCGTCTGCGCGGCTCGGGATGACAACTTTGCGGCGCGGCGTCGAACGCCTCGCACAGCGAGGCGGCTACAGCAGCGCGTTTAGCGCGGCGGGGAAATGATGAGCCAGGCCCAACCGGCGAGAAAACAGAGGCCGCCGATCGGCGTGATCGCGCCGAGCCACCTCACCTGCGTTAGCGCCATCGCATATAGACTTCCGCTAAAGAAAAGAATGCCGCCAAGGATCAGGAAACAGGCAATCCGGTTCCCGGCGCCGTGGAGCGCGAGAGCCACCAGAGCAATAGCGTGCAGAAAATGATACAGCACCGCCTTGTTCCAGACGTCGAGCATGCCGTGACTTTCCAGGTTGGCTTTTAGCGCATGGGCGCCGAAAGCGCCGAGGCCCACGGCGAGCAGGCAAAGAGCAGCAGCGATGCGGAACAGGGTGACAGCCATGGCGTTATCTCATTTGCCGCCGAAGAATTTTCGAAACGATTGGAAAATGCGGTTCGGCATCGTCGCGGCTTTCTGTCCCGTCTCCTGCAACTTTTGCGCGAATTGCGTCTGGGAGCCGCCGTGAATCTCACAAACCTTGTCCGGAATATGGCCCTCCGGGAGAGTGATCTCGTAGGCAGTCCCGGCTGCATTGCAGCCGGTGGTGGCCAGATGGTTGGAAATGGAGCAAACCGCGGCGCGAGTCATCGGCAGTTTCGACTCCAGCGGGCGGGCGGGGTAGCGCTGTGCTGCCTTCGTCATCACCTGGGTCCAGACGGGCAAGGCCAGAGCCGCACCGTATCCCTTCGCCACGATGGTCGTCGGCTGGTCGAACCCGACCCAGACGCCGCAGGTCAGCGCGCTGGTGTAGCCGACGAACCACGCGTCCTTGTAATCGTTTGTCGTTCCGGTCTTGCCCGCGGCCGGAAGCTTGAAGCCTAACGACTTCGCGCTGGCGGCCGTGCCGGTGGTCAGCACCTGTTCCATGAGCTCGGAGGTCATCCAGGCCGAACCGGGATCGATCGCGGGAATGGCGACGTGCGCCGCGCGGTAAATCGGGTTGTGATCCTGGTCGTCGATCCGCTCGATGATGTAAGCCTGTTTCCGGACCCCGCCATTGGGAAAAACGCTGTAGGCGGCGGTGAGGTCTTTCAGGTTGGTTTCGAAGGAGCCAATAAAAATCGCCGGCCCGTGCGGAATGTTTTCGCCGAGACCGACGGTGGTGGCGGCCTTCTGCACATCATCGATTCCCGCGATCTCACCCACCCGAACGCTCATGGTGTTTCGCGAATGGATCAGACCATACGAAACCGGCTGGATGCCGCCGTAGGTGCCGTCAGAATTTCCCGGCGTCCAATCTCCCGCGCCCTGAATTTCTCCCGGCGTAATCGGTCCGTCGCTGACGGCGGCCCCGGGCAGGAGGCCGTGGGTGAAAGCCACGGCGTAAACGAACGGCTTGAACGACGATCCGATCTGCCGGTTGGCCGGGGACAGGGCGCGATTGAATTTGCTCTGCGCATAATCGCGTCCGCCGACGAGCGCGCGGATTCCGCCGCTCTCGTTGTCGAGCGCAACCAGCGCCCCTTCGAGATAGGGCATCGAAGAATCTTCGCCCTCCTCCGGCGGCCGGTAATTCGCCTTGGTCGGGTGCCGGAAATTTGATTGATGCTCGATCTTGGCCAACTGCGTCTCGAGCGCCTGCGTGGCCGAAACCTGGACCGCGGGATCGAGCGTCGTGTAAATATAAAGGCCGCCGTTATCAATCTGGTCGGGCGTCAGGAGCAAATTCAGGTCACGCTGCACCGCATCCATCGCGTAGTTTTCCTGGATTTGCGGCAGCCGTTTCGGATGCGAAGTGACTTTGGTCAGCTTCGCTTCCTGGGCCTGGGCGGCGCTGATCTTTTTCAACTCGAGCATCCGATCGAGCACGGTGTTGCGCTGCACGGTGGCGCCCTCCGGATTCTTGAGCGGAGAAAAGCGGTTCGGACTGCGGATCAGCCCGGCCAGGATCGCCGCTTCGGAGAGATTCAGCTTGGACGCGTTCTTGCCGAAATAGGCGAGCGACGCGGTTTCCACTCCATAACAGCCGGAGCCGAAGTAGATCCGGTTCACGTAGGACTCGAGGATCTGTTGCTTGGTGAAATCGTGTTCGATGCGCAATGCCACCATCGCCTCCAGCATTTTGCGGCTGAGGGTTCGGCCGCCCAGCGGAAGGCTGTTCCGCGCAAGTTGCTGGGTGATGCTGCTCGCGCCTTCTTTGGTCGAGCGGCTCATCACGTCCCGCACCAGCGCGCGGGCGATCCCGCG
>QHMY01000234.1 GCA_003218305.1 Verrucomicrobiota bacterium
CGGTGGTTCTTGTGATCGTGCTCGTCGATCTCTTCAAAGATCTATATCCATCTTCGGCCCGGCACAACGTGGTGGCGGAGTAGCTTGACGCCGGGATTTCCTTCGCCCCCGCCGGGGCTTGCCCTCTTATTCGCGGCGAACCGGTGGTTTTGCCTCACCGGCTGATCGCCTACCTCCCTGCTGGACTCAGACGCGCCGTTCGCGATCCGGCGCCGCCCACAGGGCGGCGGCTACAGCGGAGCAGCTGAAGACGCCGCACTCGCCAGAAGATTCTCCAGCTTTTCCACGATGACTTTCTTCGCCGCCGCGCCGACGATCTGGTCGCGCAGTTGGCCGCCGCTAAAGAAGAGCAGAGTGGGAACGCCCCGGATTTCAAACCGCTGCTGCAGCGCAGGATCGTCGTCGACGTTCACTTTCGTGACGCGATAGCGGCCGTCGCCTTCCTTCGCGATCTCTTCCAGGACCGGTCCAATCATTTTGCACGGACCACACCAGGGCGCCCAGAAATCCACCAAGACAGGAATCGGCGATTGGATGACCGCTCGTTCAAAACTGGCTTCGTTAATGTTAATCGGTTCGTTCATAAGCCTTCTTCCTTCTTAATTCCTACTTCTTACCTGGCCTCGCGGCCGGCAGCTCCCGCGGAACCACCATCCGAAAGAGCTTCTCCGTCCCGCGCAGGAACATCAGTGGCGACGCCACGCCGATCTCAGAAGCGACCAGGCTTTTGTGGAGATCGTCGATCGTCGCCACGGGACGGCCTTTGAACCCGACGATCGTATCTCCCTTCTCCAATCCCGTGACCGCTGCAGGGCTGCCCGGTTCCACTTCCATCACCAGAACCCCGTGGTCGTTCGGCAATTTATGGAACCGAACGACTCGCGGATGGAGCGGCACGTTCTGACCCGCCACGCCAATGGAACTCCGCCGGATGTGCCCATCCTTGATCAGCCAACCGGTCACGAAGTGCGCGGTGTTACTGGCGATGGCGAAGCAAATCCCCTGCGCCGGCAGGATGACGGCCGTATTCACCCCGATCACTTCGCCCGCGCTGTTCAGCAGCGGACCGCCGGAATTCCCAGGATTCAGCGCCGCATCAGTTTGGATGATTTCATCCATCAACCGGCCCGATTCCGCGCGCATCGAACGTCCGAGCGCGCTGACGATTCCAGCCGTCACCGTCTGTTGAAATCCATAGGGCGAACCGACCGCGACCGCGATCTGGCCCACGCGAATCTTCGATGAGTCCGCCAGCCGCGCATGCTGAATATCCGGCGCATCGATTCGAATGACCGCCAGATCGGTCTCGGGATCGGTCCCGATCATCCGTGCCGGGAAAACGCGCGAATCGTGCAACGTCACCTCCAGCTCGCGCGCACCGTGAACCACGTGGCTATTGGTCAGGATGAATCCGTCTCGCGCGATGATGAATCCCGAGCCGCTCCCCTGCCCCCGCTCACCGCTGAGCACCCGAATGTTCACCACCGTCGGCGCAACCCGATTCACGACCGCGGCGATCGTCTTGGAATACGAATCCAACAGCTCCCCGTCGCCACGGCGTTCTGTCGCAGGTTGTATCGCAGGCGCACCACCTGCCGTGGTGTCGCTGGCCACCTCGTTCCATCCCATTGTTTTCGTGCTCATGTTCATGCTCCTAATCCCTTTCTGGTTTAGAAAACTCGAATCTCGAAATCCGAAATTCGAAACAAATTCGAATCACCAAATTGAAGAAATGACCTAAACGGGAGGTGCGTGTTTCGAATTTTCTTCCGTCTTGAACATTTGGTCATTGTTTCGAGCTTCGATATTCGGATTTCGAATTTCTGCCCTGGTTCACCAGGGCAGCGTTTCTCCCATATGCACGAACCCCCCACTCGGCCCATCCGGTCCGAGGGTCGCGAGTTCGACGCTCGTCTTCGCGCCATCCTCGATCTCCATCTGCGCACCTTCCCCGCCCATTTCCGTCTTCACCCAGCCGGGATGCGCGGCATTCACCTTGATCGGCGTCTCCTTCAGCTCCCAGGCGAGATTCACCGTCCAGGCGTTCACCGCCGATTTCGAGACATCGTAGGCAGGCTGTTTCGAATCATAGATCGGCGAACCGGGCGTGGAGTGGAGCGTAATCGAGCCAAGGATGCTGGAAAGATTCACGATTCGTCCGGCGTCGCTCTTGCGCAGGAGCGGGAGCAACGCCTGCGTTGTCGCGACCAGTCCGAATAAATTTGTCTCGAACGTCTTGCGCCAGAGATCGAGCGACTGCTCGCTCGGCTTCTTCTTCCGGTCGTCCAACATCACCCCCGCGTTGTTTACCAGAATGTCGAGATGTCCGTAATCTCGCGCGATTTGGGCCCCAGCCTTTTTGATGCTGCCCGCATCACTCACATCGATCACGATTCCGTGGGCGTCGATTCCCTCCTTGCTCAGCTCGGCGGCGGCCGCGGTGGCCTTCGCCTCATCCCGCGCTCCGGTCAGGACGGTGATTCCTTGTCTTCCGAGTTGGCGGGCTGTTTCGAGACCGATGCCTTTGTTGGCGCCGGTAATCAGGGCAATTTTTTTGGTGCTCATATGTTTCGAGAATCCTTCGTTTTGATGGTTGAATTTCAATCGGCCATTACTGCCGCTACGTCTACAAACTTGGCGCAATCCTGTGTGTCCATTTCTGCTTTTCTTGTTAGTGCTGAGCCGTTGGCTCGAGTTGTTGACCAAAGAGATTTGGGGTGGGGGACTCCTGACCCAGGCCGACCTGCTGGCGGATTGTGCTAAGGACGCTGCGAGACATTGCGGCTGCCTGCGCAAAGCGACGCGGAACCACCGGTGCGTGGCTCGTTTCGGCACGCTGAAGGTTCAGCTTTTCGATGTGAGCTCCGACCAAGTCGGGAAAAATCAGGTGCGGGAACTGTGAGAGCTTCCACGCCTTGGTTTCTTCCTCGTCCAGGACGAGGTGAATGATCTCGCGTAACGCGGGATAGGCCCGCTCGTAATCCTGTTGCAGCTCGTCCTTCACCTGCACGAGCGCGGCTTGAACGGTCTGGAGGAAAACTGGGGTGGTGGCTGGGTTTGTTATCATTGAATTGATTAACTCCATTTATATTTGACTGGTCGTCTATAAAATGTGCAAAAAAGAGAGGCTTACGCTGGGGCTAGTTGCGTTTTCACGCCCAGAATGTCCATCGCGATACCCTTGAATTCACGAACCAGGGCCAGGTCGTTTTGGACCCGGGCCTGGGCCAGCACGCCGTGGTAGCAGGCAAACAACGCCCTCGCCTTGGCGTCAGGATCCGGCGCGTCGATCAGCCCCTGGGCATGGGCATCGCGGATCGCCGAAACGAAATAGTTTATTTTCTGGTCGAGAATGCGATCGATCGTTTCGCGAACGACCTGGTCCTGCGTGCAGATTTCGCTGCCAATGGACAACATCGGACAGCCAAGGATCGAACCACACTGCTTCTGGCGCTCGGCCATGAAGTCGTAGACGTGATCGAAGTAACGTTCCAGCCGCTCGATCGGTGGAACCGTGGGCGAAAAGAGGGAATTCATATTCGTTTTGTTCTTGCTCCACTCCGCCTCGAGCGCCGCCGCTGCCAGCTCCGACTTCGATTTGAAAAAGTAATAAAAGCTTCCCTTTTTCGCTCCTGCCCGGTCGCAAATGGCGTCGACCGACGTAGACCCGTAGCTGTTTTCCCACATCAGCTCGATCGCCGCGTCCGTCAGCCGCACTTTCATATCACTCACCCTGGGCATCCGTGCTTTTTACCCGTAGTAGACCGATCAGTCAACAACTTTGTTCAACTTTTTTGGCGGCTGGTTTCGACCCCGGATTACGCGGATCGCCGGCGGGGCCAGAAATCCGAAATCCGAATATCGAAGCTCGAAACAATGATCAAATATTCGAAAACGAAGAAAATTCGAAACGAGGCACTTTCCCGTTTAGATCATTTCCGATTCTTTGGTGATTCGAATTTGTTTCGGATTTCGTGCTTCGATATTCGAATTTCCGCCTCAACGCTTTTCCCGCACCACCGCATTTCGACGCCGGAGGCGTCACGAAGATTAGCCGGTGGTGCCAACCACCGGACCAACACAAAAATGCGGACAAGCCCCGGCGGGGCGACGGAATGGGCGCCGCGAAATTTCGCCCCTTCCGATTCTCTGCACAAGCGCCTCTCCACTTTCGCGAATCGTCCCGGCAATCCGCGTGAAGTCGCCTTTTTCCCAAAGTGCTTTGTTTGGATTCATTTGGGCGATTTTCGCTGGGGCCAGCAGACAGGGCAACGGCTTTCCGCATTCAACGCTCCAAGCGTGCCGCGTTCGGTGAGGGCAACCACAGCCGTCTCGCCTGCTTCACCGTTTACGAAGGAAACAACCGCTTTGCTCATACGTCACGTTCGGATTACTGACGAGTGAGCTCTAAACTTTGACTTCGACCAATGCCCGGCCTGTTTGATCCGCTTACGATTCGAGAGGTGACGTTTACCAATCGGGTGTTCGTCTCGCCGATGTGTCAGTATTCGAGCGACGACGGCTACGCGGACGATTGGCATCTTGTTCATCTTGGCAGCCGCGCAGTCGGTGGCGCCGGGCTGGTCATGACCGAGGCAACGGCCGTTCTCCCCGAGGGACGGATCAGCCCCCAGGACCTCGGCATCTGGGAGGACGGGCACATCGATATGCTCAGTCGAATCGTCAGGTTCGTTCATGAACAAGGGAGCATCGCCGGAATACAGCTGGCCCACGCCGGACGTAAAGCCAGCACGCGGCGGCCATGGGAACCTTCGGGAACAGTGC
>QHMY01000235.1 GCA_003218305.1 Verrucomicrobiota bacterium
AATGGTCCGGTACTCGATATCGAAACGGCCGGTGCTTCCTGGTTGTTTCACGCTACGGACCATTTCGTGCACGATGTGGCGGTCATCCGGGTGGACGCCCGCGAGGTAGGTGTCGTAGGTGATCTGCGCCTCCAGGGGGATCCCAAATAATTCCCGGCTTCGATCCGAGAATTGCACTTCGCCCGTCTTGGGAAAGAAATCGAAGGTGCCGATGTCCGCGGCCTCGGTGGCGAGGCGCAAACGGTCCTGGCTCTCGGCCAGTTTCGCCTCTCGTTCGCGCGCCAGTTCTTCGTGCTTTTTTTGCTCGGTGATATCCGCCCGAAAAATGATTATCCCGTCCTTCGTCGGATAGATCCGGGTGTCGAGCCAGCGTTTCCACGGCAAATAATAGAATTCTCCGTGACTCGGTTCGCCGGTCTGCATGACGCGCTGAGCCTGCTTATGAAACTCCCCACCAATGGCCTCCGGAAAAATTTCCCAAATGACGCGTCCGATCATCTTTTCCCTCGGCCATCCCGCGAGCTCAGCCACCTTCTCGTTCACGTAGGTGTAACGCCACTGGCGATCCAGCGCGGAGAAAGCGTCGCTGATACCGGCCAGGACGGTTTCGCGTTCCCTGATCAGGTCGCGCACCTCACGCTGGCGCCGGCGCGCGCGCAGGGCGACCTTCATGCTGCTGGCGAGCGTGACCGTGCGGAGCGGCCGCTCCAGCAGGGTGATGTTGGCCCGGGGGCCAAAAATTTCGAGCGCGCGCAAGCTGACTTTGTCGCCGCCGCCGCTGCTGGTCAGGATAACAAGAGGGATATCCGACCAGGGCGGCTGTTGATCGAGCGTATCGAGCAGGACGAGGACTTCGGAGGCCACGAGAGATTCCTCCGCGATCAGCAAGGCGTCGGTCAGCTCGCCCATCTGCCGGGCCGCTTCGGTCAGCGTGCGGCAAATCCGCGAGCGAATATCCGCTTTACCAAGTACGTCCGCGGCGAGGGCGGCGTCCTTGCCAGTGGGAGCGACGATTAAGACTTCGCTACTCGAAGCATCATCGTTTTCCATGCGTGCGACGGGCTTTTGGACGCGGTTTGGCTTCGACAAGTGTCGGCACCCCGGTGAGAACGCCACGGAATCCGGACAGAACGGGGCCGACGGTGATGCCGGAACGCGCGATCTTCAATTCGCGAATGGTGGTCTCGTGAATGCCTGTCCGTTTCTTGATGACCGAAAGGGCCTTATGCACCGCGCCACCAGCTTCAAAAAAGCGTAGAGTGAGGACCGTGTCCGCCAGGTAGGTGACATCGATTGGGTTTTGCATCTGGCCCACCAGGCCATGGGGCGAAACCACCAGCAGGGTGACGACCCCCTGTTGATTCAAATAGCTGAGCATTTCGTGCAACTGCAGGTTGACGTTCCGCTCTTCGCCCATGGCGTGGAGATATCCATTCAGGCTGTCGAGATAAACGACTTTGGCGCCGCGGTTCTCGACGTCGTTCCGAATCCGCCAGGAGAATTCGCCCGCGGACAACTCCGCCGGATCGATTTGGACCACCGTGACCACCCCTTTATCGACAAGCTCGTCGAGCCCGAACTCAAGCCCGCGCGCCCGGGCAAAGAAGATCGGGAGACTCTCGTCGAACGTGTAGATAGTGACGTTCTCGCCGCGCCGGGCCGCCGCGATGGCAAACGTCAGGGCGAGATTCGACTTGCCCGAGCCCGGTGGGCCCGACAATAGCGTCGCGGTTCCACGAGAAAGGCCGCCGCCCAGGAGGTCGTCCAGGCCGCGCACTCCACTGGACAAAGTTTCATTCGGAAAATGGCGATGGTGTTCCGCCGCGACCAGGCGTGGAAACACTCTCAGCCCGCCGTGCTGGATGACGAAATCATGAAAGCCGCCGCGATAGACGGAGCCGCGAATCTTCCGCACCAGCAAACGCCGCCGTTCGGCGCCGAACTCGGGAGATATCTGCTCCAGCGCTACCACCCCATGGGCCAGACTTTGGATGTGGGCGCCGGATTCGGTTCCAGTCCCGTCATCCAGGAATAACGCGGTGCAGTTTCTTCCGGCGAAGTATTGCTTGAAGGCGAGGATCTGCCGGCGATAACGCAACGAGGTTTGCGAAAGCAACCTGAGCTCGGAAAGGGAATCGAAAGCGACCCGCGTCGGATTTACCCGATCAACGGCGTCGAGGAGCAACTTGGTCGTTTCGTTCAGCTCGACCTCGGATGGATGGAAAAGGGTGTTTTGCGCTTCGAGCGCGAGCTGTTCGTCGATCGCGGCCAGCTCCACGATCTCGACTCCATCCAGCGACCAGCCGTGGGAGGCCGCAACTTCCTCCACTTCGTCGCGCGTTTCCGACAAGCTAATGTAGAGGACTTTTTCGCCGGCCTTTGCTCCCGTCAGCAGGAATTGCAACGCCAGCGTCGTCTTGCCGGATCCGGGTGCGCCCTGAACAAGAAAAATGCGGCGACAGGGCAGGCCGCCTCCCAGGACGTCGTCCAGCCCGGGAATCCCGGTTTCGCACTTGTTGGCGTGGGCCGATTTCTTTTCTTTCACTCGCGGCTGACTTTACGAAGGCGGGCTCCAGAATACTAGCGAGATCAGAAACCGCGGAAAAATCCGAGTCGGGTTCGAGGGCACGAGGCGAATGACTTACGGGCTGTCACCCTGCGGAGCGCCATGCGCCATAGTTGGATGACCGATGGAGCGCTCCATATTTTACCGATGTTGCAGGGGCGCTCGCCGCGGCGAGCGCCTCTATCTCACGCTTCGCACAGCGAAGCGGTTACAGGTGCCGCGCGATGCGCCGGTTGAATGACCGATGGAGCGCTCCATGTTTTAACGATGTTGAAGGGGTTCGAGATCAACATGGTCGTTCCGGATCTCTGGCAACAGGATGCCGTCCGCGCGCTCCGTGATGGGAAGGACGTCATCGTCCAGGCGCCGACCGGCTCGGGCAAGACCTTCGTTTTCGAACTGCTCTACCCATCGTTGAAAGGGCAGGCGATTTTTACCGTGCCGACGCGGGCCCTGGCGAACGACAAGCTGGCGGAATGGCGCGCGCGCGGCTGGGACGTTGGCATTGCCACCGGCGATCTCGCGCTGAATCTCAACGCCCGGGTCCTGGTCGCGACCCTCGAAACGCAGCGTGCCCGCTTCCTGCGCCGGGACGGCCCGCAACTTCTCGTGGTCGACGAATACCAGATGATTGCCGACCCGGTTCGCGGCGTGCACTACGAACTGGCGCTCGCGCTCGCGCCGCGCGAAACGCAGCTGCTGCTCCTCAGCGGCAGCGTGAAAAATCCGCAGGACGTGGTGGAATGGTTTCGACGCATCGGTCGCGACGCGGTCCTCATCTCGCACAACGAACGGCCGGTTCCGCTCGAGGAAATCGATCTGCGCACCCTGCCGGAATCGCAGTTCGTCCAGAGCAAAAGCTTCTGGCCGCGCACGATTGGAAAAGCGTTGCGCGCGGACCTGGCGCCGGTGCTGGTCTTCGCGCCGCGCCGCAACGCCAGCGAAGAGATGGCGCAGGCCATCGCCTCGGCTCTGTCGCTGCGCGATCCGCTGACGCTTTCCGCCGAACAAGAAGCCCTCGCGGGCAAACGGCTCGCGAAACTCTTGCGCAACCGCGTCGCCTATCATCATAGCGGACTCAGCTACGCGGTCCGCGCCGGCCTGATCGAGCCCCTCGCGAAAGCCGGGCAGCTGAATGTCGTCGTCGCGACGATGGGTCTGGCTGCCGGCATCAATTTCTCCATGCGCTCGGTTCTCATCACCGGGACGCGTTATCTGGCGGGAAGCTTCGAGCGGCACGTGCAACCTGATGAGCTTTTGCAAATGTTTGGGCGCGCCGGCCGCCGCGGGTTGGATGAGATCGGCTACGTCCTGATGCTGCCGGACCTTCCGCGCCTGGGCGATGCTCGCGCGCGGCAATTGAAACGCGCCACCCAGGTCGACTGGCCGAGCCTCATTAGCGTCATGCGCGGCGCCGCCGAGCGCGATGAGCAGCCTTTCGCGGCGGCGGTCGAATTGAGCCGCTCGCTCTACAGCATCCAGCAGGTCCCGATCGGCTCCGAGCATTCCTTGTCTACTGGGGAAAAACCATGCGGGCTCTGGGTGGACGCCGAGCGTGCCCGCTTCGTCCGACGGCCTATTACGGAAATGCTCAACTCGGCAGGTGAATGGGAAACGAAGCCGCCGCAGTTGGAAACTGTTTCGTTAGGCCGTTTGTTCGTTCGAGAGAATGAATCCTGGGTTCCCGCGATGACTTTGCCCCGGATGCTGGATGGCCGCGGTTTCGGAAATCTCTGCAAGCTGCGCGACCAAGGCATCTACGGTCGCGAGATTCCGCTCGCGACCATCGTGGGCGAGGACGCCATCGCGCCGGTGAAATGGCTGAAGAAGAAGTTGGTAGGGCGAGACTCTGTCGAGCCGCGGGATGGCGCCTCGACGGCTCGACAGAGTCTCGCCCTACCATTCAGTAAATTGCGCTTCGATGAATCGGTCGTTCCCCTGATACCAAGCCTTACCGGCGGAGAAGTTGCCGACATCGTCACTCGCGGAGGCACGATCTCGGCGCGGATCGATTTTTCGGCCGTGCCGATATCCGCGGTCGTCGATTCACTCGGTCACGCGTTGCTCGATCCACCCGAGCGCGAGGCTCTCCCGCTCGTTTGCCGCAGTTGCTCCGAATTGCAACATGATCTCACCGTGGCGATCACGAATTCGCCGGCCTACGCCTGGCGACAGCTTGGTCTGGTCGCGGAAAACGGGACGCCCACCCGCCGCGGGACCGTTTTCTCTTTCTTCCAGGCTGGCGAAGGCCTGGCTATCGCCGCGGCGCTCGAAGACGAAACATATCCGATCGACGATCTCGTTTTCGATCTGGCCAATATCCGGGCGGGCCCGCGCTTCGCCGGAGAAGAC
>QHMY01000185.1 GCA_003218305.1 Verrucomicrobiota bacterium
TAAGTTTTGCCAACCGTTTCCCCCGGGCGGTCTTTGTGAGCATCCATTTCAACTCGTCCACGGGCGGCGCCGGACTCGAAAGCTATGCCCTCGCACCGGAAGGAGTGCCCTCAAACGCCTCGAGCGAACACCACGTCTCGGGCACCGACGGCCGTTGCGCCGGCAACGCGGTTGATGGTCAAAACATTGCGCTGACTGCTGCCATTCACGCCGCCGTTTTGTCGCGATTTTCCATCTTTGACCGCGGAGTGCGCCACGCGCGCTTCCACGTTCTGCGAAACATCAAAATCCCGGCGGTCCTGTTGGAAGGCGGATTTATCAGCGATCCCACGGAAGGACAACGGATCGCGACCGGATATTACCGACAGCAGCTCGGCACCGCGATCGCCCAGGGCGTTCAGAATTACAACGCTGCCGCCAACTACCGCGCCGGCGTGGCGAACTTCGCCGTCGCCAGGACGAACCTCCCGCCTCACGCTCGATCGATCAGCGAACCGCTCGATGGGGACAACCCGCCCGAACCCAATCACCACCATCCCCCCTCCATTTCAATCAATGCCGGCGAGTAACGAAAAAGCAGCAGGCGCGGAACGGTCGAGACCCATTGGCGTTTTCGATTCCGGGATCGGCGGCCTGACTGTGGTCAGCGCCCTGCGCGCCCTCCTGCCTAACGAATCCATCTTTTACCTGGGCGACACGGCCCGGGTGCCTTATGGCGGGAAAAGCGCGGCGACCGTCCAGCGCTACAGCCTCGAAATCGCCTCGATGTTGCTCGAAGAAAACGCCAAGACGGTCGTGGTCGCCTGCAACACCGCCTCCGCCGTCGCACTCCCACAATTAACCGAAAGCGTTCCGGTCCGCGTCACGGGGGTGATTTTGCCCGGCGCTCAGGCGGCCGTCGCCGCCACCCGCAGCGGCCATGTCGGTGTCATTGGAACTCGCGCGACCATCAAAAGCGGCGCCTACGAGCGCGCCCTCCGCTCCTTGAACCCGGAGATTCGAGTAACGGCGCGCGCCTGTCCTCTGTTAGTGCCGTTGATCGAGGAGGGCTGGCTGGAGCAGCCGATCACCGACCAGATCATCCTGAAGTATGTCGGCCCGCTCGTGGATGAAGGGATCGACACCCTCGTCCTCGGTTGCACGCATTATCCGCTCTTGCGCAAGGCCATGGCCCGGCTTCTCGGCGATTCGATCACCCTGGTCGATTCCGCTCAGAATTGCGCCAATGCCGTGCGCGATCTCCTGGTCCGGGAAAATCTGCGCGCTCCGGAAACGGACACCGGCAGGCTGCAGGTCGCGTTGACCGATCAGCCGGACAGTTTCCTGCGGGTGGCCCGCGAAGCGTTGCAGCTCGACGTGGGCGAAATTCAACTGCGCGAAGTGTCGCCCCACGTCCACCAGTAGCCGCCGGGTTGTGGCGACGAAAGCCGTCTAGACGACTCGAACTTCGATTGCTCGAATCAATGGAGTTCGATGACAATAGCCCAGCGTTTTAACGCTGGGTTTTCATGATAGAGAAAAACAAGTCCCACTGGGACGGAAGAGCCTGGTCCGCCTGGAGACCCTGGGATGCTCCTTCCGTCCCCAGAAGAGACTTTGATTACAGGACAACGTTTACCCAGCGTTAAAACGCTGGGCTATTGTCAACTGAGGCAGTGGCAGGAGGCGGCTCAGGGGAGACGCTAGCGCTACAGTTTCGCCCGCTTCGCCTTCGGCAAACTCTGCACCACCAGTTCGTAGGAATCATCGACCATTTTCCTGATCTCCCGCTCCGGGATGACGCCATCGAGCACGACCGTGTTCCAATGTTTCTTGTTCATGTGGTAACCGGGCTGAACTTGCTCATAGCGATCTCGTAGCTCGAGCGCGAGGTCAGGATCGCATTTCAAATTCACCGTCGATGGCACGTCATCGAGCGCGGCTAAGGCAAACATTTTACCCTGGACCTTGAACACAATGTGGTCGGGCCCAAACGGCGTCGTCTCAATCGCCTCTGGTTTTTTCAGACAGTACTCGCGAAAACTCTCGATGTTCATTCCGCGCCCACTCGATAAGCGCACGCAATCTGAATCAGCTCGAGTGCTCGCTCAACGTCCCCGGGGCTCCTCACGAAAAAACTGATCCAACCGGAACGCGGGAAAACATGATGCGCCGTCACCCCGGTGGACGTTCGCAAAAGCAAATCGCGATTCTCCCGTCCAACAAAGCAATCGAGCAGCCCGTTCCCGTGAAGGTGGCTCGTCTCCTTCCCGCGATAAAAGAACCCGATGCCGCCATAGTGGTGCCTTCCAAGTCTGATTCCCGGGAGCCGCTGGGCCGCTTTTTCCACGGCGGCGATCGCGCGCAGCCGATTCGCCGAAAACAACGCTGTTGCGGTCAACAAGGCAGCATCAAAAATCTGCGGAAACAGCGGGACGCGCGCGAGCCAGCGAAACTTTCGAACCACGAACGCGAAGATCACAAGGAGCGGCGCTTTCCAAACCGCCGTCGTTTCATTCGGCGGTCTGGAGACCGCCGCTCCCTGGCTTGAATCGTTGTCACCTCATTGCACCAACGGAAGAAGTAGATTCAAAAGTTCACCGATTTTCACCCGCTCCTGCTTCATCGAATCCCGATGGCGCAGGGTGACGGTGTCCAGCAACGCCGGGTCCTTCTCCCCGAGCGTCTCGAAATCGACCGTAATCCCGAAGGGTGTTCCGGCTTCGTCCTGGCGACGATACCGTCGGCCAATCGCGCCGGTTTCATCATAGAAAACATTCATGTGCGGCCGCAATACCGCCTGAATCTCCCTGGCCTTCGCGACCAACTGCGGATTGTTCTTCAGGAGCGGAAACACGCCTACCTTGATCGGGGCCATGCGCGGATGGAACCGCATAACGATGCGCGTCTCGCTCTTGCCCTTCTCGTCCGTGACCGTTTCTTCGTCATAGGCGTTGCAGAGGATCGCGAGAACCGTCCGGTCAACGCCGGCGCTCGGCTCGACCACGTGCGGAATGAAACGCTCTTTCGTTTCCTCATCGAAATAATCGAGCGACTTACCGCTGGCTTCCTGATGCTGCTTCAAATCGTAGTCCGTCCGATAAGCCACGCCTTCCAGTTCCTGCAGGCCGAACGGGAATTCATATTCGATGTCGTAGGTGCCCTTGGAATAAAAGGCGCGGTCTGCGTCCGGCACCGTAACCACATGGAGTTTTTCGCGCGGGAGGCCGATGTTTTCATAAAACTTCAGCCGCTCTTCCTTCCAGTATTCAAGCAATTCCATCCCCTGCCCCGGCCGGCAAAAGTATTCGAGCTCCATCTGCTCGAACTCGCGCGAGCGGAAAGTAAAATTGCGCGGGTTGATCTCGTTCCGAAAAGCCTTTCCGATTTGCGCGATCCCAAACGGCAGCTTTTTCCGCGACGTATCGAGCACGTTCTTGAACTGCACAAAAATGGTCTGGGCCGTTTCCGGACGCAGATAGGCAATCGACTCCGGATCGGCCGACGCGCCCATTTGCGTTGAAAACATCAGGTTGAACGGACGCGCTTCCGTGAGGTCTTTGCCGCCGCAGTTAGGACACTGTTTGCTGCCGTTTTTCTCCGGCAATTGATCCGCGCGTAGCCGCGCTTTGCAGGTCCGGCAATCGACCATCGGATCGCTGAAAGTCTCTTCGTGTCCACTCGCCCGCAGGACAGCGCGATGGGTCAGAATCGAACCGTCCATTCCCACGACGTCATCGCGCTCGCGCACCATGACGCGCCACCAGTAATCCTTCAGGTTTCGCTTCAGCTCGACCCCAAGCGGACCGTAATCCCAACAGCCATTCAATCCGCCATAGATTTCGCCCGATTGGAAAATGAACCCTCGCCGCTTGCAGAGGCTGACGATTCTCTCCATCCGCTGCGGATCGGTCTTTTCGCTCATGAGGAAGGCGACCGCGGATTACACGGATGAAGATAGTGGAAATCCAAGGTGAAAGATTATCCGCGTTATCCCAGCAATCCGTGGTTTGATTACTTCTCGACCGTGACCTTGGTCTTGACCGAATTCGCGATGAAACATTCGGTGTGCGCGAAGTGGTGCATTTCGTCTAGCTCCTGCTCGGTCGGTTGCTTGTCGCCCGAAAACTTGAGCTTCGGATGCAACTCAACGCGGGTGATGGCCAGTTTGCCGTTCTCGTTTTTCTCCATGTGACCGACCGCGTCGTCGACGTATTCGTCGAGCATGAACTTCTTTTTGCAGGCCACGGCGAGAAACGTGAGCATGTGGCAGCTCGAAAGCGAAGCGACAAAGGCCTCCTCCGGATCGACCAGCTTCGGGTTGCCCAGATAGGCCGGGGCGGCGGTGGCCTCCATCTCATGGCCGCCGTCAAATTTCCACGAGTGATCGCGATTGTAGGTGGGATACTGGAAGTCGGGCGTGGCGCGCTTCCAGGTGAGCGTCATTTTGTGTTCGGACATGCCTTTTAGATACATGCCCGACCGCGACTGACAAGTGGATCGGCGCTCTACGCACGGTGTTAATTCGGCAGCGGGCGCGGAGCGCCCGATCCACCGTACTCTTCTTGACACGTCCCTCGTCACTCGTCACTTATCACTTCCCCATTCCGCGCGATTAGCTCAGTGGTAGAGCGCTTGCTTCACACGCAAGAAGTCGCAGGTTCGAACCCTGCATCGCGCATTTTCCCTCACAGATCATCTATGACCATCCACCTCCCAGGCAAACGGTCGACGCGACAAGTCGCACCGCGCCCGCAATGCTTCGCGTAGCGATGCGGGCGGGGGTTTGAACCCTACATCGCGCATTTTCATCCGCTTCGTGGCTCTCGGGTCCATCGGTGACATAGCGACCCGATTGAACCGACCACGATACGACTTGTAAGCAGGATGCATCCGCGCGTATCCGTCGCTTCGTATCTCTTCTGGGCGACCTTATCGTGGCTACGAATCAATTGCCGTCGATTAACAGGAGACGAGTTTTCGCTGATCTCGGTGCATTTGTTCGGAACCGACGCGACGATATCACCCGCCTTTGGGTCGCAGCAGTAGATCGCAGCTCGGAAATCGCCTCCTCAAACGATCTTACCTACCGGCAATTGCTCGATCATTTGCCCCATATTTGTGACGAGCTGGCCGACCTCCTGCAAAAACCGCCGAACGATCCGGCCCCGCCGCCCATCGGACCCGATGCTGCCGCCCATGGACGCAAACGGTGGGAGCAAGGCTACCGTCTGGAGGAGGTCATTCGGGAGGTTTGTTTGATTCGTCGGAACTTCTTCGACCGCTGGGTGCCTGAGTTCGCCCAGAATAATCCCGAGTTCGTGGGCGAGGCCGAGCGAGCGGCAACGCAAGTCATCCATCATTTCTTCGATGAGGTGATTATCGATTCGACCGTGCAGTTTGTTCAGGAGAACTGTGATCACGCGAAGCGGGTTAAACATGAATTTCTCTCCCAAGTGGCGCACGATCTGAGGACACCGTTGACTCCAATCTTGCTCGCAACGACCGCCTTGAAAGAGGAGGCGGGCCTGTCGGAATCGGCGCTTAATATGGTAGACATGATCGCTCGCAATGCGCAGCTCGAAGCCCGAACTGTAGATCAGCTTCTCCATGAGGCAGAATCGGACAAAACGCCCTAGCGGACTCGGCAATTTTACCGATTGAGGACGCCTGGCGTAGTGGCAACACGCGGATTAAGGTTCGCTGATGATCGAAGATCGCATCCAGCAAATCGAAGCGCGGCTCAAGGAATCCGCTCGCATTCCCGGGCCGGCCCGGGAGGAACTCCTGAGTCTGCTGGCGGCCTTGAAGGCTGAAGTAGGAACTCTGGACCGGAAGCATGAGGAAGATGCCCGGAGTATTGCCGGATTTGTCGACGCTTCGGCCCACGAGGCCACCCGGGCAGAGAAGCAACCGAAATTAGCCGAAGCGGCTTTGAATGGCCTGACCGCGTCCGTCGAATCGTTTGAAGCGTCGCATCCGAAATTGGCGGAGGTCGTCAATCAGATCGCCGTTCGCCTTTCGAACATGGGGCTCTGATTCTTGTAGGGCAACCGCATCGTTGCCGGCCGAGACAATGGCAGGCGGCGCGCCTGCCCTACAATTTCGCTAAGTGCCGCCGGGTCACATGAAAAAAGCGGTGGCGCCGACAGCTACGCCGGCGGCGCCCATGATCATCCCCAGCCACCAAAACTTGTGCGACTGACCCAGAATCGAGACCGAGCAAACGATTACCGCTATCTGGAGCAAGAGCGCGGCTTGATCGCACCGATCGTTGATCGCGGCGAAATGCTTCGCTTGAGCGACCAATGAATCCGCCTGTTTCTTGATCTCACCCTTCTCGACATCGTAACGCTGCGCATCCTGCCCCAGCTGAACCGCCCGGTTCCTGGAGTCCTCGAAACGTTCCTCACTCGACAGGCGCATCATCAGGTCTCCATGCATGGCGGCAAGCTGGGCCTTCGTGCTCTTGGCCTGAAAAAAGTTCCATTGATCCGAAGCTTCGCTGGTCTTGAGGATGGCGGAGGTCTTCGAGTTGTCGCCAAGGTTAGAGATAAACGAAAGGCAGATCGCGAGGATGGCGATGGTCAGCGCGACCCGCTTATCAAACGGATCTTTTGCTTCTGGAATTTCCGGAGCGTCTGCCATGCGAAGGTGCTAGCGATATCGGTGCAACGGCAACCAGAAACCGGAAAATTCGAATATCGAAATCCGAAATCCGAATGGAGCGGATGGGATCCGCGACATAGAAGGCAAAGCTGCGAGGGTAGCAGCGAGAGAGCGCGGGTCGCGAACGAGTTTCAAACAAGCTCGAATTACCGAACGCGAGAATGACCCAAACGGGAAGGTCCGCCTTGGAATTTTCCTCCTTTTTAAACCTTTGGTCATTGTTTCGAGCTTCGTATTTCGGATTTCGAATTTCTCGTATTTCACTGCTCGTAGCAATCGAGATACTTGATGCCGGAGCCGGTATTGAAAATGACGATGCGCTCGTCGGCCGCGACTTGTTTCGCGGCCAGTAGTTTTTCGAGAGCCGCAAAGCAGGCGGCGCCTTCTGGCGCAACGAAAAGGCCCTCCGTCGATCCTACCGTGCGACTGACCCGAATCATCTCCTGGTCGTCCACGGTCACCGCGCCACCTTTCGATTCACGCAGAATTTCGAGCATGAGAAAGTCCCCGACGGCTTTGGGAACCCGCAGACCGGAGGCACAGGTATGCGCATTGGGAAATTCGGCAGCGCTCTTCTCTCCGGCCTCGAACGCGCGCACGATCGGCGCACAGCCGCTGGCTTGGACGGAGAACATGCGCGGGCGGGCGGGGCCAATCCAGCCCAGCGTTTCCATTTCATCGAACGCTTTCCACATGCCGATGAGACCGGTGCCACCTCCGGTGGGATAAAGAACGACATCCGGGAGCACCCAGCCGAGTTGCTCGGCCAGTTCGTAGCCGAGCGTCTTTTTTCCCTCGACCCGGTACGGCTCCTTCAAGGTGGACATGTCGAACCAGCCTTCAGCCACCTTGCGCCGCGCGATCTCCGCGCCGCAATCGGTAATCAATCCGTCGATCAGGACGACATGCGCGCCCAGCTCACGGCATTCGACGATATTCGCCCGCGGCGTGTCGCTCGGCATGAAGATGTGGGCCTCGAGGCCAGCCCGTGCGGCGTAGGCCGCGAGCGCTCCGCCGGCGTTTCCCGCGGAGGGCACCGCCAGCTTCGTGGCGCCGAGATGCTTCGCCATCGAGACCGCCGTGGTCATTCCGCGCGCCTTGAAACTTTGCGTCGGATTTTGCGCTTCGTCTTTCACCCAGAGATCTTCAACCCGCAGCGTTGCGCCAAAGCGTGCGGCCCGAAGAAGCGGCGTTCCGCCTTCGCCTAGCGAGACCGGCTCAGCGTCCGCCGGCAAGGGCAACACTTCGCGATAGCGCCAGAGCGACTTTTCGCGCGAGGCCAACGCTTCACGCGTCAGCGTCCGGCCCGCTCCGGCGAGATCGTAAATCGGAAAGAGCGGTTTCTGGCACGCCGTGCAGAGGTTTTGCAGCTGCGACCATTCATGGCGGAGCCCGCAGAAAGTGCATTCGAGATGGGTTAAGAACACGCCAGCAATGGAGCGCAATTGCGGCGCCTTGGAAAGCTCCCGCCGTCCCTCCCGTCTCCGGTCCTCTCATCCTCATCGCTCGTGCTCGTGCTCGTGCTCGTGCTCGTGCTCGAAAGAGCATGATCAGGATTAGGATTAGGATCAAGAGCAGGAGAGGTCACCGTTTCTCCTTGGCACAACGCTGCCAACCCCCCTTTACTTCACCGAGCATGACTGCCCGCACGCCATCGGCTGAAGTCTCCGTGCGGCGGCCCTGGTATCGCCCGTCCCTCACCACCCAGATCTTCATCGGTCTCATCGTCGGCGGCATCATTGGCTACATCCGGCCCGATTGGGGGAACGCCGTTTACTTTCTCCGGGACATTTTCCTCAACCTCATCAAGTCGATCATCGCGCCGCTCGTCTTCTCCACTATCGTGGTTGGAATCGCCGGCGCGGGCTCGTTGAAAAAAGTCGGGCGCATGGGCGCAAAAGCGCTCATCTACTTCGAGATCGTCACGACCGCCGCCCTCTTCATCGGTTTGGCCGTGGTCAATTTCACCAGACCCGGCCTCGGCGTCACCCTGGCGACCAATAGCACCGAGATCGCGAAAACGATCGGGCAAGCGCACCCGAAAACACTCGTCGAGACGTTCGTGCACGCGTTTCCCTCGAGCATCGTCGAAGCCATGGTGCGCGGCGACGTGCTTCAAATCGTCGCATTCGGCGTCCTGTTCGCCCTAGCTGTGTCGGCTATCGGCGAGAAAGGCAAACCGATCGTTCGCGCAATGGAAAGCCTCTCGCAGGTCATGTTCAAGTTTACGAACTACGTCATGATGTTCGCGCCCATCGGCGTCGGCGCCGCGATGGCCCACACCGTCGGCACGCAGGGCCTCGGCGTCCTCGTCAATCTCGGCAACCTGATCCTCTCGCTCTATCTCGCTCTCGTCATTTTCATCGTCCTCATTTTCGGCGCGGTCGTACTTCTCTTTCGCGTTCCGCTTCGGCAATTCATCCGCGCCGTTCGCGAGCCGGCCGTTCTCGCCTTCGCCACGACGTCGAGCGAGTCCGCTTTGCCCAAAGCCATGCAAGCCATGGAACGCCTGGGGGTTCCTCGCCACATCGTCGGTTTTGTCATGCCCACCGGTTATTCCTTTAATCTCGACGGCTCCACGCTCTATCTCGCGATGGCGAGTGTCTTCGTCGCCCAGGCCGCCGAGACCACCATGGGCTTTCACATGGGTTTCGGCGCCCAAATCACCATGATCCTCACCCTCATGCTGACCTCGAAAGGCGTCGCCGCCGTCCCGCGCGCGTCGCTTGTCATCCTGCTCGCCACCTTGAACAGCTTCCTTCCCGCCGGCCTCGGCCCGATCGGTGTCGCCGTCATCTTCGGCGTGGACGAACTTATGGATATGGGCCGCACCTGCGTAAACCTGATTGGCAACTGTCTCGCTACCGTCGTGGTCGCGAGATGGGAAGGCGAATTCGACGATCACCGGGCCAAAGTTTTCGGCACTCCCGCCGAGGCTGAGCTAGATCTAAAATCAGGCGACATCGCCTTCGCCGAAGCGGTACGACAGGATTAATCGGAGAACGGGAAGGTGCGAATGGACCCGTCGGCCTGGGTGCGGGAAGCGGCTTCGCGATTTGGCAAGCGGAGCGCTTGCCCTACAATTGCAAGGGCAAGGAACCGGACGCTATGATCACAAGTCACGTATTTCCAATCGCAGTAGTTTGCCTGTTCGTATCCAGCTGCGCTGTCGTCGCGGCAGAGCAGGCGCCATCGCCGGCAGCCGGCTCGGAGGAGGCCCGCGTAATCGAAGTCATGCGGACGTTTTATGTCGCGGCAACGAACGATGACCTGGAGAAGTTTCATACTGTCGTCACCCGCGATTTCCACAGTTACGACGGTGGTGCACGATTCACGGGCGATGAGCTCATGGCGCTGATCAAGGGGGCACACACATCGGGAAAGGTGTTCGTGTGGAATGTGACCAAGCCGGAGGTGCGGATGCATGGAGACGTCGCCTGGATCAGTTACGTCAACGAAGGCTCGGTTAAAGATGCTTCCGGGACGAAAAACGTGACCTGGCTCGAATCGGCTTTTCTTCGGAAGGAAAAGGAGGGCTGGCGTATCGAATTCTTTCACAGCACTCGCGTGCCGTGATTTTCGCGAGTAACGCCAGCCGCAACCCGACCCTCGACCCTGAAAACGTTCGCCTTAGGCGCGCATATTCGTCTAAATCGCGTCTCCTACTTATGAAACGCATTCTTATTTCGGCAGTTTTAATCCTCGTCGCCTGTTCAACCCTTCGCGCCACGGAGGCACTGATCTTCGATGAGGGCGGGTACAATCTTTACATCCTGATCGGAGACGGGGATCACGGCTCGACCGTAGCCCAGGTTCGTTTCACTCCACCCGGAGGTAAAGACTGGATTTCTGTCCCCCGCGAGCAGCTCAAGATTGAAAAGTTCGATGAAGACAAGCAGGTCCTGGTCATGCACTTCACAAATCAGACAAAAAAGCCGGAGTTGCCGCCGACGTTCTCCTTTTCCGCGAAGAAGAAAAATGCCGTCCTATCCATCGAAGGCAAAAAAATCAAAAGTTCGTTCGATTGGCTCGCCGAATGAGCGCGGGCGAGCACCGGAACCCTGAATCAACAAGGAATCTGCAGACCTATTAGCGGCTTGCAAATTGGCTCTAGAGGAAACCTTTGAATCGTTTTCTCTCGAACGCTTACCGAGTACCCTCGCCGGCCTGACCGTCCATGTCGCTCGCGTCACCGCGGCTCCATTCTCCTTCTACTTTTCCACCTTCTGCCTTTCAATGATCGCTCGACCAGATGAAAATCTTTTTATGAAAACGCGTTTCCATTTACTCCGCGCCACGATCGCGTTTGTTATTGTGTTAATCGTTTTCGGAGGGGCCGGGTCGGCGTGGGCACAGGATCCGGCGGTCGTTAATTCCAAGACGGTCAGAGTGAACTTGGAGAACGATCGCGTGCGCGTGCTCGAAGCGGAATTGCCGCCTGGCACGAAGGAGCAGATCCACTCGCACCCGGCCTACGTGATTTATGTTTTGACCGGCGGGAAGGTTCGCAATTACGCCGCGGACGGCAAGGCCACCGAAGCGGAGCTAAAAACGGGCGAGGTCCTCTATCGCGATCCTTTGACCCATGCCGCGGAAAACATCGGCAACACGACGGTGCACCTGATTCTGGTCGAGCTGAAGACTTCCGCTGCTCGCTAGCCGTTCGTAAGCATTCTAACATTCAGCTATGCTCATGCGCCCACACCACGAAGCGATCCGGCCTACGACCATCATTGAAGCGCCGCGTTTGTCGAAGCGGCTCGGCGCACAGGTGGTCATCGCCAGCGAGACGTTTCAGTGGACGGGCAGTTTTAAGTTTCGCGCTGCCTACAACGTCGCCCTGAACGTGCCTAACGACCACATTATCGGGGCATCCTCGGGAAACTTCGGACAGGCGCTCGCTTACGCCTGTCAGCTCACGGGCAAGCGATGCACCGTTGTGATGCCGGATGACTCGTCACGAGTGAAAGTAGAGGGCGTGCGCGAATACGGCGCCACGGTGGATCTCATCAACGTCCGCGAAATCAGCCGGAGCGAGCGCGTCCGGCAACTCGCGGCCGAAAGCGGCGAAGCGTACATCGCCAGCGGTTTTGACGACCCCCTCGTCATCGATGGAAACGCTAGCCTGGGAGATGAATTGATCGCGCTCGGGCGCGCCTTTGACGCGATTGTGGTGCCCGTCGGCGGAGGCGGATTGATCGGGGGAATCGCGCAAAGCGTCGCACGCGCGAACTTCGCGACCAGGGTTGTCGGTGCGGAACCCGCTCTCGGTAACGACGCTGCGCGCTCATTGCGCGAAGGACGCATCATCGCAAACGAAGAAGAGGCCAGGACCATCGCCGATGGCGCCCGCACCATCAGCCTCGGGCAGCACAACTGGGCCATCATCCGGGAACACGTAACGGGCATCGTCGAAGTCCCGGAAGAACAGATTCGGGAGGGAGTTTTACTGCTCTACGGTCTCGCCAATCTAAAGGTAGAGCCGACCGGCGCTCTCTCGACCGGAGCGCTCCTGACCGCACCGGATCAGTTTCGCGACCAGACCGTCTGCTGCGTCGTGAGCGGCGGCAATGTTGATCCCGCGGTGTATCGGGAGTGTCTCGGCTGAAGCTACCGCGGTGGCACGATCGGCGGAGTGGCGGGCTTGGTTCCGGCGCGCTTCAACAGATTGAAAAGATCGCTGTCAGTCGAAAGGATGAGCGTCGATTCCTTGGTCAGGATCTTGCGGTAGGTCTCCATGCTCTTAAGGAAGGCGTAGAACTCGGCTGCCTGTGGATTCTGGGTGTAGGCCCGGGCGTATATCTCGGTGGCTTTCGCATCTGATTCGCCGCGAATTTCCTGCACGCGCCGGTAAGCGGTCGATCGAATTTCGTTCAGATCGCGCTCCTTTTGGCCAGCGATGCGGGCCGCCTCGCCTTCCCCTTCCGAACGGAAACGCTGCGCAATCTGCAGGCGCTCACTGATCATGCGCTGGTAGATCCGGCCGAGTACATCCGGATTGTAATTCACCCGCTTCAACCGAACATCGAGCAGCTCGATGCCGAATTCATTGAGCTTCCCGGCAGCAGCCGCCTTTATTTCACTCTCGATCTTCAAGCGTCCAAACGAGATCGGCGGCAACACGCCGATCGTGCCAATGCCCACCGGCCCCGGTTTAAGGCTCTCGTCGGTCATCGGTTTCCGGGTCTTGTCCGTGCGCACAATTTCGATCAGATCGTGCTTGGCAATGGCGTTGCGGGTTTCGCTGCCCAGGATGTCCTCGAGACGCGACTGCGCGCTGCGTTCATCTTTTAGTCGGACGAAGTACGTCTTGGGATCATCGATCCGCCAGCGCGCGAAGGTATCGACATGAATATAGGTCTTGTCCCGGGTTGGAATCGCGACCGGCTGGCCATCCCATTCCAAAAACCGTTTATCGATTTTATTTACCTCCTGGATCAAGGGCAGTTTGAAATGCAGCCCAGGGTCGGTGATCGGCTCACCAACCGGCTTGCCAAACTGGGTCACAATTACCTGTTCGATCTGGTGCACCACATAGAAGCAGCCAAAGAGTAAACGGAGCACGACGAACACGGCCGCGATCGTCACCAACCAAAGGCATCCTCGCTTGTTCATCGGGCCTCCGGCGGTTTGAGCGACAAAGGCAGGATCGGCAGCAGCTGCTTCATCGAATCGTCGATGATGATCTTCGGCCCCATATCGGGCAGGACGTCGCCCATCGTTTCCAGGTAAAGCCGCGTGCGGGTGATCTCCGGCGCCTTGATGTATTCGGTGAGCATGGCGTTGAACGACGCGACATCGCCTTCCGCTTCGTTCACCCGCTTGAATCGATAACCTTCCGCTCCGCGAATAGTCTGGTCGGCTTGTCCTTTCGCCTTGGGAACGGCTTCGTTGTAATCGCCGTTTGCAATATTGATCGCGTTCTCGCGGTCCTGCTGCGCTTTGTTCACTTCGTTGAATGAAGCCTGGACCTCCCTCGGCGGATTCACATTCTTCAACTGCACCTGATCGACCCGCACCCCGAGTTTGTAGCGCTTGGCCAGCTCCTGCATCCGGGTCAAGGCCGAGATTTCGATGTCCTGCCGGCCAATCGTGATCACTTCATCTACGGTGCGATCGCCGATCACTTCGCGCATCGCCGCCTCGGACAAATCGCGCAGCGTCTGGTCGGGGTTGCGAACATCGAAAAGATACTCTTTCGGATCGTCGATCCGATACTGAACCACCCACTCGACCAGGGCCGCGTTCAAGTCGCCCGTCACCATCGATTTTTCTTCCGTCTGTTGCTGGGTGGGCTGAGCCGGATTCGTATAACCCGAAGTGTAGAATCCGAACTCGAGCTTCAGTTGCCGGCGCGTCGGCAGAACACTTACTTCGTCGATCCCAAGCGGCAACTTGAAGTGCAAACCCGGCTCCACGGTTTTGAAAAACTTCCCGAACCGGAGAACCACCCCTTCCGATTCCGCAGCCACCGTGTAATACGAGGTCCAGACCAGAATCAGGAGGACCACCACCACGAAAATGGCGCCGATCAGACGCATCGGCGGCTTCGGCAAATTGAGGTTAATGACCGTTGGCGGTTGGTTGTTCATCGATCCGAATCGGTCACTAAAAGCGCGGCGAATCCTGCGAGCGGGTTCACCTTAGCCTGAACGGGGCAAACGAGAAGCGGAAAAGAGATTCTCTGTCGATCGGGGGCAAGTTCTTGCACTGGCATCTCGAATCGCTCGTCACCACGCTTTTGTAACGTTCGGCGATCCGCATAGCGTCACGATCGTCCCGACCCTGCGAAGATTGACCGAAGTGCCTCCCGGTGCGCTCTTGCCCCGAACCTTTTCAGGGCTGATTATGGATTTCGTGAAAGCGTTCCACCTGCACATGGAGCCCCTGATAGGTCCACGGGTGAAGCTTCGGCCGATGCTGGCGTCGGATGGTCCCGACCTGGTGCGGGCTGCTGCCGACGGAGATCTTTGGAAACTTCCCTACACCTTTATCCCCTCCGCCGACACCGTAGATAAATACATTCGTATCGCGTTGGAAGGCCGGGCCGATGGGAACACGATCCCCTTCGTCACACAGCTCGTTGAATCGAAGGCCATCATCGGTTCGACCCGCTTCTGGAAGATCGACTGGGAGCATCGAAAATTGGAGATCGGCTGGACCTGGCTGGCGCAGTCGTGGCAGAAAACGTTTGTTAACACCGAAGCCAAGCTCCTGATGCTGACCTTCGCCTTTGAAAGGCTCAATTGCATCCGAGTTCAGTTTGCGACGGACGAGCTCGACGACACGTCGTGCGCCGCTCTCCTTCGTCTCGGGGCGAAACAGGAAGGAATCATTCGCCACGACCTCATCATGGCCGGTGGACGGAAGCGCGATTCAGTTATGTTCAGTATCATTAACGACGAGTGGCCCGAGATCCGGCGCAGGCTGGAAGAAAGGCTCAGCGAATCTTCGAACCCCAATCAAACCACTGACGCGAGCCGGCTCGATCGATAACACCGAATCTTTCTCATCGGAAAAAAAGGAGGCCCCATGTGTCGAAACATCAAGACCCTGCACAACTTCAAACCACCAGCCACGGATGACGAAGTTCGCGCGTCCTCGCTTCAGTTCGTTCGAAAACTGAGTGGGTTCGCCCGGCCTTCGAAGGCTAACGAACCCGCCTTTCTTCGAGCGGTCGATCGCGTGACGCAGGCAGCGCAAGAGCTGCTCGACTCTCTCGTGACCAATGCGCCACCGCGCGACCGGGAAGTCGAAGCCGCCAAGGCCCGCGCCCGCTCCCTGGCCCGCTTTCAATCCTCGGCTGCGTAAGCCGGAAAAAAATGCGATGATCGTGCGGAACGCGCACGCAACCGACGCGGACCGCCTGGCAGAGTTAAGCGCAGAGTTGGGTTATCCGGTGGAACCCGAAACGATCAGCCGCAGACTTCGGCGTCTCCTGAAGAATGAGGAGCATCTCCTCCTCGTCGCTGAGTCGCCAACGGACCGGATCGTGGGCTGGATTCACGCGGCGCAACAGGATGTTCTCGAAGCAGGACGGTTCTGCGAAATCCTCGGTTTGGTGGTCGGCAGCGGCCAACGCGGGCAAGGCGTTGGCCGGCGTTTGGTGGAACAAGTCGAGAGGTGGGCCCATGGACGCGATCTTTCGCATGTTACCGTTCGAAGTAACGTGGTCCGACCGGATTCCCATCCCTTTTACGAGCGGATCGGATACTCCCGGCTGAAGACCCAGCACGTTTACCGAAAGCGTCTTGCTCCGGAAAAGTAA
>QHMY01000167.1 GCA_003218305.1 Verrucomicrobiota bacterium
CCTGCTTTTCTTTTTTCCAAACCTCGTGCTTCAACGAAACATAAGGCACGATTGGAACTCCGGCGTCACGGGCGACGCGTTTGGCCATTTCCTTGTCCATCGCGAGAGCCGACGCGAGGACGCCGCATCCGACATACGGGAGATCGGCCAGCTCAAGTAACCCCTGGATCGTTCCATCTTCACAGAGAGGCCCATGCATGACGGGAAAGACCACGTCGATTCCCTGGGCCTCTCCCTTTCCGCCGAGGCGAATCAACGCGTTGCCGCCAGCCTTGTCCGCCGGATTCGGAGGCAGAACAACTTTCGGCGCGTCTTTGAAGACGGGCAGAGATTTTTTTCCTTCCAGCAGAGAAATATCGTTGAGGTGCCAGCGTCCCCGCTTGTCGATGGCTACCGGCACGATTTCGAAGCGATTGCGATCCAGGTGATTAATGACGGACGCAGCTGACTGCAGCGATACCTCATGCTCTCCTGAGCGGCCGCCGTAAAGGACCGCCACCCGCAGTTTCTTCATACCTCGAATATCCGTCGCTTCGCTTGACTACTGGAGCGCCATCAACTCGCGCAACACAAACGGCAAAATCCCGCCATGGCGGTAGTAGTCGATCTCGATGGGCGTATCGATCCGTAGCTTCACCGGAACGGCTTCTTGTTTTCCATTCTTGCGCGTGATCTCGAGCGTGACCATTTGCCCGGGCTCGATCGCATTGGACAAACCGGTGACAGCGTATGTCTCGGATCCGTCCAAGCCCAGCGTCTGGGCGTTAGTGCCTTCAACAAATTGCAGCGGCAGCACGCCCATCCCGACAAGATTCGATCGATGAATCCGCTCGAAACTCGCCGCCGCCACGGCTTTCACTCCGAGCAACCGAGTGCCTTTCGCCGCCCAATCGCGGCTCGAACCCGTCCCGTATTCGTGCCCGGCCAGAATGACCAGCGGAATCCCATCCGCTTGATATTTCGTTGCGGCGTCGAAAATCGCCATCGTCTCTCCGGCGTCCGAATTTTGGTTTCCGAAATACTTTGTTACTCCGCCTTCAGTTCCGGGTACCATCAGGTTCTTGATCCGAACGTTCGCGAACGTTCCGCGTGTCATGACCAGGTCGTTCCCGCGCCGGCTGCCGTAGCTGTTGAAATCCACTGCGCTGATCCCTCGGGCCATCAAATACTGGCCAGCCGGCGATGTCGCCTTGATCGCGCCGGCCGGCGAGATGTGGTCGGTCGTGACGGAATCGCCGAAAATTCCCAGAGGGCGCGCGCCGCGAATTTCCTCAATCGTGCCTGGCTCCATGGAGAAATTCTCGAAGAAGGGTGGCTGATGAATGTAATCGCTCTTTTCGTCCCACTGATAAATATCGCCGGTACTGGAGGGAATCTCGTTCCACTTCGGGTTCTGGCCGGCGAAGTCGCGGTAGAGCCGCCGGAAAACTTCCGGGGTCAGCGCGGACTGCATAGTGTCGCGGATTTCCTGTAAACTGGGCCAGAGATCGCGCAGGAAAATTTCACGGCCGTCATCGCCTTTGCCGATCGGGTCGGTCGACAGATCGAGATCGACTCGGCCCGCCAGGGCAAACGCCACGACCAGCGGGGGAGACATGAGGAAGTTCGCCTTGATGTTTTGGTGGACGCGCGCCTCGAAATTGCGATTTCCGGAGAGGACTGACGCCGCCACGAGATCGAATTCACTGATCGCCTGCTCGATCTTGGGATGAAGGGGTCCAGAGTTGCCAATGCAGGTCGTGCAACCGTACCCGACAATGTTGAATCCCAGTTGATCGAGGTAGGGTTGCAGGCCGGTTTTCTGAAGATAATCGGAGACGACACGGGAACCCGGCGCGAGCGATGTTTTCACGGCCGGATCGATGGTCAGGCCGCGTTCCACCGCCTTTTTCGCAAGAAGCCCGGCGGCGAGCATCACGCTCGGATTACTGGTGTTTGTGCAGCTGGTGATCGCCGCGATCAACACACTGCCGTGGCCGAGGCGGCTGTGTCCGCGCGCGAAAATATCCCCGGGTTTCGCTTCAATCTCCTTTACCGAATCTGGAGTGGGGCGGTTCGCCACCATCTCTACCTTATTCCGTTCATCGCCCGGCTCGATTCCTTGGTCGGCTTTGTCGGTCGAAGCCATGTCGCCCTGTTTGGGCGGCGTGCCGTTCAGATTCACGAAGTGATGTTTTCCGAGGTCCCCATTCGCCTTGCCGTAACCGCCGTCCTTAACCGGCTTTTCGAGTAAGGACCGAAAGACGCTTCCGAGCTCCGGCAGGTTGACCCGGTCCTGTGGGCGCTTCGGGCCGGCCACGCTGGGCTGGACCGCAGCGAGATCCAGCTCGAGATCCACACTGTAATCGATCTCGCCTTTCCGCGGCATTCCGAACATTTCCTGGGCCCTGAAATAATTCTCGAAGGCAACACATTGTTCCTCTGTCCGGCCGGTCGCCCGGAGGTAATTCACCGACTCGCTGTCGACTGGGAAGTAACCCATCGTGGCGCCATACTCGGGAGCCATATTGCCGACGGTGGCGCGATCCGGGAGCGGCAGCGACGCGGCGCCTTCTCCGTAAAACTCGACGAATTTGCCTACCACTTTTTGGGCCCGCAGCATTTGGGTGATATGCAGCGCCAGATCTGTCGCGGTTACTCCTTCGCGCAATTTTCCCGCCATGTGGACGCCCACGACTTCCGGCGTCAAAAAATAGACCGGCTGCCCCAGCATCCCTGCTTCCGCCTCAATCCCGCCGACACCCCAGCCGACGACGCCGAGACCATTGATCATCGTCGTGTGCGAATCAGTTCCAACCAGCGTGTCCGGATAGAAAAGTTGGGAGTTAAGCGTTGAGAGTTGAGAGAAAAGGACGCCTTTCGCCAGATACTCGAGGTTAACCTGGTGGACAATGCCTATGCCGGGCGGCACGAGCCCGAAGGTCTGGAAAGCCTGCTGACCCCATTTGAGGAATTCATAACGCTCGCGGTTGCGCTTGAATTCCATCTCCATGTTCAAACGCAGCGCGTCGGCTGAGCCCGCGAAATCCACCTGCACCGAATGGTCGACCACCAAATCCACTGGCACGAGGGGTTCGATGATTTTTGGATCGCCGCCGAGGTTTTTCACCGCGCTGCGCATGGCCGCGAGGTCCACCACCAGGGGAACGCCGGTGAAATCCTGGAGGACGATCCGGGCAACCACGAACGGGATCTCGTCGTTAGCCGGCGATTTCGCATTCCACTTCGCCAGCGTCTCGACGTCCTTTCGCCGAACTTTCTTGCCGTCGCAATTTCGCAAGACCGATTCGAGCACGATGCGAATGCTGACCGGGAGTCGCGAGATCGGCCCGATGCCCTGTGCTTCGAGCGCCGGCAGCGAATGCAGAAATCCTTCGCGGCCCTGGCCGGCGTCAAATTTCTTCAGCGTCTTGAATTCGTCGTTCACTTCAGCTCCGCGAGCTTCGCTTTGATTTTGTCGAAATTCGGCAGCGCTTTCGCGTCGTCGTTGCTCTCCGCGTATTGAATGACCCCCTCGCGGTCAACGATGAAGGCCGATCGCTTCGGCACGCCACCCATGCCGAGATTAATCTGCGGCAGGAACGAGTCGTACATCACGTCGTATGCCTTCGCGATCTTGTGCTCGTAATCGCTCAGGAGCGGCACCGTGATGCTCTCCTTGGCCGCCCAGGCCTCCTGCGCGAACGGATTGTCGCCGCTGATCCCGTAGACCGCGGCGTTCAGGCCGCTGTAGTCCGGGAGTTCTTTGCTCATGTTGCACATTTCCGTTGTGCAGGTGCCGGTAAACGCCATTGGGAAAAACAACAGGAGCGTATTCGTTTTGCCGAAGTTATCGCTGAGCTTGACCTGCTTCGGTCCGTCGGCGGTTTTGGTTGAGAGGCTGAAATCTGGAGCTTTGGTTCCGGTTGCGAGTGCCATAAGAATTCTTCGGTTGAGGTTAGGTGAGGGAGGTCAACTATAGAAACGGCGAAGGCATGGTCAAAAGGTTTAAGGACAACGCATGGAATTGCTTTGGTGGTTGATCGCCCTCGTTTTGATGGCAATCGGGCTGGTCGGGACGCTCCTGCCGGTGGTCCCGGGCGCGATCGTCATCCTGACGGCGGCCGTTCTGCACCAGATCATGCTGGGAAGCGAAAAGAGCCTTGGCTGGTGGAATATCGGGGTCCTGGCCCTCCTGACCCTGTTCTCGTATGCGTTGGAATTCGGGGCCGGTTATTTCGGGGCGAAGCGGTTTGGTGCTACGAAATGGGGCGCTTTCGGCGCTACGATTGGTGCGATTGTCGGACTCTTCTTTTCCGTTCCGGGATTGATCATCGGACCAATCGCGGGCGCCTTCGCTGGTGAACTCCTGGCCGGGAAACGTCTCGTCAACGCCGGGCGCGCGGGGTGGGGGACGTTGCTCGGCAACCTTGCCGGCATGCTCGCCAAATTGACGATCGCTCTGCTGATGGTGAGCTGGTTTCTGGTGACCGCGCCCGCGCCGATTTGAATCGATTGGAACTCACCAAGTCCACGACGGACACAAACGAATTCAATTGTTCGAGACCCTTGTGTCCTTTGTGCGAGGGATCTTCCCCACGCACGAAGACTGTGGTAGATTCCGCGCCGATGGCAGATGATCGCTCCGAAGAAATTCGGAGAGGAAAGTCCGAACACCATACGGCAGCATGCCGCGTAAAGCACGCGGGCGCCGCAATTGAAAAATTGCGGTGACGGAAAGTGTCACAGAGAAGAGACCGCCGGTTCTTTGGCAACGAAGGTCAGGTAAGGGTGAAAAGGCGAGGTAAGAGCTCACCG